>NZ_JADOVE010000005.1:0-203560 GCF_015752225.1 Polaromonas sp. CG_9.11
GAGTGATGTGAATGCGGTGTTCTGGTCATGAAATGAAGCTGTCGGGCAGTTAGCCATCAAAGAATTGGATGCGACAACAATTCTGACACCCGGGGTGCGTGAGAGTGCTGGTCTCACCCAGCAGCAAGTGGCCGATGAAGTTCATCACCGACTCGGGCACGTGAATGAGCAGCGTAGTCGAGAAACGGGGTATCAGCGGATCGAGCGTACTGGGGACACCAGCCGCAAGTTCGCCACTCAAATTGCTCAAGTCCTGGCGGAAAAACTCGACCGAGATCCCTCTGAAATACTCTCCATTCTATGCGGAGGGGCACCAGAAGCACCCCCAGATAGTGTCGAAGAACTCGAGACGCAATTGCAATCTCAACTCGATGGTGGTCGGAACGAGATACTGAAACACGCGTTGAAACGATACGATGGAGATGATAAGCCCGTATATGAGCTTGCCCGTCACTTGGGCACTTGCATTGAAATTGCACACCTGGAAAACCGCCAGGCTGATTTCACTGAGCTGGCAGAAATAACTGGTTGGTCAGTCGAGAAATTGCTCCGTCCAACAAGTTCTCTAGGCCACTGGTTGCTGATCAAGAGTACCAAGTGGGGGCGCGAGACCGAGGTCATCCTGGGCGTAAGCGATGTTCTGCATCGTATCGAAACTGCCGGTGCGAAATGGCTTGATGCTCTTCATGAAAGTGACGCCAGGGTCTTGCTTACCAATGACGGCTTATGGCAAGGCGTCAGCCTTCAGCATCCTCGTCATGCGGCTTTGTCCGTCTCGTTCAGTTTTGTTCGGTGCACTCCATCAAGTTCCGGATTAACTTGGGTGAAACCTACCTGGTGGGATCACTTCTGGATTGATCGACTGGAGGGATGGGCCCAGAGGCACTCTAATTTTGTGAAGGGCTTCAAATCACAGACTGCGGGGCCGGAGGATTTGCGCAATCTGAGGCTTGTAGTCGCCAGCCGAACATTGCCTCGAGATATCACTACAGATTTTGACGAGCGCGACTGGCTGAAAACACTGATTGTGCACTGCGGGTCAATCGAAGATATGACCCCCCAAATACTTGAAAACTTTCGCCAAGAGGGCACTTCGCACGACTTGGTCACGAACTGGCTGAGCAGTGACTTGTGGCAAGCGCTGGAGCCTTATCTGCACCAAATGCCCATGAGCTGGTGGCGCATTCAGTCTAATGCTGGCGAAATCAGCTTAGTGCTGGAGCCGAGCCTGAGAGAAATGAACCTTCATGGAATGGATTTGACAAACTTCCCGCGCGGGGGAGTCAAGTTCATCATTTACCTTGCTGAAGAGCTTCCATCCGGAGACTTGCGGAAAGTTGCTTGGAGGGCCAAAAGCACCGAAGGCGTTACACAGGATCGTCTTCGGAAAAACCTTCATCGCTGCCAAGAAGAGATTTCAGTGGGCCCGCCACGCCCCGCTTGGCTAAAGCAAGCCAAAACCTAAACGCCAACCTTAGATTCCACGGGCTGCGCGGGCGATTGTCCCGGGCTGGCGGAGCTCGTCTCATCAATTCCGGGACTTGGAGTTTTAAATGATCAATATCTACCTTGAAAACGCGCCGAGCAAGTCTGGCGGCCCGTCTGGCGGCGGGCGTGGAAACAACCCTCCGCGTAAGTAAGCAGTATCAGGTGCCTGGCGGTTCATCCTCCAGGCATTCCGAGCGTGCCATGAAATCCAGTACAAGGGAAATCAAATGAATTTGCAGAAGCATGAACGAGAAGGGCTTTTTGCCGTCCGCCGCATTTGCCTGGGAATCAGTGCAGAGTTAAATCCGGCAGGGAAGCACCCTCAAATGATTGCTCGATTTGCTGGCAAGCAGATCCGCGTAACCGTATCCAGTTCTCCGTCATGCGCTCATTTCGTAGCAGCGCTAACGGTGCGCCTCGTTCGACGGCGTTTTTATGATATAGGCGTCAGCCTTCCTCGCCGCGAGCAGCAGTAGAAATTATCAACTCGCCGCGCGGCTGAAATTAAACACTGACCGAATTTAAAGCGTTAGCCCATGCTATATCCGGCGCACCGATAAAGCTATACGGGTCAACAGCAGTTCGCGCTAGAACTGCCGCATGGAGAACTCATTGTCCCGCACAGCGACGGTGAGGGTGTCATACAGGCTGTCGGAGTGGGAATCTCGGAAAGGGTGGCCAGCGCGTATGGCTATGGAATGGTCAATGGCAGCGGCCAATGGGTACTGCGGCTGAATTCATCGCCCTCCCCCAATCACAGGCTGTTGCGCTCCCACTGGGAGTTGACTTTGAAGTGGCAGCATGCATTGGTATCCCGGTATTGACGGCCTTGCAGGCAGTGCGTCTTGCGGGTCCGCTGGAGGGTAAAACCGTGCTGGTTACCGGGGCAGGTAACGTGGTCGGGAACTACATCACGCAGTTGGCTGTACGTCGTGGCGCAACAGTGATTGGAACAGCCGGGTCAGCCCACCGAAAGTCGCATGCCAGCGAGGCCGGCGCCTTCCACGTGCTGAATTACAAATCCGAGGCCATCGCGGAAAGGGTCAAGCAAATTACAGCCGGCCACGGCGTTGATGTAATTATTGACATGGACTTTGCTTCAACGGCTGGGCTTTTAGGCCAGGGCGTATTGAAGGCTCATGGCACGCTGGTCACCTACGGCTCAAATAGCGTTGGCGCAATTCCAGTCGACTTTCGGGCCATGCTGTTCGGTTCCTTTGGAATCAAGGCATTTCTCGTCTACGACCTGAATGACGCAGAACGCAAAATGATCACAGCAGAATTGACGGCAACGTTGGAGTCGAACTCGCTGGTCCACAAAATCGGTGCCACCTTCAGTCTGGATGAGATCGCCTTGGCGCATAAAGCAGTTGAAAACGGCACAAACATTGGAAGCGTGCAAATTGTGATGTGAGGTTGTGATCGAGGCGAGATCAAATTCAGTTTCACCCCTGAAAAAAGTGCTTGAATCTCGCTTTCCTGCTGTCGCGAAAAGCTCGAACAACGCTCAGCCAGTTGGCCATTCTTCACGGCGCCCAACACCATCAAGCCAACCACTGTAATTGGTTGGTCGCTGTGCGGATTTGGCTTTTTACGATGGCAGGCAGCTTTTCCTAGACCTCACTCAACGCCGCAGTGATGGATAGTCGCGATCAAAGCTGTGGATGTGTGCCCTCTGCGCCTTCTATCTGCTTTGCCTTGGATTCCTGCTCTACCATAGCCCAATCCCACCAGCCGCCCAAGGAAAGCCATGTTTTTAGGCATCGACGACAACACCGGTCTTGTTTACGAAAGCGCGAGCTCCGCACCCGATCGGCCAGTACTTCCGATTCCTACAGTTTCACGGGCAAAGATCATCGACGCAGCGTCGGATTGGAACCTGCTAGGCTCTGGATTTCGCGTTGACGCGCACGCTTGGCTTTTCCGTGAGGATTCGTTCGATGCGGTCACCAGAACTAGGCGCGGTAGGCTCTATCAGTCGATGATGGGAGCGCCATACCCTGATCATCAAAGCCGTGTAATGCCCTTGCCTTTCGAGCAGCTTGCTCGCGACGACATTGGTACAGATGGAAAACTGAATCGCCCGCTGAACGTCTACGCGGCGGCGACGACTTTGCTTGGGCGCGATAATCGAGGACTTGGCGCGACGCTTGCGCTGGGTACGAGCATAGCTGCCTCAGCCTGGCGCATAGTGGGCGTGGAGATCACGGCGTCAGGCGACGTTATGTTGACTCTTAAAGCGCTCTCCCCCTATGGGATCCTCCCAAAGCTGGAGGTAGCAAAAATCGACGGGAGATTTCGCGCCGAGGTTGCACAGTCGTTGCAGCGGGTCGTCGATTCAGCATTCAAAGAGTCGGCCTCGGCCGTCGTTGATCAATGCCGAGACGCCGCAGCTCTCATCGCGTCACGTTGGATTTGGCAACATTCGGGTGACGAAGAAATTCTGCGCAAAGATTTGGCTAAGGTGGCCGAGACATTGGCAGCGGATCCATGGAAGAAGTTCGCTGCTTCGAACATCGCGAAAACAATCGCCATCCTGCACTCGCGCGGGAAGAGCAACGAGCAGTTCGCCAAAGGCCTCCGGACACCGACCGAGGAGGACGCGGAGTTCGCCGTGCATGCCGTAGGATTCTTGCTTCGAGAGCTAGACTGGGTTCTATCGCCTTTCTGATCAAGCGTGCCCCCGTCTCGACCCGCTTTAATCAAATCCAAATTCCAAATTCAGGGAAAACCATGAGCACGACATCCAACTTGATAACCTTGCTCGTCGTCGCCGGGGCCGGAGCTATTGGCCTCGCGGTGTTGAGGGCGAAACTCGCGGGCCATCAGACTGTCCGGGCAAAGTTCAAGAGCAAGACGCTACTGACTCCGAACGAGTTGGAGTTTCTCGGCCGGCTCGAGGCAGCAGCGCCGGAATTGCGGTTCTTCGCCCAAGTGGCGATGGCGGCGCTGTTGGACCCAGCAGTTCCGCGAAGCGACGGAAAGGCCTACTACCGCCTGCGTGGCATGTTCTCGCAGAAAATCGTTGACTTCGTGGCGCAACGACGACTTGACGGGGCCATCATCGCCGTCATCGAGCTCGACGACCGCACTCACGACTCTGACAAGGACTCGAAGCGTGATGAGATGCTGCAAAGCGCGGGCTACCGCATCGTCCGTTGGAACTCGAAAAATAAGCCAGACGCGAGTGCAATTCGCGCCGAACTTTGCGCTGCATCGCTGCCAGAGACCACAGCCAGTGCCACGTTGGGCAAACAGCCAGCCGCGTCAGAGTCGCCTTGGGGCGGCAGGTCAGGCGCCGTTAAGCCTTCTGTCTGAGCACCGCATCGACTAAATCGTAGCAGTGGCCCATTTGGGCTTTCGTGAGTGCAAGTAAAGAATGACGGCGGAGCTCCAGAGAAGCTCGCTCATAAACATAATATTCACGACGTTGTCCGCACAAAAGTTTTTGTCATGAGCGATCTCGGCGTTGCGGTGTATCTACAAGTCCGTGATCAAGTCTGCTTCGGTTTCAATTGCCAATCGGTTGAATGCTGCGGCGGGATAGCCATTTATCGGGCAGGCCGGAAATCGCGCGGAACCGCGGATAGAAATCACGCCGTTGATCAGGGTCGAGAGTTGTAAGAGCTTCCTTGGCTTGTCGAGAGAGGCCTCGCGCCGACCAAATCTGGCCGCATTCGTCTACGACCACCATCAACGACCGATGGGTAAAGCCGCTGGTGTCGCCAACACGACCGCTCGATTTTCCTTTGTGATATTTTTGGAGTGTGAGCGATACGACAAGACTACGTTCGGACAATTTGAGCAGAGCAAGCAATGCGCCATGACTGATGTGCAATCGGTACCCAGTCTCACTCCAGGCATACTCACCCCGTCCGCCATCAGCACCCCAAGCTTCTGCGCGATATGTTATTTTCCCATCGATTAACCAGCGACGTATCACATTGTCATCCGCGACTGTCCCCAACAGGTCCAGCGTCCAATGCGATGGGAAAGGCCTGTCGAGTGCCGTGGTAGCACCATAAGGATCATGCCGATCGAGTTGGCGCTCGATGTTCGGTGTCTTTGCGACCCATTGCTGAACCGTGTGGCCGTCGCCACCGAAATGACGAGTAATTTCATCTTCATCGTCTGGCAACCATCTAAAGAAAGCTTCAGCTGACAGCATAGCCATAACCACCGCTCGAGCATCGCCGGCATTCGCCATAACGCTTTGAAGCGTGACAGTTGTGTCTTGTCCAATCGACCAACGTCCCGCGACTGGAAGCCAATCCGTCGCCACCTTGCCGTTTACCAAGCCAAGCAACGGGGCCAGCAAATTACTGTCTTCGCGGACAGTTCCTCGCTCACCACTCTCTGGCATGGGCATGTTTGCTTCCTTGGTAAGGTCGAGCGGAAATAGATCGGTGAGATCGGCAAGCCAAAGACCGTCGTCTCGGGACAACATGTACTCCCTCAGGAATGAGGCCCAAGCATCGCCGTGCCAATCCTCGCCGACAATCGCCCGTGTAGCCAGCAGATCACCGGCAACAAGCATGAGCGCATGCCATCCGAGATATCCTCCGTACGGATCTCGGTCCGGAAGATAACCCGACGACCAAGATCCGTCATGGCTGCTACGACGTGGGCAATCGGACATTCCTCGAACGTTTTTGTCCCACTGTCGAACCCATGAATTGATGCGGTCTTCCACCTCCCAGCCTGGACAGGCAAAAGCACGGCATAAGCGCTCGACCTGATTTTTGTTAAATTCATAGTCAAGGTGGAAGCCATTCTCCTGTTGCGGAGAGGCGTCTGGCCTCGGGGCATACCGGAACTCGCGATGGTTGGCTTGAGGAGCAGATGGAAAGGGTGATTGGTTTGCCGAGCCAAGCTTGGCCATAAGAACTTCGCGCTCTTCGGGTGCCAGTTCATGAGCAATCTGGCGAAGTATGTCTATTGCGAATGCACGGATTACGACGTGCGGAACCTCGGCAGAAAAGGCGATCCTTTCAAAAAATGCGCGATGGGAGCCGAATGCGCAAGCATCGTCTTTCGCTACGCGAGCGAGGGCTATCAACAGCCACAGCCGCGCATGCATTCCGTAGAAAGGGAGCTTCGCATCGCCGAAAGGCAAACTCCAGGTAGAACCAAAGCACTCGATCAGTCTTTCAATCACATCGAAGCGCCCGGCCGCCACCAAGCGCCTTACCGCATGAGCAGCACGCCAGCGCATCGCTGCAACGGGGTGGCCAAGCCTAGCCCACACAAGTCCAGCTACGAATATTGCCTCGTCGGACGGAACTGCAAATTGAGCGTCCCACGGCCCGTCTCCAACTTCAGTCGGCAGTTTTTCGGCTGTGTTCGCCAGAAACCTGTCGAGGCCCTCGGCCACTGCATCGGCACTGACGTCCGATGCCAGCTTTGCGGCAAGCGCAAGCCAGGCATTTCCGCCAAGGCTATGCGCAGTGCTCCGAAGCGCGGCAACTACGTGCTCGACAAGGGTTGCGCGATCGGCATGAAAATATTGCTCCAACCCCCGCCAGCCGCTCCATGCGTCGGTGCTTGAACTAGCGAGTTCGGCAGCGTGCTTGGTCGCCAAGCGCAGTCCCAATTTAGGCAGCGCATCGCGCATTGCCGCAGACGACTTGCCCCACGCCTCCAAGTGATCCTCCAGCGCAAGGATTTTTTCGGCCAGTGTGGCGGCCATTGCTTCAACGACCGCGCGGACAAACCCGAGACGCTCGGCGGGAGAGTTTGCTCGCTTGGCCAAATCAAGCAAAGTCAGAACCGGCCAGCGCCGTCCCGACTGGTCAATATCCTCGTTGAGTATCTGACGGTCGATATCGTCTGAATCCGTGAGGTCTACCGGAAAGAGGGTCGGCGGTTCTGTCGCTGTCGGCGTGGAAATGATCGCGTGCGATTCGGATTTGGGTTCAAGGCGAGCGAGCAGTCCCTCGATTCGTATTCGAGCTTGGGAAGCAACGGGAAGACAGCGCTCAGCGAGGTCATGTAGACCTTCGATCGTCTTCCTTGCTGGAGACAGTTGATCGTCGCGATCAATCTCGACCAGGAGCAGATCGAAGAACCATTCCCGTCGCTCTTGAGGCAGGCGGCAAATGACCTCCGACGCGAAGTCCGAGATATGCCACGTCCAAGTTTCGATTGGAGCAGCCAATCCAAACAGAGCGATTGCAGCTTCAACTGAAAGCTTCGAGCCACGAACGAGGGCAGTTAACGCTGGGCCGAGTGACAGTCCGAGCCGAGCGACGTCACGATCGTCTAGCCTCGCCAGCGTAGCTAACGTCGCCCTACCGGCAATCGGCACCATCGTTTTGGCGTATTCAGTCCAGGGAAATTTGTCATCCTCGTTCTGATTCAGTTCAAGGATGCGTGCAAGGGTGTGCCCCGCCGAAGGCGAAAGTTCGGGACCGGAATACTGGCCGGTCAGCTCGAGCAAGTGGTTTGTGCGATCGAAGTCATCTGATCCAATTGCCTCGGCAAGGTCGAGCGCACGGCGAAAATAGGCCGCAGCCTCTTCAGTACTGACTCGCCAGACTGCGCGAGCCAGATCACCGTAGGATGAGATTCTGGTTCCGACATCGGTATCAAGCTGGATCTTGCGCTCGAGGTGGCCGGCAAGGAGGAGCGCAGCATCATGGCATTGGGGGATGCGCGATAGTTGAGCGACGGTATGGGTGAGTTCCGACGTTAACAGGCCCGGGGCGCTCGTCGCCCACTCGACCATGTGTTTCGCAAGTGAGGCATCAAGCGAACCTAACGCGTCGGCGACGTCGAAAATTACTTGGAAACCGATTCGCGCAAGATAGACCTTCCCGTCCCGATATGGATAGTTGGATGACTGCTCAACCTCGCGGACTAGCCGGTCAAAGGCCGCGGCCACCACCTCCCTGCGCGCCCTCCCGCGCGGCGGAAGAATGATGTCGGCGATATCCTGCGCGTAGTTCAGCATCGGCAAGATCCGGTTGCTAAGGGTGCGTGAATAGTTCGATCGCTTTTCCTCATCGAGACCATCGCGCCTTTTACGCCGGCGTCTGGTTCCATCGAACTTCGGAGGTGCCAACTTCAGGTTGAGTGCCCTTTCGAAGGCCAGAGCGCCCCGCGATCGCGCACCTACAGGTACCAACCCGATGAATTCTGCCGGCGCTATGTCGATCAAGGCGGCTCGCTTTCCGCTCAAGGCGGCTCGAACACCGGCGGCCAACACGGTCACGTGGATCGCGCGGTCGCTCGGATAGTGGCTTGAATATTCATAGACAGTCGGCGATGTAAGTGCAGCTCCAGCGAGGATGGTCGCTGCCTCGCTCTCCAAGCCAAGCCCAATCGCCAGTGCCGATGCCAGAACACAGGCCATCGACAGGCCTTCGCTTTTACCATTTTTAGAAGGAGCGGCCGCAAGTGCTTTAATAAGCCTTCTTGCATGGGACAGGTCACGACCGACGAATGTGAGCGCAGCGGCGTAGAGTGCTCGAAATGGCAGCTGGCAATGCGATAACCGTGTTGCGACCCCCGTTTCGGGCGGATGCAGGGAATGTTGATGTCGATCCAGAAGATCAAATAAGTCCTGGAATTTAGCGAAGGCCGTGCTTTCGTCTTTACGGGCGAAGAACTCAGCAATACGCACGTCATTGCCCGCCAGCATTTCCACATAGGCGAAGCCAATATCGTCCCGCTGTTGTGAGATCGTCGAATCGATAAAGCGTGCGCTGCGTTTGGCCTGCGCAGCCCAATTGTGCCAATCGATTGATCGACGAGCGTGGCGACGGGCCTCGTCTCGGTCGCCGGCAAAGGCGTTCGCAAGCGCAAGAGCGGCGTGTTTTCCCCCAGGCCAGCCAACGTTGGTCGCGGAAAGCCGTCGTAAGGCTTCAGGGTCGCCTACCACAGCAGTGAGATCGGGATGCTCATATAGGAAGCGGTCGGATCGCTCATGTCCCGCAGCCACGAGCGACGCTTCTAGTAGCAGGCGTAGAAGATCGTCGCGCCGGTTAAGCTGTCCCGTCAGTGCTATCGCAGCAGTAATCCTCGATAAACGGATATCACGTGTGCTTACTTGTGAAGCACCTCGGGGAACACGCAGATCGTATGCCAGTTGGATGAGCTGATCGGCATTGCGTAGGGAAGTGAGTAGCGCTGGCAAAGCCCGGGCTGCATAATTTGAGATGACTTGACGTTCTTGCAGAGCGGCGATAACGCGATCTCGATCGGTTTGGCTCGCGCCGTAGTTCGAGCGGATCAAGGTCTCAGTCGGCTCGTCGCGGAACATCAGGCCATGTGGCGTTCGCTCAAGCAAAGGGGCAAGGTCGGCTGCAAAGCTTTCAACCTGCTCCGCGATCAGGCCGTGTGCTGCTGCGAGCTCATTAATGGGAACTGGGGGCACCAGCAAGGCAATTCCCGCGAGCAAAAGATCGATGTCGGCGTCGCTTGCACCGCGAGCCCGTGCAGTTTCGCGAGCGTCCTTGAGACGCTTGCGAAGCAGCACATCGAGTAGATCTAACGGCTCTCCCCGAGCGTCAGGGAAGGTCACGGGATCAAACGGCCGCCCGGTCGTGATTAGATTGTCTAGACAGCGTGGGTTGCGACCTGACCGTGTCAAAAGAGCAGCCAACTCGTCAGCCGAAGCATCCGGCACGCGTCGCCCCACGAGGACACGTACTTCTGTGTCAGTGAACAATGGAACGGGAAAAGGACGATATGAAGTATCGCCGGTTGCCAGCGCGAGTCTTTCAGTCCTGCATGATGCGATGATGCGAACGCCATTGATCGGGTCAACGCTGATACTGCGCATGAGAAGATGCGCGAATGATGATGTCGCGGTTTCCTGCGCGGCAAGCCCAGCGTGGTCAATCGCGTCCAATACCAGTGAAACATATGCATCGCGGCGTGTTTGCCGCGCCGTCGCTACTGATTGCGCAAGCCGTCGGCGGAACGCCCTCAGCAAGCCCGTTACGTTCGTTACTGGCAACAGAATGTCGCACAGGCCTTGCCCAGCCATAAGATTAGCAAGATGGACGAGCGTCCTTTCCGGAAGGTGCCGACCGTCGGCAGGATCCCGCCAGCGACCAGCGCCGAACCCATCGAAGAGCACCACAGGTCCATCGGCTCTCAATCGGTCGGCGAGGCCTTGCATCAAAACAGTCTTGCCCATGCCCCCGGCAGCATGGATGACGAGAGGAAGACCAGATTCGTGGGAGAGGAATGCAATTGCGTCAAGAACGTTACGCTGAATGACTTCCTTAACCTCCGGGAACGCGTCAGGCGTTGGATACAAAATTTCCTCGTGCTCCACTCCGAGTTCAGCCAATACAGCTATTCGATCAACTCGTTTGTCCGTCTCGCTTCCTGGGCCGGCCTTGATCCTTATGAGATTACGTAATTTGAGCAGGCGTTTTTCCGCATCCGGATCCCCTGCTTCGCTCCATGCAGCAAGTGTTGTTGAGATTGCACGCTCAGCCTCCGTCAAGCTTCCCTTGCTCCCGACTAATTCCATTCGCCGAAGCAGATTAGCAAAGGAATGGGGATATTCTTTTAAAGCCTGAATGATTTGTTCAGCTTGGCGGCCTACATCACCGAGTCCTTGGGTGCCTGCGACAACCAATGAGATCGCCTTACCTAAGTTCTCGTGGATTGGCCTATTCGTGGCAAATTCATACCGGACTACAGCATGAACATGGTCATCGCCATGCTTGGTACGAAGCTCCGCATCAGTGACGGCAAACTTGGCAAGAGTTGATGCCAAGTCAGCAGCTCGAACTGCCGTTTCGGCGCTTGCAATCGAATATTTGAACTGAACGACTGTGACTCGATGCGCCCGGGCAACATCGGTGGCGCCGTGGTAACGGACAAGATCGGCAATTTCGACCGCGCCGATACCCAAGCTTTGTTCATCTCGTTCATCGAAACCCTCAAGCGTGATTGCGGTAAGGTCGGTAGACGGCGGCAGGAGTTCAAGAGCTGTGCGCGCAGCCCAAGCTTCATGAAATGCATGGCCCGCCTTTGACGCTCGAACTTTATCGATTTCTATAGGCACTTTTTTTGAATCGGTTTCACTTATGGCCAGCGTGATTTACATGGTCTATGTGATTTTTTCATTTCAATTCCAACCATTTACCACAATCAAATGAATACCGAGTGCTTTTTGTATTGGGGCGACCAGTTGCGAACGCTTCATTGTCGCCCACAGAGCATGACATGTACATTCTCACCACAAGTTACAGCCGTTTCGTCATCGTTCCGCAGCATCGCCCACGTGCTGACACTGGCGCAATCTGTTCCGGATGAGTGTTGGGCCTGCAATCGATCTATCGGTCAGGGTAGCAATAGGCAAAGGCTTCCGTCATGCTAGTGAATATCCAGCCAAATCACATCCAGCAAGACGAACTGGAGCTGGACGACCTGATCGATACGACACGTCTTATGTCAGCCCTGGACACCATCAATCAGCGTTACGGCTGAGGCACCCTAAAGACGGCCAGCGCCTGCCTTGGCGGTCACAGACGGATCTCGTCGATAAAGCAGGAAAGGCGCATGCTCCGGTACACGATCTGTATTGCCAAAAAGCCGATTTTCATAGCGTAGTTGACCATTTCGAATGTATTTGAATGGAGCAAATACATCCGCGTCAACGCGAGAAAACAGCTCTTCATTGAACGCAATCGAAAAACTCGAAATCGAGTGCAAACAGCCAAACTGAAATGGCGTTTTCGGGTCGTTTCAGCCCCCGGAAATCATTGAAGTCTTGACAATTGAAGAGCACAAGTATTTGTGTGTCCTCCTTCTCTTCTAAGCACTTCAAGGCCAACATGAAATCCAACGATACCGCCCAAAATTCCAACGTTTTTGTCAGCAACTTGCCTCCGAAAGCAGGCATCCAATCTGGTTATGACGCGTCACTCTTGCCCTTCCCCAAATCAACATTGCCGAAAAAGCGTCAAAAGATTTCCGATCTGGGGAGTGAGGTTTTTAAGATTCTCACTAGGACCGGAGTCAAGTTTCGGGATCAAGACTTGCGTCTTGACTACAACCTCACCGAAAAAACAGATGCATTCAGCATGCTCATTACAAATCGCGATTTCGATGTGCATCAAACAGCGCCTCAGTCGATTGCGACGGCAATGATCATTTCCGCAATTGCCCTTCAAGCAGAAAAGTTTCGAACCACTTTCAGGTACGCAATTCCGAAGCGATTGTCATTCGAGGACGTACTGGAGGCAATGGACAAAATTGCCTGCGTAATTGGACCTCTTGCAGACTATCGAATCTTCGAGATGAATGTCGAAACGGCAGCGACAGGCATTCACCAATGTCGAGATCAAGACGCTGCGCTGTTTGATAAAGACGGCAAATGCAACAAAGCCGTGCTTCAATCGCAAGCCGAAAAATTGTCGGTGGTACGTGGCGAGGGCCCTGTAGAAACCATCGAATTCATCAATGATGCAAAGCCAATCGAAATTGCGCGCGCGGTTAAACGCGCTGGCGTATTCGATTTCTCTGTGGGCACCGTCCCAGTCAATAACGTGCGGTTCATGAATAAGCTCGAGAAGCATTTGAAACAACAGAGACTGTTTGCAGCAAAAGCACACTGAGCGCAATGGCTGTTAACCACCATCGAATCGGCATCACAGAATTCCGTCGATGGCCTCCCAAGCAGCCATCTGGATACAAAGGAACTCCGTTTCCTTGTATCCGAGAAATCATCTCCTCTATTCGGATAGCACAGTGCAGATAAATTGCAATCTTCGCCGGATACAAACGAAACCGCATCATGAACGAAATCGCCATTCCGCCACGCTGCATCTTTATTCGCCAAATGACAGCGGCACCCGTCGGCGTGAAGATTCCGGCACGAGTCCGTAAAGGCCGAGCTGAGACTCACACTTGGAACGTTGCCCAATGGATTAACGAACTCATCCGAGTCCCCGCAAACTCTCACCACGTCACCAACAAACTCGTCCCCGAGTCAATTTTCGGACTCGAGATTGATGAGCTTCCTGCGTATTGCGAGGAACTCTTGAAGAAAGCGGCCGCGCAAACGGAGACATATCGGCGCCGTGGAAAGACTCACGTCCGCAAGCAAAAAGCTACGCAACCGATCCTCCTGTGCGTTGTGGCTTCTTACCCTGAACCCGACATGCAGGACACCGACAAGCGCAGGAAATGGCTGGCCCTGACATCGGAGACGATGCAAGCTTGGTATGGAGACAATTTGATTTGTGGCATATCTCACTCCGATGAAGCGTTTTTTCATGGGCACTACCTTGTCCAGTCTGGCAACGGCGGTGGCACCCCAGTTCGTCACATGCATGCAGGGCACGCGGCTGCGGATGCAGAGCCAGTGAAATCCAAAAAAGGTCAGGCCTATCGCGCCGGGTGCCAAAACCTGCTCGACGAATTTTGGGAACGTGTTGGCAATCCCATGGGTTGGCTTCGCATGTCCCCCAATCCCCGCCCCAAAGGCCGCGTCAGCCGCTCGCAGGCACAACGCAATCGCCAGCATCAGCAAGAAAACGAAGCCGCAGAACTTCGAAAACGCAATCTCGATCTCGAACAGAAAGCGGAAGCGTTGGCGGCTGCGCAGGCGGTCCACCACGAAAACGAAAAATACTTCGACTCCGACCTTGCCGAGGGTGAGTCTTATCTAAATCGGCGACTGGCGGAGATCGATGCCGCAGATGATGCCTTGCAACGGCAACGTGAACTGGTAAATGCGATGAAGGACGAATACGAGTCAAACAAGGTGCGCATCGAGTCAGAGGCCGCGGTAATGTGGAAGGTTATTGGCGAGGCCGCAGCGACCACGAAGGCGTGGCAGGGAGAGGTGCGGGACCAGGTTGCTCTTGAAGCACGGGTGGCGAGGATGCGGGGGAAGGTCAGGCTGGGTGGTGGGAGTAGACGTGCGGGTGGCGAGGACGATGACGATTTGTCCGATGTGCCGTTTTGAATTGCTTGAGACGATCAATGATGGCCATAGGGCTGACCTCATTAAAACCGAAGCAGGGCCTGTGCCGCACTTGGTGTTATGCGCTGTACTGCGAAAAGCTTCATCACTTAAGGCCATCGTCTTCCCGGAATCTACTTCGACTCACTCGAAAAGCCGATATGTTGTATTTGAACAACGTTTTTCGCATTTTTTCGTTTAATTGATGGACAAGCAGAAATATTGCAACAGTAAAAACCGCATATCCCCTACATTTCATTATGTCAAATGCGTAAGCAATTGATCAGTTTTCCAGATGAAGCGGCTGATCGAGCTGTTAATTTGGAAAGATAGTCCCCGATATACGGGGGCGCTTAATCGCTGACACGGTGATTAGGTTACTAGTCGATGTTGAGTCACACCATGTCCCGAGGCATGGCTTGAAGGATTATGAGTGGGACCATTGGTTTCACTGCGCAAATATGGCTTGCGAAAAATTGCCTAGTTCGTGTTGGCAGCTGAAAACTTCCAACATTATCAAGTCGTTACTTGACACGCGTGTCCGGCGTTCGAAGTAACAAAACCAATCGAAGAGATAGAGACTACTGTCAGTTCGCGCTTTCAATGCGGCTGGTTAACTGTCTATGCGTAATGCTGCGCATGGACAACCGTCTTTGTCTTTTCACGTGTGAAACTGCTTGAAAGGAAAAATTATGCGCACTACAGAAAATGAAACTTTAAGCCTCGCTTCCCAAATCACGAGCGATTGCTTCTATGGCCAACAGGCCGCGATGTTCTCCAAAAGTCGGGCTGAAAGGTACGAGGCTGAGCACAACAGGTTGAAGCTCTCTAATGAAACGGAAAGAATGTTGATTTCCCTCGGCCGGCTTCAAGCGCTTCAAATGCATGGAAGGGCCATGCTTGCCGGAAAATTTAATAAGGCGGAATTTGCCGACCTCCTGAGTTGCTTCCAAAATGAGATCTTCTTTCCGGATGCAATTGACGACATTGCAGGGGCATTGGTGGATGACGCTGATGAAAATCAGTTTCTGGCTCAGAAAGTGGCACAACTTTCTCACTTGGAGCGCTACGCATTAGCGGATCTCCTTGAGTTGACTTGGTATGGGCAGAACGATGAAAGTGATGTCTTTGAGATCGCTGAATCTCTGGGAATGAAATTTGCAAATTCCAACAACCGATAGCCGAGCAAGTGCCGAATAAAGGGGGCCTTAGCTGGCCCCCATTTGATGAGGCAAATCGCACGACTCCCGGTTTTTTGGTAATGGTGTCACGCCATACTCTCGGCTGCCGAACAGGCAGTTAAAAAAATGCCCCGTCTTCAGGGCCTTCACGAACAAAATGCTGCGCGCGCAGCCTGGACGACCGCTTTGAATCGAGCGCTGAGAGCTTGGCATTTCGCCCCGCGTGCCGGGGTTCACAAATGCTTGGTGACCACCGCTTGCGGACGAGCACACTGCCCCGCGTGCGGGGATAGGAAGTACGTCACCATCTTGGTGAATTAGAAGTTAGTTTTGATCTGAGTAATCGGAATGAATATTTCGTCACCACAACGGTGATTTAGAAGAGACTTGGCAACGAGGCTTGGAAACAAGCAAATCACCCCGCTCGCGGGGATAGTTCGCCACCATCCTGGTGGATAGATGGGCCGGCCCCTTAAAAGGCTGGCCCATCGCCTTTGTGTGGTGTCAATGAAAAACAAATCAACATCTTTTTAAACCGTCAAGGTTTTCACAAAGGTTCGGGCCAGCTCGTGAAAAATTCAATTATTCGGGTCGTCAATTGGATCTGCGATCTGTAGCTTGAACTGATAGCCCTCGAAGGTCATCAGCATGTGGCCAAATTCTTTCCACGTCACTTCTCGTCCATCAATGATGAGCATCGGCGCACGCGAATCGAAAAGACTACCCTCATCGGACAAGTCAGCCTCTATGTGACCGCGCACCTCCATATCTTTGATCTGCAAACCATGTGCCGTATCGGCAAGGTAGCCGATTGCCAATGAACGACGGATTTTCTGAACCAGCCGACCCAACTGGGTAAATCTGTCCTCATATGGATCGGCAACCATCTGAAACCGGTAACCCGATGGTGTACCTACTTCCAACTCAAAGGCCTCCAGCACCACCATGTCCGCGCCCATTAACCGAGTCCGAAAATGAAATATGTGGCTCACACCGGCCACATCTAGCAGCGAAATAGGATCTATGCCGTGGTTGTCAAAATTGTCGATGCCGGAGCGCTCAGCAACATCCGCATTGAAGCACTTGGTACAGAACTCCTGGCTACCCGATTCCGCGGTGTAGTGAATCACTTCATGGCTCGCCACATGATTTCCGCAGCGTTGGCAAATGGTTAAATCCACGTATTTCCTTCGTCTAGCACCCAGTGCATGGTGCATTCCCTGGTCTGGACGGATGAGGCGATGTGCATAATCGCTACTCTGAGTCTGTATTCATTCGGCCAGCGCCAAACGCGGCTGACAGGCGTTCGCCTGGGGCATTCACCCGCGCCCAAAAGCCCACCTTACGTGAATTTTTTGCACGCACGCCAGCTTCATATTCCGCGTGCGAAACCAAAGGCGCCAGCGTTTCACACCCGGCATCGATCTCTTTTAATTTCCACCAGTACCGGGCTGCATGTCCATAGGCGGGGCTGTTGGCGCGCTCCAGAATACTATTGAGCAGTGCCCGATACAACACGCTTGCACCCCGCAAGCAATGATGCACAAGCAGGGCTTCGGCCATCGCTGGCAAGGCGCCGTAGTGGCGACCATCGACAAGGTTAGCCGACCCAATCAGTTTGGCTTCTGCATCCTGTACCTCATCGAGTGCAAGCAATAGCTGCGCAGCGACGCACGGGTCGGAACAAACAAGTGCCAGTTGTCTTGCATGTTCGTGCGCTTGCGAGTGGTCCGCCACTGGCAATAATTCAAGCCAACGCTGGTAGTCGTACACCGCAAGCGACTTTTCAAATAACTTCTTCCGTAGTTCTGCACTCTCCTGACCGCGCCCCAGCCGCGCCAAGGTGTCAGAAAGCAAGCTTTGGCGACGGCCCTCGAATTGTTCCCAGGAATCTTGCAGCCATGGCAAAGCCTCCTCGGGTCGATCCGCTTTTAGGTAAGCCGCCACAAACGATTCCTTTTGCAGGCCATTGGGCTTCGGGCTGTAACTGCATACTGACCGAACCAGCACTTCGGGGTCATGCAAGGCCTCGGACAGCAACGAAAGTGCGCCCGACAACCGGTACACACCAGACGGCAAACTGGCGCGACTGTTTACGGCCGCATCAGATGCAAGCGCACCGGCCAATTCCTGTTCAAATTTAGCCACCAGCAGGCGCAGACCCGCTTCATCGAGCAGCAGTTCGGCACGTCGCAACAATGGCTCCCGAGCACCGTATTCGTCGCCGCAGTAAAGTACGACGAGCCGCTCTGGCCACTCGTCCGCCGGGCTCTCGCAACGACGTGCTGCCTGGAGCCAATGCACACAGGCACTGCGAACCGCGTCACCAACACAACCGTCCGAATCATCGGCACGCTCAAACCATGAGGCGTCGGATTCAATGAACAATTCAAATAACGCCAATGCCGCCGGCGGATCTTTGGGGAGCAACTCACTTTTGACCTGCGTTAACCAAAGTTCCAGTTCCTGCCCAAAAGCGGGCGACTCCCGGTAGGCATAAAACTTTTTAGAGCGGCGCCAGGCAGACAGGGTCTTGCGAAATCCTGCCGCCATCTTGTCGGGACGGTCCATCAATTTCAAGCGCGCCAGTCGTTCGTTCACACCGTCGTATTGCGATGCCAATTCCAGCAACACGTCCACCAGAAGGCCAGACTTTTGGCGCTTCAAAAAGGTTGCTAGATCTTCAGTCGCTTGTTTTTCCATGGGGCTTGGTCATTATCAATGCAGGGGCAATAGCCAAACAGCTACTCGACACCCAGCGCCTTAAACACCGCATCCACAGGATCAGAATAGAAACTGGTCTGAAACTTTGCAAACAGTTCCCCGGGCACAGAAGGAATGTCAGTCACGCTGGACATCGGCAACAGAATGCGTTTTGCGCCGGCATCAAAGGCCACTTGCATGCTCTCCGCCAAATTACGAACTTGCACGATAGTTCCCCCAAGACTCATGTCCCCAAGCACTGCCAACTGCGACTGCACAGGCTTGGTGAGCGCAGCGGAGCACAGCGCAATGAAGCTTGCCAGCGTCAACGATTGCGGAACTCCAGTGTTTTGGAGTTCCACCAGATGACTGTGAAAGTCTCGTTCGCCTGGTTTGATCGATGCGCTGACTCTGGACGAGTTGGCTTTGAAATAGTCAAACGCCACCCGCATGGCATCACGTGGCGCTGAACCGGACACGTTGATCTTGCCGCCACCTGGAATGGACTGGATCTCCATGCGGTAAATGCCAGGCATCTCACTTGACCCCATGCTGATCGTGTGCAAAGTGCCTGGCTGCAAGCGCCCTTCCGGCACCAGCGCTCCACCAGATTGTTCGGGCACCGTGACGAATCGTTCCACACCATCTTCCAGGTCGATGTAACTGAAGTGGACGTCATAAAACTCCATACCGCCAATTTTCTTGAGCTGTTCTTTCACGCGGCGGCGGGCCTCCAACGCGTATTCCAGGCACTTGCGCACGGTGTCTTTTGTGTATTCTCCGTTCGGCGACACCAGCTTCAAAAGTCCCGAGGTAGTACGGCGCACGGCGATCGTGTCGCGCTGATTCAGGTTATTGCCCATCTTGAACCACTTGTCTATGGCATCGGCAAAGCTGTGCTTGCGCATCTCCCGCAGGTACTCAGCCAGGTAGTCAACGATCAGGCCGTACTGGTTCGTGAAGAACTCAGGACGCATCTTGGGGATTTCCCAGCCAGGCACATAGGCATGGAAGCGGTCGAAGAAGGCCGAGTCAATCATGGCTTCAGGGAACGGGGCCAGCAGGTGGGACGTCTTGACCAGCGACTCAACACTCTGGTTAATATTGCCGACGAACACCATGGATGCGCTGGCATTGATCGACTCCCTGCCCCGGCTGAAAGAACCGGAAGCCATGTAATCCTTCATGATCTGCACGCCATCGTGGTCTTTGAAGTTGATGCCTGCCACTTCGTCAAAAGCCACGCAGTCCCACAAGCCCACCAGCCCAACTTTACGGGCGCCCATATTGTAAAACAAATTGGCCACGGTGGTCTGCCCACCAGACACCAATATGCTGTTCGGGCTGATTTCTTTGTAGATGTGGCTCTTACCCGTGCCGCGCGGTCCCAACTCGCAGAAGTTGTAGTTGTTCTCTACCAGCGGAATCATGCGGGCCAGCAGGTGCCATTTCGCGCGTTCCTTGAAATGGCTGGGCTCCATGCCCGTCGAGCGAATCAATGCGTCAATCCATTGCTCGTCCGTGAAAGCCTTGCGAGCTTCGAACAAGGCAGCCATGTCCATGTTGGGCATCTGGATCGGCTTTAACTCAGTCACCGAAAACGGCGAGCCCTTCTGGTCTTCTTCAAAGTGGTACTTCAAAGTGATGATGCACCAGATACCCCCCACCAGCAGCTTTTCGAATTGGCGCACATAGGTGTCGGAAACTTCAGCGTTCTTCACACCCAGATTCGACAGCAGGGCCTCGTAAACGTCGCGCTTTTCATTGAGCTTGACGGTCACTTTGTCGATAACTTTGTAAGTACCGCTCTCTCGCACCTTGGACTTCACCTTTTCGGCCTCGTCTGGTCGCACGTAGTTTTCGGCAAGGATGCGTTTCACGTTTTGCAGGCCATTTTGAATAACGCCTTCATCGTTGCTCGCGCAGTACATGCCCAGCAGGTACTCCAGCACGTACACCGGGACGTTGGCACCTTCCTTGATCAGCTTGGTCAGATCCTTGCGAACCACCTTGCCGGCAAAGTGGGTGTTCAGCAAGTCATCCAAACTGCTATTCAAAGGGAATTCAGCCAAGGGCTCCAGTACGGTGTCGAGTTCGCTACCGAGCACGACCTCGGGTTCGTTTTCAGGGCTTGTCGTCATATCAATTCTTAAAAATCATTGCCAAAGGCCAAATCCACCTTGATGGGGAGTCGCAGCACTTCTACCTTGGTCGCTGCGTCTCGCATTACCAGGTCATAGCGTTTGTGGGGGTCATGGGTACCGCTTTGCACCGTCAGGTAAACCGAACGCTTGCGTTCATCCAGTAACTGCGAAATGCTGTCGAACGTCAGGGACTGCTCATCGCTGATCATCGCTTCCCCGTCACGCAACGACACGACCACGCTGCGGGCCAGCACGCGCTCAGAAACAGCGTCGGTCTGGATAAACTCAAACCGCTGGGTGTTCGTGACCACTTTGTTGGTGGAACCCAGCAAGCTGATGCTGACCGAACGGGTTTTAGCCCCGTCGGCATCACTCACACGCACAGTGATCAGTGGCACCACCACTTCTTGCGGCATGGCACTGCCGTGCACAAAGCGTGCGCCACCGGCAAAGTGGAACCGGCTGGCACCCTTGGGCACCCAGAAGTCCAGACTGCCTTCAGCAGTGGTACCGGCAGTGACCGAAGTGTTGCCACTCCAGGCCTTGGGCGTCACGCCCAGGTCTCGGCCAATCAGATAACGCTTTTTGGCAATCACGGTACCCGCTGGCTTGTCGTTTAACGCCGACTTATCGGCTACATCCAAGGCGGGCTCTTGGTACATGAAGCCGTGGTCGGCCGTTACTAGCACGTTGGATCCATTCAACGTGTTGATGATGAAGCCCAGCACGCTCGACAGCTCTTGAACCGTTTGCGCCGCCGCCTCAAACGTCTTGGTCTCTGAGGCTTGTTTGTCGCCAATCATGTCGATGCGGTCATGGTAGACATAGACCAAGCGGTGATCGCGCACCAGGTCCCGGCCCTTGTCCTTGCCTAGAGACATCAGGTCTTCTGCCTTGATGGCCAGGCCACCAAAAGGCTTGAGGTGGTCGCTGCGTTGCTCCAGCGTGGCCACGGTGTGTCCATCGGCCAGCACTTCCACCGTGTTGCCCTCCCTATAGGCAAGCGTCTGGTGGGGCAACAAGGCCGCCATGCCCAAAGCGGTGTAGCTGGGTAACACGCCCAACATGCCCTCCAGCGTTGCCTTGAAACGGTTCTTGCTATTGGTGTGCTGCACCAGTTCATGCGCCACTTCAAAACGGAAGGCGTCCGAGATCACCACAAACACTCGTTTCACAGCCCCCTCGTACAAAGGCAGCACTCTTTGTGCAAAGAAGTTCTGCTGGGGCGTGACCTCCGGTAGCTGCCAAGTAGCCAGTAGCCCCTGCGGCCCTTCGACGACCTTAGCCCATGCAGTGCCGAGATGGGGGATGTACCAGCCGGAGTAAACGCTTTCAATTAAAGCCCGCAACTCATGCAGCACCGCCCAACCCGTGGGCTCCACCGCATCGGCAGCATTGTGAAAGTGCCGGTACAACTGGTCGAAGCGAAACAGCGCATCACGGTACTGGGCAAAAGCCGCTGCTGCATCCGTAAAACTGAAGCCCGCAGCATGCATGGACTTTAATGAGAAAAAATCAGCGGCCGCCGTCAATGCGTCATAGCACGCCGCCAAAGCTCGGGTGTGGTCGTGGGCGCTGACAAGCAACGGATTTGCCCAATGGCCATCGCGGCGACGTGCAATGTGCACCCGCACCACGTCCATATTGGCACCAGCGCCGTCCACAATGCGCTTTTTAAGGTCTTGCACCACACGCAATTCGACCTCTTCAAACGTCATGCACTCGACCAATTGTTCAGCAGACTGGCCTGCCAACAAGCTGTTCAGCTCAAGCTCTTGAGCAATCGCCTGCGCCAAGGCGTTGTAACTACCGAATTGAGCAATGTCTGAGCGCCAACGGGCAACAAAAACTGAGGCATTTGCAGCCAGGGAGCGCTCGGGCAACACAAAGTGCGTTAATTGTCTAGGTGCATCGCCCACCAGGCTTCGGCAAAAGTCTGTCACCAAAATGCGCACCAGCAGATCCCGCAAAGTGGGGTTTGGGTCCATGTACCCCAGTTGCTGCTGCACCAGATCCCAAAAGGCGGGCAACAGATCATTCGCACCAACGTCCTGCCATGCTTTTGGCTGCGCAGCCAGGTCGGCCACACCGTCAATGACAAAACCTGCATAAAGCCGCTGCAACATCACGAACAATTCTGGCGAATCCGCCCTGACCAACACCGCCAACATCTTGCGATCCATATCTTGCGCCGAGTCTCCAGGCAAAACCAGCCGCTTGAGCTTTTCCACACGGTCCTTGGCGCGCAGAAACTTGGAGCGGTCTTTTAGGTGGCTGCGCAAGGAAAGTGTTGTCAGTCCCAAGTCTTCCAGCAAGATAGAAGTTGAATCAGCGCGGAATGACTTGGACCGCAGGCGTACGTCCAGCAGCCAGTCTTTGGTCGGCTCGGGCTCGGGTTGGGTGCTGTAGACCAACCAACGTCGATCAGGAGAACGTTCCATGTCCAGCTTGATACGCAGCGCGGGCGTTTCATCCAACCGAACGAGACGCACACCATCCAGCGCAAAATCACCCACAGCCGTTGAAAACTCTGCATCAACGTCATGCCAAAACACCACTGAGTGGCTGGAAAAAAAAGCCTTCAGGCTGTCGGAAATGCGTTGTTGGCTCATTGAAACAATTTTCTAGTTACTTCGCGCAAGGGCCCAACGACTGCAAGCCGATATTTCACGTCATGCATGCCCAACTCCATTTGGCGAGGACACATTGGCGCTTCACATCCAGCTTGTTGTGCGGCGCTGTCATGGCCATGAAGTCGAAGGTGTAGGGGTCTTTCAGCGTTTGCTGGGCCAAGTCGGACTGTGGCAATGTCAGTGGCAAGGTGTGAGAAAAATTGGTCACCGCCTTGCCAGTGCGGGCAAACAAGCTGGACTTGAGTTGCAGCGCCAGTATGTCGCGGCTCCAGCCGTGCTCAAGCGTTTGGCCGAGGTAAAAATTGGCATTGGCCACGTTGGCGCACTTGGTGAAAATATGAATATTGTGCTCCCAGGGAATTCGGGCCAGCACGGTGGCCAGCTCGCCATCGACACCGATCCACGGCGTATCCGACGTAAGGGCCAATTTGGCAACGGCCTGTTGCCAAATTGCGGGGTCGCAGTAAAAGCGAAAGAAGGCCCGGCAGTAGCGCAGGTTTTTTGAAGAGAAACCGCCGATTTCCGGAAAAGTTTGTTGCAGGTCTTTGCTGAAGGCGTCGATGAATCCACTGCCCCAGTTCGACCGTGCCTCCCGATCCACAATTTGCGCGCCCAGCTCGTAGTAGAGGGCGATCAGCCCGCTGTTGGCTGCCAACGCCACCCGCAGGCGTGTGGACGCTACGCGCTGCTTGATGGCGGCAAGCCACTCTTGGTACTCGGCCAGCGCACTGGGCGGCAGAGTTAGGGGATGGGTCATGCTGAGTGCCGTCATGTTGCGGTGCCAATGATGGAAGTGATCTCCCACAACAGCGCCTCTAGCGGCAAGGCATTGCCGTTGAAGCTGGCCATCATCACCTCGTACATCCTGGCTTGATCAACGGTCTCAAAGTCGATGAAATAGCCAGCCTGCTCTGCCAACAGCACACAAAAAACCCTTTGTGTGCGGCCATTGCCTTCGCGGAAAGGGTGCGCCGCGTTGATTTCACCCATGTAATGCGCCAAACGGGCCACAAAGCGCTCTGGGGTTAATCCACGCAATCCGTTTTCATTAGCTATTTTGCCAAGCTCGCCCGCCAAATAGCCCTCGATCATGGGGGCATGGGCAAATCGACTGCTGTCGCGGCTGATGTCTACCGTGCGGACCTCACCGGCCCACTCATACACGTCCTGAAATAGGTGGCGATGAAGGCCGCAGAGATGCAAAAAGTCAAAGCAGCCTGCAATCGGCTGCTCCAATAACTCCAGCATCCTCACCGCTGTGGCATCGGCCTCAAACGCATCCAATGCATCGTGATCGCGTATATCGGCCTTATTGCGCAGTACCGTGGTGCCGGGGTAAACGTACTCGTCAGCCGCGTCGTAACGAGACATGGCGTTTCATCACTTGTTGATGCAAATTGGCCGTGGTTTCCTGGCCTGCCATACACGCGTTCAGGCCACGCACCACCTCAGCGCTGGGCTGGAGCTTTTCGATTCGCATAGACGCCAGCACATTGCCAACCACCTTGCGGCGAACCTCTTGCTTGCTAATGGTTTTCATCGATAAATCCTTGTCGTAGTCAGTGTGCACCTATTACTCATCCCCCGCCCCACCCGTCACCGCCTTCACACTATCCAGCAAATCCCCAAACTTCCCATAGTTCACCTTCACCCCATCATCCAGATCCAGGGTGATGCGCATGTCGGCGTAGTGGCGCAGTTGTTCGTCGTAGGTCAGTAACTCGACGTGCTTTTTCTTGAGCTTTTCGATCTCTTTGTTCAGCTTGTTGCGCCCGGCCGTGGTGCTGGCGGCCTCTTGGTCTTTTTGCAGCATGGCTATACGGGCTTGCAGCTTGCCGGTGAGGGGCACGACGTATTCGGCGCGCAGGCGGGCGAGGGTGCCCTCGGTGTAGCGGTGCAGATAGACCAGGGCCTGGAAGGCACCTTGTTTGCCGCTGGAAAAGAGCCAGTAGATCGGGCGCTTTTTATAGGTTTGCAGGTGGTCTTTGAAGAACTTGTCGGCCAGGTAGCGGCGGATGGTCTCGTCTGGGGTTTCACTCGCCCCACTGGTCGATTTCTTGCCCAGGCTTTCGGCCAGCCAGGCCATGTTTTCTTCCAGGGTGTCAGCGCCCCAGACGGCCAGCAGGAATTCGCGCACGCGGCTGGCGGCATCGTCGGTGAACCAGAGTTCGTCGGTGAGCGGCACGATGCCATCGGCATCTGCGGGGAAGGTGGCGTAGCGGCTGGTATCAAAGCCGACGTTGCCGGCGTGGGCATAAATCAGACCGGGCTCGTCCAGGCTGTAGCGGCCCATCATGCAGCCGATGGCGTAGGAGATGAGGCGCTGGCAGTCTTTTTCGCGGTCGGCGCGAGCCAGGGTGATTTGGGATTCGGGGACTTCGGGGGTAAGTTCGCTATGAAGGTTGTAGGCATTTATGAATAGGCTATTGTTCTCCTCTTCAAGCTTTTTTGTCCCAAGTACCCTGTGTTGACTGATGGCACTCCACGAGTCCCATGCTTCACTTAATTTACTGGATTCTGCAAAACTCGCTAAAGCATTCGCTTTAAAGTTCCACGATGTCTCAAAGGAATCCCAGTCATCTTTAGATAATGAAACAAGTTTGTCAGCAAGCGACAAATCCATATTTTTCAATTTCTCAGGGAAGGGCATCGTCGCGAAATATCCAACATGGAAATGAAGGGTTGGATTTAAAACTTTAGCAATAAAGTTATAGAAGCAGTTATTCCCAGCAAGGAGGAAAATCCTCAAATCTGCTTTTGACTCAAAGATTACTGGAGCAACTACATTTGGAATGAAACCCGGCCCATCGAACCTAAAGGAGTTTGATGATGAAGTTACATCAGACCAGCTTACGCAATTTTTGAAATAGTAGTCAGTTCCCTGTGGGCGCGATTTGACCTTTCCTGAACTATCTTTAAAGTTTCGTATGTCGTGGCCGTCTTCCTTCCAATCGACCAACCATTCGTGGTTCCCATACCACTTTCTAAAGTCTCCACCTTTCAAATGAGGAAACCAACGACGTTGTGATTGCAATGCGCTATTTCTGCTTTCAATGTTGAAAGCGATGCCGTTGAATGAGACCTCTGACCACATTCGAAGAAATCTGTCGTTGTCGGCTGTTGCCAATCCTTGCCTTGGCTCGCACATTTCTCCCATACTAGGATTTGAAACAAACAGTTCACGGATTTTGTCGCCAATCCAATACGCCACTGGACTTCCTGGGATCTTGTTGAAATCGTCTGGGCGACTTACAAAGAACCATCCACAATTCGGATTAGAAATCGCTTCTAGCGTTTTTGGACCCTGATTGTCATATCCACCGAATTCAGTGAGCCGTATGTAGGATCCAGCATAACTAGCTACGTGTGATCGCATTAATGTGAAAGTACATAGTGGCACCCGCACTTCCCCTGATGCGTTGTACTCTAGGTGTACGAGAGACGCGAGATTAGTATCCTCAATGATTTTTCGACGAAGCGGCTCATGCGAGGAGATGAACATCCAGACCATCGGAGACATAAAGCCTAAGAATCCCGCGTCTTTCGCGAAGGTGATGTTTCGGACCATGAAGGCAGAGAAAACGTCACCATCAAAATCAGAGTAGTGGCGAACTAAAAAAGCTTTCAAACTGGGCTCAACAAACTTCCTACCCATATACGGCGGATTCGCCACCACCGCATCAAACTGCATCCCCAGCACCAACGCCTGCTGCACCAAAGGCAACACATCTTGCGCGGCAGCTTGGGCGTAGAGATCGCCAGTTTGCAGATATTGCTGCACTATTGATAGCAACTCACGCAGGTTCGACGAGGGCTGCTGGCCGATTTGTATCAAAGACCCAAAGGTTTTGGCATGCTCGAAGGTATCGATCAACCATCGAAGCTGGGCCACGTCGACACGCTCTGTGCCACCGGCATTGATGGCCTGGACGAGCGCAGCGGCATCCAGCCCTTTGCTCTCTTGCAGCGACAGCACATTGAGCTTGGGCGGCTCATTGAACAGGCGGCGGTCATCCGCGCGGGCTTTCATCAGCAGAGCAAAGCCTGCCATCTGCGCGGCGCGGTCGTCAATGTCCAGGCCGTAGAGGTTTTTCTCCAGAATCAGGCGCGGTATGGCGCGGGGCTGGTAGCCGCGCTCCAGGTAGATGGCCTTGAGCACGTCGTAGGCCACCACCAGAATGTGGCCGCTGCCGCAGGCCGGGTCTAGCACGGTGATGGTTTCGGGATTCAAGCTGCCGCCATCTTCATCCATGCGGGTCTGGATGAGGGCATCCAGCTGCGCTTGCACCTCGGGCGTTTGGCTTGCGGGCTGGATGTAATACGGCCATTGGCTGGCAAGCAGGCTGGCCGGGTTGGCCATGAGCCACAGGCGGCCCACGCTGTTTTGCACCAGGTACTGCACGATCCAGTTGGGGGTGAAGAGCTGGGTGGCGGCGGGTATGTCCTCAGATTTGACCACTTTGCCGATGACCTGGTCTTTCTTCTCGCTGATGTAGAACTGGTAGAGCCAGCCGATGATTTCGACCTCGGCCCAGTCTTCTTCAGGGATGGCCTGCACCAGCTTGGCGATGACGGAGTCGGTGCGCAGCAGGTTGTCGGGCAGCAGCAGCTCGGTGTCGTCGTCGATGCGCTCAAACAAGAAGGGCATGGCCACGCTCAGGGCGTTGCACTGGGCCACCAGCAGCATGCGGTAGAGCTCGCCGTCGCGGTTGCCGGCCAGCTTCATCTCGGTCACCAGCGCGGGTTTGAGGCCGGGCAGGCCGGACTCGGCCCCTAAACTTGTGCTTTGGGCCAGCTCGGCGGCGTGGGTCAGGATGTCGGGCAGGTTGCCCATGCTACTTGAGAGCGCCCGGTGGCCGTGGCCCAGGTAGTCGTGCAGCTCCATGTAGCGCAGCGCTGCAAAGCGGTTGAACCAGGTGTAGGCCACGGCCTCGCAGGTGTGGGCAAAGCCTTCGCGCCGCATGCGGGTGATGAGCTGGTCGCGCTGGGTGGCCACTTTGGCGGGCCAGGCTTGGCCGGCGATAAGGGTGACGTCGCCTTGGGTTTGGGCGGGGGCGACCTGTAGCTGGCCTGCTTTGTCGGACAAGCCCAGCAGGTTGGCGCGGGCGGTGACGGCGGCGATGAAGTCTTGGCGGGCCTGGGGGGCGTAGGACTTTAGTTTGGCTTTGTTCATGGGTTCTCTGGCAGCGATTCTTGGTTTTATGGGCTAAATTGGGCTTTAGCGCTTTAGTAGATTGCGTCGGTAGCTACTACTTTTATAGCAATTCACGACGTGCCCCCTGGGGCATCATGTTCGGGCTCGTCAGCACCAGTGGCCGTGAGGCGGCGAATGGTCAGGGCGCAGCGCTGGTCGATCAGCGTGACGATCTGGCCTACGATGGGGTGGCCGTTGCCTTGTTCTTCAAGGACTTTTTCAGTGGCGAGAGCCAAGTCGGGCAGCCGTTTGGCGATGTCGAGAATGCGCTTTTTAACCAGCGCCGGGGACAGCTGTGCATCGGTTGCAAACTGCGTCCAGTGCCGTGCCTGCACTTCGGAAAACTTGTACTTGCTGCCAATCTTCATGGCCATTTTGTCGGTGAGCCCTGGATAAACAGCGGTGCACAGCACGTCATACAAGGGGGCCAGAGAACCGGTTAATAAAGCGCCCTGTGGCGTGTACAGCAGCGAGAAGTTTTTGGAGTGCGCATCGTGGTTGCCCACCAGGGCGTTGAAGATCACGAAGTCCAGCAGCCGCAGTGTGCTGGGTGCACTGGGGCGGGTAGCACGGCGCAACAGTTCAAAGGCTTGCGCTAGATCGGGACCCCCTTCGTTTTGGTATTTGGTCTCTGGAGGGAATCCCAACGCTTGGCAGAAATCTTCCTGGTGCAGGCGCACTGAAAGGGTTGTTGAATGGATTGCGGAATCGGCCTGCGCATGCTGACGGTCATAGCGCTCCACCAGCAAGAATTGCCGCTGCTGCGGATCCTCTTCAATATGATGGATGACGGCATTGGCGACATCCAGCTTGAGCGCGCGGGCCAGCGCCATGCAAAAGCCTTCGTTGAAAACGCTGCCCTCAATGCCAGGAATGGCGGGCTTGAGAATGTGGGTGCTGGGCGAGCCGAATCGGGGCAAGCCAATCTGCACCACGCCAGACTCAAGACGCACCACGACGGGCAGTTTGTCTTGCGCGCCTGCCAGCGACAGGCGCATGTCCTGCTCGCCTGCGAGCATGGGGCGGCGCGGCATGTCGTCAAGCACCGAAATCAGGTCAGCGTTTACCAGCCATCGCACGGCGTCTTCGGTAACGCCGACCTGAGGTGTTTGGCCCGGTTCGAGCAGGGTGACGGCGCCAGCGCACTCACCTCCGATACCGTCAAGCAAGGCGAAGTCGTTTTGCCTTGAAACGTGCAATGCCTGAGCTACCAATTTGCGCATGTCGCCTTCGGGCAAAAGACCGGCGAAAAATGGTCGGGTAGCACGGTCATCAAACGGATCCGGCTGGAGCGGTAGCGACTGTGACATGGGCACAGCATCGGTCTGGGCCAACCATTCAGGTGCGTAGCTAAAACCCAAGCGCCCGTCAATTTGCGCCAATGTACCGACGAGGCGGCCGAACAGCCAGACCGTGAGCTGCTTGGGCATGTCAGAGCCCTTCGACCAAGACCTGGCCGCCCAGGGCGTGCAGCACGCTCAGCACCTTTTCTAACCGCACGGTGGGCTTGCCTGCCTCCAGCTCCACCACAAACCGCACCCCCACGCCAGCAGCCAATGCAAGCTGCGGTTGGGTCAGGCCCAGCCGTTTGCGGGCAGCCTGAGCGGCGTTGCCAAGCGCTGCTGGAGTGTTGACGAGTGTGGGCATGGTTATTTCCTGTTCGGGAAATTATCAATCACTAAATCGTCGATTACAAAAGAAATTTCCTGATCGGGAAGTTTCTAGCAAATTCAGACTTCTCACCAACAGACATTCCCGAACGGGAAACTTAAAATTGTTCACGACTACTGAATGCGCGCGATATGGCCAGCACGGATAGCTTCAAGCAACTCAGCTCTCAGCTTGGTAAGGTAGTCCTCCACATCGGCACCAGTCTCAAGGTACGTTTTAATGGACAAATCGGCTGCGCGGATGACCTTGGTGGTTTTGGCCACGGGTGCAGGCACGTTGGGCTGGCCGGTGGTGATTGGTTTGGTGACATCGCCCGGTGTGGCCACATGGGATACAGGTTTAGCCGCAGCGGCTGCCGCAGTTTCGATGATGGCAACGGCATCGTCCATGGCATCACCGCCCTGCCCTTGCAGGTACAGGATCTGGGCAATGCTTGTTTGGCTCGCAATGCGGGTCTTGAGCTCTTGCAGCAGGCGAAGGGCCTTGTTGCTGGTGTCAGGCGTCGCAGCCGTATTGGCGAGCTTGGCTTGCACTTCAGCGATTTTGCCGTCGATGGAGAGCAGCGCTCTTTCACGCTTTTCGTTGGCCAGCTGCTCATTGACTGCCGTAACCGCCGACACCAAGGGCTCAATGCGATTGACTTGCCCATAAGGGGTGGGGTTGTCACGGATCTGGGTGAGCTCTGCCAATGCTGTGGCCGCCTGGGGCACTTTGTTAAGCGCCTCTCGGTTGTCAGCAAACTGGTCCAACGCAGACAGAAGCTTTCGCCAAGCCGTGATTTGGGTTTTATAAAAGTTGACCAGGTCGTGCACACCATCAGCAGCGTCCAGCCAGTCTTCTTTTGCACTCAGCAATGCTTCGATGAAGGCAAAGCTGTCGCGAATGGCAAGCTGCTGGCCCAGGTTGGTCAAGATCTTGTCAATGGCTGCCTTGCCGGGGTAATGAGGCGAGGCGGCGGTAAGGGCATAGCTTTTGAGGTCTGATTGCCAGTCAGCCAGCTGCGCCCGGAAATCGGCGACCAAGCTGTCTTCTTCTTCACGGCCCAGCTTCTGGAACAAGTCTTTGTACAGATCGCGGGCACGCTTGAGCGCATGGGCATCGGCTACTTTGCGCTTGAGGATGGAGACCTGCTTAAACCGGTTTGACTTGGTCAACGGCTCAACGGCAGAGGCTGGGTCCAGGTCAGAGCCATCGACCATCAGTTTGATTTCACCCGCCATAAGCAGGCGTGTGACCAGCAACACCGTTTCCCACTCGGGCTTCCATCCCCAAGGGATGCCAGCAAAGCGGTCCACCACGTCGGACAGCAGAACTCGAGATTGGCTTGCTGCCAGTTGCAGGTAATCGCGCAGTTCCTGGATCGCAAGCCCGTTGCCTTCATCGCCATTCAGCGGGAGGCCTGGTTTGGAAACGTCGCCCACCAAGAGCAAGGCTTTTATTTCAGCAATCGGGTCGACCTGGCGAACCTTGAGGTAGGGCAGCTTGCTGTAGGTGTTGGTAACCAGATAGTTAAGCAGGTCGTCCAGCACCTTGTCGGGGCCATTGGCCTTTATTTCTACGGTCTGACCCAGGGCGAAGAATTGGCCTTCGGCGATCTTGGTAGAAAGCTGATGCACCAGGCGCTGGCGACGTTCGCGGTTTTCGTCTTTGCGATTTTGCAGAATGCTTTTGAGCGACGCTGTGGCTTGATCGGCCTTGGGGCTGACGATGTATTTTTCAATCTGTTGGTAAAGGGTGAGCTCGATATCCAAACGTTCCGCCTCATCCAGTCGCACGATGGCGCGGCCATTGCCTTCGCTGCTGCGCAGGATGCACCTGGCCGCAGAGAGCTTTTCATAGTCGTCACCCAGTGGCGTCAAAACTTCAAAACTCAGCACTTGATTGGCTTGCCGCCACGGGGCGCCGTCGAGAAGGCGATTGAATTCGTAATCAGCCTTGGTGTCACGGTGCCGAACCTTGGTCTGGTTGCTGAAGATCTCGTCATAAATCAGTTCGGCCAGCAGACGGGACTTTTCTGCGGCAGACACATCAACATGGCCGATCTCGCGGGCCACGTCGCGCTCTTCGTTGGTCAGGAAAAACCACAGGTCGCCATTGCGGCTGACCAGGCGCTGTTGCTCCAGGCGGGCCAGGCTCTCCTGAATCTTGCGTTTGAGGACCAGCTTGTCCGCATCGATTTCGTCAATGCACAGAGTGGCCAGGTTGTCGATGGTAGGTTTGACGATGTCGGGGATGTACCGGATGAGGAACATCGCCTTCAAAAGCTGGGCATCAAAGTGTTGCAGGGCTGGGTTGAGTGGCGCTTCATCAATAGAGCGCTTGGCCATGCCGTCAATAAAGCTCTCAATGGACGGATAGAAGTCGTACAGCGGGATGAGGATGTCAGTGCGCTTGCCCAGATTTTGCACGGCCGCATGTTGAAAAGCATCCAGCAAAGAACGCTCCCCGCGTGACAGGTGCTTGCCCGTGGCACCGACCTTGCGGATCGACTCGAAGATTTTTTGCAGCAGGGTGAACTGGTACGGGGCGAACGGGTAGAAGTCCACGAACTCAACCGCATCTTTGAAACCCCTGAGGCTGACCGCAGTGCCGACAAAGGAGATCTGGTTATTGATAACGTCGCCTTTGCTGGCAAAGGCATCGCGCAGCTTCACATGCGCGGCTTCAGTTTTGGTCAATAAGCGAGTACCGATGACTTCATCGGTGTTGCTGCTGGCCAGCGACAAGCGGGTGTGAAAGCGCCCCTGAATCTTGGAGAAATCCTGCGAGCGGGCTTTGTTGGCCTCGCCAATAGCGGCGTCAATGTCTTCCTGGCTGGTGACGATGACCCACGCCCTGCCCTTGCATTGGGTGCCCAACTGCTCGGTGATGGTCTGCAAGCTGAGCATCAAAGGTGAACTGGCGCCAATGAACTGGCCCACTTCGTCGACCAGAAAGATGACTTTGTGGTCGGCCGGTTTGGTCAGCAGGTAGTCGTTGACGATCTTGGCAAAGCCTTCGATGTTGATGCTGTAACTTTCCCTGGCACTGTCGAACCAGCGACCAGCGGAATCGGGCGTCATTTTGAGCGCTTTGGCCAGGCCTGCCACGATGTCGTCGCGCAAAAAATCCACAGCGTCGCGCTCTTTTTCCCAGGTATTGCCATTGAATTCGGCAAAGGTCTGCTTGAAGACGTCGAAGCTGCCCTTGGAAACCAGGTGGCGCTCCATGTCGGCAATGTGGGGGGCATCACCGGAGTAGCCCAGCTTTTCATTGAAGACGCGCAAGAACACTTGCAGGATCGCGTCCCGCTCGGCTTTGTTGTCAGCTTTGGCATCAATGTTGAACAGGATGACGTCGGTAGTGCCTTGGGTCGCACGCTGAATGTCGGCCAGCAGCATGGCGTCTTTGATCTTTTGGAGATCAAAAAACTGGTTGGCTCGCCGTTTCTCGCCAGTTTGGGGGTTGTTTGCTTCCAGGTTTTCCAACAGGTAAGAAAGGATTTTGATGAAGTGCGACTTGCCCGAACCGAAGAAGCCAGACACCCACACGCCCATCCGCTCCGTGATCGCAGCATCATTGGGACGGTCCATCGCCGCCAGGTAAGCATCAAAAAAGCGGCGCAGGTAATCGCTGATTTGCTTGGTGACAACGTACTCCTCCAGCTCCTGCCATACGCTGGCGGCATCCATCTGGTCGGCTTTGATGACGCCGTTGATCGGGCGGTCGATGGGCTTAAGAAATAGCTCGCGAATTTTCATTTGTATGCGCTTCTTCGGGTTGTCGATGTCTGGCAAAAGTTATGCGTGATCAGTGACGGGAGATCAATCAGGTGGACTCAGGTACCAATCGAAAAGCGCGGTAGTAATGGTCTTCTGCAAGGGTGTTAAAAAGTCGCAGGGAATGGCCGTCGTACTTGCCCGGAAAAAACATCAGCAATGGCGTGTCGCCCATGACAGGGTGCAGGGCAGAAAGCAGGGTGTGTGTTCGCAGCATGGGGTAGACCGCGCCCACGCCGGTCAGGATCATCAAATCAAGACTGGCAATGTCGTGCTGGGAAGCAATTTTTTGGGCCAGTTTGTCTTCTTTCAGCACCGAGCGCAGGGCTGCCAGGGTGCGGTCGTTGCCTTTGCTGGCCTGCATTTCCATGGCTTTGTCGAGCAGATTGCGCTCTTCCAGCAGCTCAGTGACCAGGCTCAGCAGGTCTACGGTAGCCGCCTTGATGTGCGGCACTTGTTTAGTCAACGCGGGAAACACCGTACCCGACAAGAAGCCGCGTACATCCATTTCGCGTTCGGGCGGATAGTCGAACACCCAGAACCCGATTTCATTACCCAAACCCTTGCTGTCCAAAAATTCTCTTGACGTGATGCGCGGCAGGATCTGATTCAGACGTTCGTCAAGACTCAAAATCATTGCGCGCGCTCCAGGCAATCAAGTACATAGGTTTCGTTTCGATCCGAGAGGTAGCGTCGCACTGCGGGGTGCAAAGAGCGCGGAGACAGTTTCATCGAGCGAGCGTTTTCCAAATATTTAGATTCCACCAAAATGCGGATGATGACCTGAAAAAGTTTGGCCTTGGTCGAATCAGACCAACCGGTAACGGCGGGATCTTGGTGAGCACACTCTGCCAGGAAGTCGTGCCAGTCCGAAGCGGCTATGAATAGTTCTAAACGCCGCTGGTGGGTGGCGTAGACATTTCGGACGAAATCGCCCAAAAGTTGGCTGTGTTTGACGGCGCCGGCCAGCAAAAGCTGGGTCACAACCTCGCTTTCGCGTTCGGTGATCATCGTCCAGGCTTGGGCATCCATAGCGGATAGGCGCTTGCGCAAAAGCGTAGCTTGTCGACGGGCGGTGGCTGGCGTCTTCTTTTGCAGGATGTTTTCCACCTCAATCGCATATGCCCATGCAACTTCGTCGGGACGAGAGAGCAGCAACGCCGCTACTCGCTTGCTTTCAAGTGGCATCAGGGAACCGGCGGAGATTTCAGCGTTGTAAGGCGGCATAACCTAGCATTCTTATTGCAGATGACTGGCAAACGCAATATCGCTACTGAGCCTCCTGAGATTTGACATTAAAGCTGCAAATCATAGGGCTGAACTGTTGAGTTGCGCGCAACAATGATGGATATGTGCAGCCGACCCCTCATGGGTGACGCTAAGCACGCATCCCAAGTGAGGGCGAGGGTCTGGCAGCGACCTTCTCTTTCTTAGCCTCAAACTGAATACTTTGATTCAAGCCAGTGACGTCTAGGTGGTATTCATCTTCCAATAAATGCATTAGCCACTGGCGGTACTCATGCTCAGTGTCCATAAGCGCCGCCCAGGCTTCTTTGACGCCTAGGTTCTTAGCGTTTTTTACACGATGACTGAGCCGATACACCCCCGCCACTCCGACCGGGGTTCCAACTTGTGAGATGACAACGAATTTGTTCTCGACCACACCTTCATGGTCAAACACCTCAATATCAGCGCAAGTGGCTGCCTTGAGTGTGAGGTGGGAAACTCCAACCTCGTCGTCTGACAATTTCCCGCCGTACTTGCGAACATGCAGTTGATACAGCGGCAGAGATCCAACGTCAATATACGGTTCATCCGTTGTGTAGTTTGGATAACGAACAAGTGGCTTATCCCAGACCATGATCACTTCGTAAAGAAACCCTTTTCTCAGCAAAGTGTCTACAGCCCTTTCGAGTTTTAGATGGTCGTAATTCAGCACCAAATCGCACCCTTCCAATGAAAGTCTTGGGTAAGCGGCCACTTGAAAGGTGTGCGTTTTGCTTTCACGCTCCTGATCTTCGTCCCATTCATAACGAACGAAGATCCCTTCTTGACTCAAGGGGGGCAAGGGATGTTGAACGGTTGTTGCGCCAACGGGCAAGTGAGCGTACAGCCAAAGCAACATCCGGATGCATTCGGGACGCTCATTGCACAGTTTTAGGATGTTTGACTCATTGGTTTTACGGTTGACAAATTCGACTATCGATCGATCAAACCAGGCTCGAACTTCAATGGCCTCGTCAAAGTCATGGAGCTTGAACCGCACAGCTGCACGCTGCGCCTTTGCATCGCCCAGACCCAAGCGCAGATCGGCGATGACTCCTGCGTTAATCAATTGGGTCACATATCTTTCAGCGGATGTTTTGCCACATTTAAGATAGTTCTCAAGCGCCTGTATGCCTGCTGAAGAAGAAACGCCGTCCTCAGCGGTACACATGGCGATGACCAGATACGCGCCGATCGCCTTGGTATCAAGTTCCGGGTTTGAAAGCAAGTCGATTGCCCGTTTCGGGATGCAAAAGGAACCGCTGCCGTTTTTTGTCATATTGGTCATTGCTCATCTACTTTTAGTTGTCGATGTGCCAATGATGCAGCGAAACAGCTCTTAGCAAAGGCGAAAAGCGTCGCAGATAGGCAGTCTAGTTTTGACGTCGTCGGGCGTGGCTGGAAGTTGATCTCTTTTTGCGATGATCTGTTTTATGAGCAGCAATCAACGGCTTGAACATGGTCTGTTCAAGGAAGTCCACGCTTTCTGAGTATTCTGCGTGCGCTTGGTTGCTGTGAGGTACTGGTATTGGTGTTTGGTGGGATTGCATTGCTCCATGTCTTTGTAAGTCATTCCCGCCTTCTCGGCGCTATCTCTTTTAATTCTGCACCGATTCGCAACCGTCAGCGCATCGCGCGGTGACTTACATATCCGTCATTGACAAGATTGAAAAGTATTGAGAGCCATTGAAAACTATTGAGATTTATTGAGTAATATTGAAGCCGACGGCTTGTATCCAAATTGATGCTTTTTGCCCGATGTAAATCGGCAGGGATACGGTTTAAATACAACCCTTGAGCACCAATGCGTGCGCTGGCGTCAAATTGATCCCTGGGTCAATTTGACGCCAGCGCGCACAAGCGGGCCATGCGCTATGTTTAAAGCCAACGCAATCACCTCTTCAACTGCAAGGGTGGCTTCTGACACTGCATTAACGATCTTCGTATCTTCGACTTTCTTTTTGACTATTTGACGCTCAAGCTTCAGTGCGCCGAACCATAGTTTTGCAAATGCCTTGTGCTCTGACGGCTTTTCCCACAGATCGCGAGCTGCTTCGGCGGGCGATACCCATTTAATTTTGAGTACGCCATCGAGAGCACCTTTAATTAGCAATTCTTTTGCGGCCACATCCGATCCCCAGCCCCAAGCCTTCGCAACAAAAACTACAGAATCGCGACCGGAAGTGTTGTCCAACCGTACAAAGAATGGGGCTGGGCTGGAAATCCAAGCCATGAGGCCGCTCGCTAAGGAAGTTTGGAATGTGTCGTATCCTGAATGTTCGGTTTGATATTTACGCAGATCTCCAATCTTGTACGTGACAGGTTGATTGGAGCCAATGGCCTCGCCGTCCGAAAGCTTGATCATCCGCGGCCCTTTAAATTTGCTTTCCTTGCCCTTGAGCAGCGGAATCCGCTTGCGCAACTCACCCAGCTGCTTGCCAGAAATGCAGAGGTAAATGGCGGCAAGCTCGGCAGGTAACGTGGTGTCGTCATGCATAACTGCAAGCTCGGCCCTGATCCGAGTTTCAGCCATCAACTGGCCCACATCCTTCTTGACACGTCCGCCGGTCTTCGGACGCTTCTCTTCAGCTCTAGTGCCAATGTCAGGCGCCGTGACTTTCACCATGCTTCACTCCTTTGGCCAATACCTGTGCATTACTCGTTGCTGGTCAATGTTAAACCGCGCGCCTCGACTTCTTGATCGGGCCAGGTTTGATCAAAGTATCCGACTCGTCACTCATTGATTTAACGCCGCGCGGCCTGAGGGCATTGAACACCTGCGGAGCCGTCCTCATGATCATTTCCTCGATTTTTTCCATTCGTGAGACAACATCACCCCACTCCGGAGTCGTATAGCGACCCAAAGTGTCGCCGCCGCCTGTCGAATGGCCCAGCATTCGCTTAACCTGCCGATCAATCAGTCCTAGTTTTTCGCATGCCGCACCAAACGTCCGTCGCAGATCGTGTCCGCGCACAACCTTGATGCCAGCCGCATCCCTAACCGTCTTCATGGCTACAGAAGGATCGGAGTAATGTCCGGTCAAAGAGTTGGGCATCCGGGCCGGAAAAACCCAAATGTCGTCAGGCTTCTGCATTTCCCTGCGAAGTTTTAGAAGCTCATAGGCGAACGGGCCGATCGGAAACTCATGATCCTGGCGATTTTTCGCATCGTTGACCCGGGCAACTTTCTGATCCATGTCCACCCATCGCTGCGTGAACGTCTCCTCATGGCTCAATTTGTCATACCACTTCATCGTGCGGCATTCATCGCCGCGCAGGCCCCAGAGAAAATCTAGCAGCAGGTAATCAGCCGCCAGTGGATTAGATTCGCGATACTCCCAGGCGGCCTTGATGAACGGACCAACAGTGGTTGCAAACGAAAGAGGATTTCGTACGCCCTTTTTGGCATAGTCTTTCTCGAGTTGGTCGTGGTCCCGATATTTTTTCTTGGTTTGCAAGATCGTGAACGGGTTGTAAGTCAACGACGGTGTGCGACCTTCAGAGTGGGCGTTGTGCGTCTCGTTTTCGATCGCGTTGTTCACGGCCGCAGTTGCCCATCGGCCCATGGCCTCCGCCGCTGTCTTGTGCCCGTTGGTCACTGCATGCAGGTCAAAGCGGTCCAAAACTTCTCTTCCTGTCACGAGACGCACCTTGCGGTCTTCCCAATCCTGGAACTTGTCGCGAGCATTCTTGAGCGAGGAAAGGGAATTAGGCTTGATGGGCTTCGAGCGCCCCGTCAGGTCTTTGATGTACTCGTCCCATACTTGCCCTAGCGTGAGCTCGCTGGCCTCGATCCTGTCCGCAATCGATTTGGGGTTGGCCCGATGCTTTTTAGCAGTGGCAATGAGCCCATCTGCCAGAACTCTGGCAGTCTCCAAATCTATCAAGACGGCATCGCCCTTTTTGCCCTTAGCAAGCCCAACCGGGATCTTCATATTTTTACCGGCAACCTGCTTTTCAACAAGGTAGACCGAAGATCGCTTGCCCACTCGAATTGCAAACCCCGGCGGAGCGTCTCGGTGTCCGTCGTACACGAGATAATTAGGGCCACTTGCGGCCGGCCAATCCTTGTATTTCACCCCCACCATGGGGACCTTATCGATAGACATCTGAGATACCAGGGTCTGCGTAAGATCAAGCTTCATGAGTTGCGCCTTTCAAATCGCTTTTGGCGGACGCCCACACTCGGAGTCCGCCAAAGACAGCCTAATTATGTGCGATTTGATTTATTTGGCGGTAAATTGGTGGACTTTTTGGCGGACTGATATGCTTTCACATGGATCACAGTGGGGCAATATAGATTGATAGGGAAAATGAAGAATCGTTTAGAAATTGATGAAAAACAAGCGCCTTCAGAGAGGGAAACGAAAGTTTTTTCAGCACACACCCCGATGATGGCCCAGTACCACGCCATCAAGGCCGATTACCCCGACACGCTGGTGTTCTACCGCATGGGTGACTTCTACGAGGTGTTCTATGCCGACGCCGAAAAGGCCGCGCGCCTGCTCGACATCACGCTGACCCGGCGCGGCCAGTCGGCCGGCGAGCCGGTGGTGATGGCCGGCGTACCGTTTCATTCGCTGGAGAATTACCTGGCCAAGCTGATCAAGCTCGGCGAATCGGTGGCCATTTGCGAGCAGGTCGGCGACGTGGCCACAGCCAAGGGGCCGGTCGAGCGCAAGGTGGTGCGCGTGGTCACGCCGGGCACGCTGCTGGACGCGGAACTGCTCGACGACAAGACCGAATCGATCCTGCTGGCGGTGCATCAGGGTGCACGCAACACCTGCGGGCTGGCCTGGCTCAGCGTGACGCAGGGCGAGATCCACCTGGCGCACTGCGCCAGCAGCGAACTGGAAACCTGGCTGGCGCGCATCGCCCCGAGTGAACTGCTTTACAACGTCGAGGTGACGCCGGCGTTCGAGCAGCGCCTGAAAACCTGGCGTTGCGCCGCCAGCGCCCGGCCGTCCTGGCAGTTCGACGCGGCCTTGGGCGCACGCCGACTTCTGGAGCAGCTCAAGGTGGCTTCGCTGGCGGCGTGGCAAGCTGAAGCGCTGGGCGAAGCGCATGCTGCCGCCTCGGCACTGCTGGGCTATGCCGAGCACACCCAGGGCCGCGCACTGTCGCACGTGCAGGGCCTGCAGGTGGTGCGTTCCGGCGAGTTGATCGACTTGCCACAGACGACCCGGCGCAACCTCGAACTCACGCAGACCCTGCGCGGCGAAGGCGCGCCCACATTGCTCTCGCTGCTCGACACCTGCGCCACCGGCATGGGCAGCCGGGCGCTGAAAAGCTGGCTGCTCAGCCCGCGCCGCGACCGCGCCCAGGCTGCCGGCCGGCTCGAAGCGATTGCGCAGTTGCGCGCCAACGCCCAGCAAACCCTGCGCGCGCAGCTCAAGGGCAGCAGCGACGTCGAGCGCATCACGGCCCGCATCGCGCTGCGCCAGGTGCGCCCGCGCGAACTCATCGCACTGCAGCTGACGCTACAAAAAGCAGAGCTGCTGGTGCCCGTGGACCATGCGCAAACGTCACTTTTGACCACTATTTTTGAAGATTTGCAGCCACCCTCCGGCTGCGCCGGGTTGCTGCGCCAGTTCATCCTGGACGAGCCGGCGGCGCTGGTGCGCGACGGCGGCGTCATCAACCAGGGCTGCGACGCCGAACTGGACGAACTGCGTGCCATCCAGACCAACTGCGATGGCTTTTTGCTGGCGCTGGAAAGCCGCGAAAAGGCCAGGACCGGCATTGCCAACCTGCGCGTGCAGTTCAACAAGGTGCACGGCTTTTACATCGAGGTCACGCAGGGCCAGCTCGACAAGGTGCCCGCCGACTACCGGCGGCGCCAGACACTGAAAAATGCCGAACGCTACATCACGCCAGAGCTCAAAGCCTTCGAGGACAAGGCGCTGTCGGCCTCGGCGCGGGCGCTGGAGCGCGAAAAGTGGCTGTACGAGCAACTGCTCGACCAGCTGCAGGCCTTCATCCCCGCGCTGAGCCGGCTGGCGCGCGCCATTGCCGCGCTCGATGCGCTGTGTGCGCTGGCCGAGCGCTCGCTGACGCTGGGCTGGTGCGCCCCGGTGTTCGTCAAGGAGCCCTGCATCGACATCGGCCAGGGCCGGCATCCGGTGGTGGAAAGCCGGCTGGCCGAGACGGGCGGCGGCGCCTTCATCGCCAACGACTGCAACCTGACCGGCAAGAGCCGGATGCAGATCATCACCGGTCCCAACATGGGCGGCAAATCGACCTACATGCGCCAGGTCGCGCTGATCGTGCTGCTGGCCAGCATCGGCTCCTACGTGCCCGCCAGCCATTGCCGGCTCGGGCCGATCGACGCGATTCACACGCGCATCGGCGCGGCCGACGACGTGGCCAACGCGCAATCGACCTTCATGCTGGAGATGCTGGAGGCCGCGCAGATCCTGCATGCCGCCACGCCGCATTCGCTGGTGCTGATGGACGAGATCGGGCGCGGCACCTCGACCTTCGACGGCCTGGCGCTGGCCGGCGGCATTGCCGCCCACCTGCACAACAAGTCGCAGGCGTTCACGCTGTTTGCCACGCATTATTTCGAGCTGACCGGGTTTCCGGCACAGCACCACGGCGCGGTCAATGTGCATGTCAGCGCGGTCGACTCGGGCAGCGACATCGTGTTTTTGCACCACATTGAACCCGGCCCGGCCAGCAAGAGCTATGGCATTGCCGTGGCCAAGCTGGCCGGCGTGCCCGCCGCCGTCGTCAACCATGCGCGCCATGCGCTGGCCGCGCTGGAAACCCAGCAAAGCCAGGCCAGCGCGCAGGTCGACCTGTTTGCCCTGCCGCCGGAGCTGCCGGCGGCCGGGCCTTCCGCCATTGACACGGCACTGGCCTCCATAAATCCTGATATCTTGAGCCCCCGGGAAGCGCTTGATGCGCTGTACCGGCTTAAAAAGCTTGCGAACGCCGCCTGAACCCCAGGCATCCCATGTACTCCCAAAATCCTTTCCACGCCATGACTTACTGCGTCGCCATCAAACTCAATGCCGGACTGGTCTTCCTGTCCGATTCCCGAACCAACGCGGGCCTGGACCACATCAGCACCTTTCGCAAGATGATCGTCTATGAAAAGCCCGGCGACCGCTTCATGGTGCTGCTGACCGCCGGCAACCTGTCGATCTCGCAGTCGGTGCGCGAGATCCTGCAGACCGAGGAAATACGCGATCCGGCTGGCGGCGAGCCGATCACCATCTGGAACGCCAAGAGCATGTTCGACGCCGCCCGCGTGCTCGGCTCGGCCATACGCCGCGTTTACGAGCACGACGCCCGGGCGCTGCGCAACGACGATGTCGGCTTCAACGTGTCGCTGGTCTTCGGCGGCCAGATCAAGGGCGAAGGCATGCGCCTGTTCCAGGTGTATTCGCCCGGCAACTTCATCGAGGCCACCGAAGAGACGCCCTACTTCCAGGTCGGCGAATCAAAATACGGCAAGCCGGTGCTCGACCGGGTCATCCGGCCTGAAACGCCGCTGGACGAGGCCGCCAAGTGCGCGCTGGTGTCGATGGACTCGACCATGAAGTCCAACCTGTCGGTCGGCCTGCCGCTCGACCTGGTGGTGTACGAAGCCGACAGCTTGAAAAGCGACAAGATCGTCTGCATTGACCAGGACAACCCTTACTACCAGATGATGCACAACAGCTGGGGACACAAGCTGCGCCAGGTGTTCGACAGCATCGAAGACCCGGTGTGGGACGATGCGCACACCGAAACGCCCATCAAGATGCCGGCCGGCCGCCATGCCGTGCTGAAAAAGATCAGCACGCCGCAGGAAAAACTGATCTAGGCCTTTCCTTCATCATCGCGCCTTCGTTGCCCCTTCACCGACATTTACCTCCGGGAAAAACCGCGGCCAGCGCGCTGCGGCTCCCCCTTATTCCCGTGCCCAAAAGTCCCCAACCCCTCATCATTTTTTCCCATGGCAACAGCTTTCCGGCCAGCACCTACGGCGTGCTGTTCCAGAGCCTGAAGGCACGGGGTTTTCAAATCCAGGCGATTGAAAAATTCGGCCATGACCCCCGCTACCCCGTGACCAGCAACTGGCCGAACCTGGTGCAGCAACTGGCCGACTTTGCCAGCCAGGAAGTTGAAAAGTCCGGCCAGCCGGCCTTTCTGGTCGGCCATTCGCTGGGCGGCTTCCTGAGCCTGATGTGCGCTGCCCGCCACCCCGAACTCGGTGGCCAGAAAGTCGCCGGCGTGCTGATGGTCGACTCGCCGGTGCTGGGCGGCTGGCGCGCCAAGGCGCTGAGCGTGGCCAAGCGGGCCAAACTGGTCGGCTCAATCTCGCCGGGCGCCATCAGCCGCAAGCGCCGCCACCAGTGGCTGGGCCGGGACGAGGTGCTGGCGCACTTTCGCAGCAAGAAAGCCTTTGCCCGCTGGGACGAACAGGTGCTGCGCGACTACATCGACCACGGCACCCACGACGAAGGCGGCAGCGCGCAGGGCCAGCGCCTGCTGAGCTTTGACCGCGACGTGGAAACGGCGATCTACAACACCCTGCCCGACAACCTGGAGCAGCTGCTGAAAACGCATCCGCTGCAATGCCCGTCGGCCTTCATCGGCGGGCGCCAGTCGGTCGAGATGAAGCAGGTCGGCATGGCGATGACGCAGAAAATCACCCAGGGCCGCATCATGATGCTTGACGGCAGCCACCTGTTTCCGATGGAAAAGCCGCTGGCCACGGCCGCGGCCATCGAAGCGGCGCTGCTGAACTTCATGGGCTGAAGCCGGCTTTCGAGGCATTCTGTCTGCTCCAGGCCAGGCGCTTGCGGCCTGCTATGCAATAAATAGCTGTAAAGCTTTACGCAGCTTGCGCAAAACCGGTTTTTCATTATATTTTTTTTAACTGCGAACGCTTACGGTTTAATCGCTGTTTTTTTCTTGGGCTTTGGGTGGTTTCTTCTTTGGTTTGAGGGGTGAGCGCCTTCCCGGCGGGGGGTAACTTTCTTTTCTGGCAAAAAAGAAAGTCACCAAAGAAAGTTGCCCTGGGAGCGGGTTAGAGCTGAACGCTCTGACGGGCCGTCGCTTCGCTGGGCCCTGAGTTCTTTGATCGCTGGCTGGCAGCCAATGCCAATGGCTGGCTGGTTCTACCGCTCGTTCGCCAACAGCTTCACGCTCTGCTTGATCTGCTTGGCTTGCGCTTCGCTGTTTGCTGTCGGCAACGCCTTTTTTCTTTCTGGTGGTTCAGTGGCTGTGGAACCACCATTGCCCTTTTTGCTGTCCGCCCCCCGCCTGCCCTAACCAAGAAAAAATTTAGGACAAGAATCTGCCAGAAGTGCTTGAAGCACAAAGGAAACGATCAAGCAGAGCGTGAAGCTGTTGGCGAACGAACGGCAGAACCAGCCAGCCGCCGAAATTGCTAACCGCCATCAAATCAAGGTGCCAAGGGCCCAGCGAAGCGAAGGCCCGTCAGAGCGTTCAGCTCTAACCCGCTCCCAGGGCAACTTTCTTTGGTGACTTTCTTTTTTGCCAGAAAAGAAAGTTACCCCCCGCCGGGAAGGCGCTCACCCCTCAAACCAAAGAAGAAGCCTCCAAAAACCCAAAACCAAAGAACAGAAACCGCAAGCGTCAGCAGTTCTTCCCCCCGCCGGAAAGGCGCTCCAAGCCTGAACACCCGAAAACATCAAGCCTGCGCATCGCCAATCGAGGCCAACACCAGGGATCGACAAGGCCGTTGACCTGCAGCAAGGGAAGCAGTCGCTATTTCTTGCTCAAGCAGCCCAGGTCACCAGCCCGCTCCAGGCGGTGCCCAGCACCACGATGCCAAACGCGATGCGGTACCAGGCAAAGGGCACGAAGTCGTGGGTGGCGATGTAGCGCAGCAGCCAGCGAATGCACAGCCAAGCGCTCAAAAAGGAAAACAGCAGACCGACGCCAAACAGTGGCACATCGGCCACGGACAGCAGCGCACGCTCCTTGAACAGGCTGTAGGCGCCGGCGCCAATCAGCGTCGGAATCGCCAGGTAGAACGAGAAATCAGTCGCCGCCTTGCGCGACAGGCCCAGCAGCATGCCGCCGATGATGGTCGAGCCGCTGCGGCTGGTGCCCGGAATCATCGCCAGGCATTGCACCAGCCCGACCTTGAGCGCGTCCATCGTCGTCATCGACTCGACATCGTGGATACGAATGGCCGACGGGTTGCGCTTTTGGCGCTTCTCGGCCCACAAAATGATGAAGCCGCCGACGATGAAGGCACTGGCCACCACCACCGGCGTGAACAGATTCGCCTTGATGGCCTTGCCGAACAGCAGCCCCAGCACCACGGCAGGTATAAAGGCCACCAGGACATTCAGCGCAAACTGCTGCGCCTGCTTTTCGTTCGGCAGCGCGATCAGGGTGCTGCGGATTTTTTGCCAGTACACCAGGATCACCGCAAAAATGGCGCCGGTCTGGATGGCAATGTCGAACACCTTGGCCTTGTCGTCGTCAAAGCCCAGCAGTGCGCCGGCCAGGATCAGGTGGCCGGTCGATGAAATGGGAAGAAATTCGGTCAGTCCTTCGACGATGCCCATGATGGCGGCTTTGATCAACAGTGCAATATCCACGCTGGCTCCATTCAAAATGGGGCTGATTATCGCTGTTGCCAGCAGTCCATTCGCAAGCGCCATGTCCGCCCGGGCCGGCCGCTGCCAAGCGCGCAGGACCATGACCCCGCAACGCGCGCCGCCTGCGTCGCAACCCGCACTTGCCTGTGGAGTCCTCGACTGGTGGCCGGGCGATGGCTGGGCGCTGGACTGGCGGTCCGAAGACCTGAACCAGCGCTGGTGCTCCTGTCCGTCCAGTTCATCAGCAACGTGTTGCTCGGCACCGCCCGGGCTTTTGACGGCGATGCGCCTGTGCGGCAACTGGCACTGACCACCCTGGCGCAGCAAGAAGTCCGGCCAGTGCCGTGGGTCGGCCGGGCGTTTTTTGTACATTCCGACGATGCATGCCGAAGTCCTGGCCCTGCAGGACGAATGCATAGCCAGTTTTTCACAGTGGGTGGCCGCCTTGCCGGCAGCGTGCAAGCCCAGGCTGCAGGGCAAGCTCGACGTTGCATTCACGCACCACGGCCTCATCACGCGTTTCGGCTGTGTTCCGTACCGCAATGCGGTGCTGCACCGCACCAGCAGCGCCGAGGAAAACGACTTCCTGCGCAATGGCCCGCGCTTCGGGCAACAAGCGGTGCAAGCCGTCCCGTTCATTTCACATGCTGGAAATGCCCCCTCAGGGAGTCAGCGCAGCGTCCTACTGTCGTGCTTGGCGCCTTGCGGTTTACTGGACCTCACAACAACTACTTGAGGATACTGATGAAAAACGCACACATTCCCGTCGGCATGCGCAGCAAAAGCGCCGTATTGGCGCTGGCTTTCGTAACCGGTTCGGTCGCACTGCTGGCCGGATGCGCCGGTGTCAAGGCGCCGCCCAAGGAATACACCCAGGATCGGCTGGACGACCAGATCCAGGTGCCATCAGGCCATGTGGTGGCGCTTGAAACCACGGCGGTCGGCCTCCTCAACTACGAATGCAAGGCGAACCCGGCCATGGGCGGCGCCATTGGCTGGGTGCTCGCCAGCCCACAGGCTGAGCTGATGGACCGCACCGGCAAGACCGTCGCCAGGTACTCCGGCCCGCCAGCCACCTGGACGCACACCGACGGCTCCAGCGTCGTCGGCACGCAGGTCGCCATTGCACCGCGCCCGGGTGCCACCAACCTGTCCTACCAGTTGTCCAAGGGCATGCCCGGTGCAGCGCCAGGCGCCATGCAGAACATCACCTACATCCAGCGCATCAAGACCAAGGGCGGACAAGACCTGAGCAAGGCCTGCACGCAGACCGATGTCGGCGACAAGCTGACGCTGCCTTACCAGGCTGACTACATTTTCTGGAAAGCGGCTTGACAGGGCCCATGCAAGGGCGTGTGACCATTGCATGCTCTTCATAACGCCCCGACAGGCGTAAAAAAGCCCGCAGGCTTCAGGCCTTGCGGGCTTTTATTCTGTTGACCGGCGGTGCGTGGCCTGGTCAGCGGCGGTCGTCGTGCCGGTCGCCGCGATAGCCGTCACGCTGGTAGTACACCTGGCCATACCCCTGCCCGTAGCCATTGCCCTGCACATAGTTTCCGCCATCATGGCGACCATGGTGGCCATGGCGACGTTCGCGTTCGTAATAAATCGGCTGCGGGGCCAGGTACACCGGCGCTGGTCTCACGAACACAGGACGGGGTTGGTAGTAGTTCGGAGGGGGCTCCAAATACACCGGCTGCTGCTGTTGCTGGTAGTAGCGCGGAGCGGGCTGAACATACACAGGTTGCGGCTGTTGCTGGTAGTAGCGCGGAGCGGGCTGAACATACACAGGTTGCGGCTGAACGTAAACCGGCTGGGGCTGGACATAAATGGGCTGCGGGTACACCGACCCCACGTTGCCCACGTTCACCACCGAGCCCGGTATGCCCACACCCACCGACCAGCTGACACTGTCGCGAGCCTGGGCAGCGCCTGCAAAGCCCAACGCGGCCACTGCCAGCGTGGCGGCGGCGCCTGCCAGGATGGAAGAGCGGGTGGTCCGGATGCTTGTCTTCATGAACTTCTCCTAAAGAAAGGACGCAAAAGGCCCATGTCATGAATTAAACGCGCCATATCGCGAGCCGCCTACTGCACGCACAGTTAAGAAGGTTGCCAAATGTAACGTCAACTTTCTACCCCCTAGAATCAGGCGATGACCTCACCCGCCCCCTCCAAGGCCGTCGCGCCTGCCCCTGCCGCCCTTGACCAGGAAGCCCACAAGCCCAGCAACTTCCTGCGCCAGATCATCGAAAAAGACCTGGCCGAAGGCACCTATGCCACCCGCCGCTGGGGTGGCAGCCCCGGCGACGCCGCCCACCATGCCAGCGGCCAGCCGGACCCCGCCAGGGTGCGCCTGCGCTTTCCGCCCGAGCCCAACGGCTACCTGCACATCGGCCATGCCAAGAGCATCTGCCTGAACTTTGGCCTGGCGCGCGACTATGGCGGCGTGTGCCACCTGCGTTTTGACGACACCAACCCGGAAAAGGAAGACACCGAATACGTAGATTCCATTAAGGACGCGGTGCACTGGCTGGGTTTTGACTGGTCCACCCATGGCGAAACCAACCTGTACCAGGCCAGCGACTACTTCGACTTCATGTACCGCGCCGCCGAATACCTGATCGAATCCGGCCACGCCTATGTTGATGAGCTGACCGCCGAAGAGATGCGCCTGAGCCGTGGCGACTTCGGCAAGCCCGGCACCGACAGCCCATTCCGCAGCCGCACGCCGGCCGAAAACCTGGCCCGCTTCCGCGAAATGCAGGGCGGCCAGCTGCCCGATGGCGCCGCCGTATTGCGCGCCAAAATCGACATGGCCAGCCCTAACATCAACCTGCGCGACCCGGCCATCTACCGCATCCGCCGCGCGCATCACCACAACACCGGCGACAAATGGTGCATCTACCCGATGTACACCTTTGCCCACCCGATCGAGGACGCGCTGGAGCAGATCACCCACAGCATCTGCACGCTCGAATTCGAAGACCAGCGCCCGTTTTACGACTGGCTGCTCGACCGCCTGGCTGAACAGACAACATTGCCCGATGGGCAAGTGGTGGGCGGCCTGATTGCCACGCCGCACCCGCGCCAGTACGAGTTTGCCCGCCTCAACCTGACCTATGTGCTGACCAGCAAGCGCAAGCTGGCGCAACTGGTGAACGAAAAGCGCGTCAGCGGCTGGGACGACCCGCGCATGCCCACCATCGTTGGCCTGCGCCGGCGCGGCTACACGCCGGAAAGCCTGCAACTGTTCGCCGAACGCATCGGCGTGACCAAGAGCGACAGCTGGATCGACTACAGCACGCTCGAAGGCTGCTTGCGCGAAAAGCTTGAACTCACAGCCCACCGGGGCATGGCGGTGCTGAATCCCGTCAAGCTGGTGCTGACGAACTGGGATGAGGTCATGGGCGCCGGCCACTTGGAGCCTTGCACCCTGCCCGCCCTGCCCCACCCGGCCGAAGGCACCGAATCGCCCGTTCGCCACTTCACGATTGGCAAGGAAGTCTGGATCGAGCGCGAAGACTACGAAGAAGTCCCGCCCAAGGGCTACAAGCGCCTGTTCCCCGGCAACAAGGTGCGCCTGAAAGGCGGCTACGTCATCGAATGCACCGGCGCCACCAAAGACGCTGACGGCAACATCACCGAAGTGCTGGCCACCGTCGTGCCTGACACCAAGAGCGGCACCCCCGGCGCAGACAGCGTCAAGGTCAAAGCCGCGATTACCTGGGTCGGCGTGGCCGACGGCATAAAAGCCGAAGTGCGCATGTACGACCGTCTTTTTCTGGATGCCCAGCCGGATGCGGGTGGCAAGGACTTTATTGAGAGTTTGAACCCGAATAGCCTGAAAATGGTCAACGCCATCGTCGAACCGTCATTGGCTAATGCCAAGACGGACGACAAGTTTCAGTTTGAGCGGCATGGGTATTTTGTAGCGGACTGCGTGGACCATGCAGCGGGGAAGCCGGTGTTTAATTTGGCGGTGGGATTGAAGGATTCTTGGGCGAAGTAAAAACCAACAGGGGGAAAACATGGAACCATCACATCAGCAAGCGTCATTTGATGACGAGGATTATCAAGATGAAGAAGCTCTAATCCAAGAAGATGCAAGTGCGTTGCTCGCCGGCAAAAACTACGATGCTGTCGTAACAGCTACAGACTGGACTGTCGAAACGCTTATTTCTCAGCTAAAGAAGAGAAACATCAAGCTTGACCCAAGTTTTCAACGGCGGGACGCATGGACATTAAAACGAAAAAGCGAATTCATTGAGTCTCTATTTCTTGGGCTACCAGTTCCACAAGTGGTGCTTGCAGAAAGCAAAGATCGAAAAGGCTCATATATTGTCTTGGATGGCAAGCAAAGGTTGCTTACCTTACGGCAATTTAGCGCAACGTCGCAAGATCCAGAGTTCAAACAACTCAGACTAAGTGGACTGGCCCTACGTGCTGATTTAAACGGCGTTGCGATGGTAGATGCAACTGACAATCCCGATTTTGAAGACGATCTCAGATTTTTTGAAAATCAAACGATTCGAACTGTCGTTCTAAGAAATTGGCCTTCAGAGGACTACCTTTATCTAGTCTTCCTACGATTGAATAGCGGAAGTCTCCCACTATCACCGCAAGAGTTGCGACAAGTAGTTAGTCCAGGAAGCTTTACCGATTTCGCAACGGACTTCACGTCGAAGAGTGCTGCTGTAATGGGTTTGTTCAATTCCAACCAACAGCCTGACTTTCGCATGCGAGATGTAGAACTCTCAATTCGCTATTTTGGTCTAGTCAACTACCTAGACGGTTATACGGGGAACTTGAAACTTTTCCTAGATGAGACCAGTCAGAAGCTAAATACTGAATGGGACAGCTTAGAAAAAAACGTACGTGGACAGAGCCTCGAACTTGAGAACGCAATTCAAGTTACTTGGGAAGTATTTTCAGAGAATGCGTTTCGAAAATGGAACGGCAAAGACTTTGAACGCCGTTTTAATCGTGCTGTTTTCGATGTCATGGTTTACTTTTTTCGGGATAGTAGCACTCGATTGAAAGCGCTGGAAAACCGCGAAGCGGTTATCAAGGGTTTTAAGAGCTTGTGTGAACAGTCAGGGCCGTTTAGGACATCGATTGAAACCACCACAAAAAGCATTGGTGCTCTTTCAACTCGGCTTCAGTTATGGGGTAAAAAACTTTCTGAGATTTTGGATATTGAAGTTCCAATACCTAAGCTCGACAAAAATACCGGTCGAATTACTTTAGCGTCATGAGCACAATACCGCGATTTGCGGAGTTGATTGAACGAGTTGACGACTTACATTTCAGATTCGTTCCACCGCTAGATCCAACTGGCACTTACTCGGATGCCGAATATGACGCTATGAGTGCGTTTAGGCTACTGGTTCACGCAGAAATTGAGCGTTTCATCGAATCTTTAGTTGAGGACGCCTTAACGCGATTTACGCAAAAAATAAGTTCTTGGAAGATTTCAGGCTGTAATTCGCAATTAGTAGATTCGTTAGTCGCTTATATAGACAGAGAATTGAGAAAATCAGTGAAAGCTAATAATGGCGTCAAGTCCAAAAATATTTTAGAAATGCTCAAGCCGATCGGACTAAATGGAACATATTTAGACAACGTTTGGCTCCAAACCATGAATACCTATGGCGAGGTTCGCGGAGGGCACGCACACAACTCACGACGTGCGGTTACCCCAATTGATCCTCAAACTGAGCAAAATTTAGTTTATGTCCAAATCCTTCCTGAACTACAAAAACTTGAACTTTTAGTTGGCTCATTAAATTGATCATGCGCCCCCAAACCATCCAAATCTTCCTCCCCGCCGGTGATCCGCGCGGCATGCGCGTGGCGGAGATCACGACGCGCATTGTTCGCGTGATCGAAGTGCCGCGCAGCCAGTTGGCAGGCTTCCTCAAGATGCCCGAGGCGCAGCAGGTTGGCGTCTACTTTTTGATGGGCGAATTATCCGAAGCCGGGTTGCCGCGCGCCTACATCGGCCAGTCTGGCAATGTGGGCAACCGGCTGGTGCAGCACAACCAGAACAAAGACTTCTGGAACCGCGCACTGGTGGTTATCTCTCTCACCAACAGCATGACGCAAACGCACGCGCTGTTTCTGGAATGGTTTGCGATTGCAGAGGCCACCAAGGCCGGACGGTACTACCTGGAGAACGGCAACACCGGCTCGCAGCCCTACACCCCCGCACCGCTGCAAGCCGACTGCCATGAGATTCACGAGACCGCCGCCACCCTGCTTGCCACGCTGGGACAGCCCATTTTTGAACCGCTGATCAATGCGCTAACGCCGAAGGGCGAGGCAGAACTGTTCTATTGCAAAGGCTCGGGTGCTGATGGCGTGGGTGAGTACACCGCCGAGGGTTTTGTCGTGCTCAAAGGCTCACGTGGTCGGCTGGAAAACGTGGCCTCCATCCAAGGCAAAGCCAATGAGCGCTTTCGCGAGAAACTTTTAGTGGAAGGCATTCTTGCAGCCAACGGCGGCGGCGTGGTGCTGACCCGCGATTATTTGTTCTCCAGCCCCAGCATGGCCGCCGTGGCCTTGCAAGGCCGCTCTGCTAACGGTTGGATGGAATGGAAAGACGCCAAAGGCAGAACGCTGGATGAAGTGAAGCGGCAGTCGATAGCCACCTCAAACTGATATTTACTACGGTTTTGATAGCTGCTTACGCTTACTCTATATGCGCTAAGAGCCTTTTTCATCTAAATTAACCAGAAGAATCCCAATTAGGGTACGATGCACCCCAATATGGGTATTTCAACAACGCAACCTGATTCCTCATCCATCGCAGACGCCCTCTTCCCCAAGGTGCGCCAGCGGGTTCTGGCGGTGCTGTTTGGCGCGCCGGACCGCAGCTTCTACGCCAACGAGGTGATTGCGCTGGCGCAATCGGGCACGGGCGCAGTGCAGCGCGAGCTGGCGGGTTTGAGCGCGGCAGGCTTGCTGACCGTCAGTAAGCAGGGCAACCAGAAACATTACCAGGCCAACGCAGCCGCACCCGTGTTTGCCGAGTTGCGTGGGCTGGTGCTCAAGACCACCGGTTTGGCCGATGTGCTGCGCGCTGCGCTGGTGCCGCTGGCCGCGCAAATTGAACAGGCCTTTGTGTTTGGCTCGATCGCCAAGCAGACCCATACCGCGCAGAGTGATGTCGATTTGCTGGTGGTCAGTGACTCGCTCGGTTATGGCGATGTGTTCGCGGCGTTGGAGGTTGCCACCCAAACCCTTAGCCGCACCATCAACCCGACCCTTTATACGCCTGCTGATTTTGCGGCGCGGCTGCAGAACGACAATGCCTTTGTCACCCGCGTGATGCAACAACCCAAAATCTGGCTGATAGGCCAGGAAATCACTCTGCCGCATGGCCAACAACACACCACTGGATGACCTCAGCGGCGCCGGCAAAGCGCTCAAAAATGAAATACGCATCTCGCTGGAACGGGTCAGCGGCAAACCGATAACACCATCAGATCGAGTAAGGACAAAAAGCTTCAATGTTTTTAGCTGTATCCAGCTGACGAGAAAGGTTCAACCCCATGCCTGTCGTTTTCCGCTATAGGGCTTATCGATTTTTCTTCTATTCCAATGAAGGCAATCCGCGTGAATCCATGCACGTTCATGTGCGAAGTCCGGACGGCGAGGCAAAGTTTTGGTTGACACCGACGGTTTATCTGGCAGACAGTGATGGATTTGACGCACGTATATTGAGAGAATTACTTAACGTTGTAACTGCACACAAAGAATTGATTGAAAGGACCTGGAATGAACATTTCTCCTAAAGCCGTTCGCTTTGATGACGACAACTTGTGGGTCAGCCTGTCGGATGGACGGACAATTGCAGCCCCGCTGGCCTGGTTCCCCCGCTTGCTGGAAGCAGCGCCTGAACAAAGAGCGCAAGTTGAACTGAGCAAGAACGGCTTGCACTGGGATGCGCTGGATGAAGATATTTCGGTTGCTGGCTTGCTGGCAGGCCAGCCTGACTTGTCTCGCCGGGATTTGCATCAATCTGCATGATCTTCGTTAACTCACTATTGATCATGGATTGCGGATCACGTCCGCAATGACAAAAGAGAATACAAAGCGCTTCGAGGAAGCTGCGTAGTTACGATTATTTATTCTTCAGCCCCAGCATGGCCGCCGTGGCCTTGCAAGGCCACGGCGGCCAACGGATGGATGGAGTGGAAAGACGCCAAGGGCAAAACGCTGGATGAAGTGAAACGGCAGGCGATAGCCACTTCAAACTAATGTTCACTACGTTTTTGATAGCTGCTTACGCTTGTTCTATAAGCGGCAAGAGCCTTTTTCATCTAAATTAATCAGAAAAATCCTAACCAGACGCAGCTGAACTGGCAGGCCTGCGTCGCACCGGCAATGCCCGTCTTGAGCCAAGACGCAGCAGGCCTCATGAGACGCCCAACCCTCGCCGCAACCGCTCATTGGCGGCTTTTCTCCATCGGGTTAGCCGTCAGCCAATTGGCCGGATAGGCCCGCATGAACTCTTTGGCTTTTTCAGGGCGGGCGCCCAGCCAGGCGTCGTAGGCGCCTTCATTCAAGATCGCCAGCATGCGTTTTTCATTGCCGGCTTGCTGGTAGCGGTTCATCAGCGCGTGGCTGTTGGCGTTGACGGTCAGCAAGGTGTAGCTGACGATGACTTCGCCCTCGGCCCCCGTCCAGCTTTCCCACAAGCCTGCCACGCCCATGGGCGCGCCGTCTACCCGGTTAATGCGGGTGGGCACGGCCTTGCCGCTGCGCCAGTCGTCTTCCACGAACGCCCTCATCGGCACGATGCAGCGCTGCCCGGCCAGCCAGGCATCGCGAAAGTTGTTGGACGTGGTCACGGTTTCGGAACGGGCGTTGACCAGCTTGGTCGAACGCAGCTTGGCGTCAGAAGCCGACTTGACCCAGCGCGGCACCAGGCCAAACTGTCCGGCGCTCAGTTCACGCTTTGGCGGCTCGCGCGGCGGCGGGTCAGCGTCTGTGGCTTCTTCGGCGGGTTCGGTTTCATGGGCTGTGGCTACGCGGATAAAAACACCCGGTTGGCGCGGCCACACTTCGCGCCCCACGGCGACAGCAGGGGCATCCACACGGAACGCATCGGGGTAAAGCAAGGCGCTGTGAACGCTTTCGTAACGGGTACTCATACGCTGATGCTATCTCAGCGCAGCCGTCAATCGATCAGGTCATGACTGGAGCGATTGGCCTTGCGGTCGGTACTAAACGCTCTGACTGCAGGCGAATTCCACCGCTGCACACACCGCCGCCACTTGCGCATCAATGCACTGCCCGGGGCTTGCGTTGGGGCTGTCGGGGTAGACCTCGGTGGTGGTGGTGTGGCGCGCACCCGTGATGCCGGCGCACAGGCCCAGCGGTTTCATCGCGTACCGGATCACGCCAGGCGCCACCACAGGCGAGCCAATAATTTCATTTTTGTCGTCTGCGGGCGCAATGTGCGTGACGCGGCTGACCGCGTCGATGATGGCCTGCTGAAAGGCAGGCTGGGGGTTGTCGGTGTCGTCCACCAGGTAAAACCCGTCGGGGATGCTGCCAGGTGCAAACTGCTTTCCGTCGCGCGCGGCCAGCGCCGGGCGGTATTCCGATTCGTCGGTGTCGGTGGTTTCGTGCAGGTCGATATGCGCGGCAAACTGGCCCTGCAGCGGCGCCACCAGGCGCATGAGCGCGGCAGATTCCTGCGCGGGCGTGCCGTCACGAAATGCGCGGTTGGGGTCGAGGGCATCGAAATTCCAGCGCTGGAAGCGCTCATACCCCCACGGGCTGACGCACGGCACCACCAGCAGGTTCACCCGGCCGGCAAAGCCCGCCGCGTGCGCCTCGACAAAGCGCAGCGCACCGTGCACGCCGCTGGTTTCGTAACCATGCACGCCCCCGGTGACCAGTACGCTGGGCAGGCCGGGCTGCCAGTGGCGGCTGCGAATCGCCAACAGCGGAAATCGTTCTATCGGGTGGTGTTCGTCGGCATAGCGCACTTCGCCATACGGCTCAACATCAAACCGGCCCCGCAGCGCATCGATGGCGCTGAGCACGTCGGCGGCATAGCTGCGCTGGCGCACATGGCGCGCACGCCACAGCGCCCGCTCTGCAATGCCCCAGGGTTGGTCAGGCGTGCCTATGGGATGGAAATGGTTTTTTTGCATGGGCGTGGGTTGGTTATTCAAACGGGCTCGGGCGTGGTACGGCGCATTTATAGAATACCGCGATGAAGGAATGGGTCCATACGCCCGGCCTGGGCCCCGAGGTCTGGGGGGTGCGGGACCTGTGCCACAACAAACGCAATCTGGGCGAATACAAGGGCTTGCTGGAGATTGATCTGTCTCTGGTGGCAGACTTGATAGAACTCACACAAAAGTGGCCGATGCGCTGAACGCGCCGCCTTGAATCTGAAAACAACAGACGGCATGGCAAAGTTTCTGAACAGCAGCGCGACCAACTATTTCCTCGACGAGTTAATCAAAGGCGCTTCAGACCGATTGATTCTGATCAGCCCCTTACTCAAGCTCAACGACCGCATGAAAGAACTGCTGGCCGACAAGAACTGGCTGAAGATCGACATGCGCATCGCCTATGGCAAGAGCGAGTTGCAGCCGCAGGAAATCGAATGGCTGCGTGGGCTGACCTTTATTCGCACCATCTTTTGCAAGAGCCTGCATGCCAAGTGCTACATAAACGAGGAAATGTGCATCGTCACCAGCCTGAACCTGTATGAGTTCAGCCAGGTCAACAACAATGAAATGGGCAGCCTGATCCAGCGGGCTGACGACAGCCCGCTGTACAACGACGCCCATGAGGAAGCCCAGCGCATCATCGGCATCAGCGACGAGGTGCGTATTTTGGGGGAACGGATCAGCCGCGAACCCGTGGCGACTGCGGTTGCAGCCCCGTTCCCACCCACCCGAGCGCGAAGACGACAAAAATGCAGAAGCCAGCCATGCGCACGGGAAGCTGACTTCCTCCAAGATCGCGCAAAAGCTGGGCCTGAAGACCGCCCCGTTTCTGGACCGGGCCACCGAACAGGGCTATCTGGTGATAGACAACGGCCAGCACTTCGTGAGCGCCCAAGGCGAGCAAGTCGGCGTTGATTTCATCGCCAAGTCACGCTTTGGCCCCTACTTTTTGTGGCCGCACGACTTTTTACCTGCTTTGATGGGCAGGCCGTAATCGCTACAGTATTGATAGCTGCTTGCGCCCGTCCAGCATGCGCTAGAGCATTTTTTTATTGAAAAACACAAGGCTTGCAGCGCCGTCAGCACGTCCGCACAACAGGCCCCAAGTCAACCTCAACTGGCGTCCTTTGCCGACACGTTATGGCCGGCAGCTGCCTCAGAATATGCTTTAGCGGCTTTCCGCCTATTCTTCAACCTCTCAAGGAAATTGCCATGCCCCAGTTCGCCATGATCACCGGTGATGTCACCTATACCCCGGGTGACGGTGTGCCCATCGAAATCCCGCGTGTCCGCGTGGAAGTGGAACTGGCGCCCGACAGCGCCACGCTGAGCTGGGAAGCCGCCGAAGGCATCGCTGGCCTGACCGCCATTCCACGCACCCAGTTCGACGACTATGTGCGCGACGGCAAGATCACCATGGCGGCGGAGCAAGCCAGCTGATCAGTGCCCGTGGCGCCGGCTACGGGCTTCAACGCTGCCGGCGCTGGTTGTGGTTCTTCACGGCACCTGGCGAAGCTTGCCATTGCCGCACAACTGCCGCCAGCCTTGGCGCGCACAGCAGCCACAGCATGCCCAGCCCCAGCAGCCCGCCCTGCGCCAGGTTGTAGTCGGCGGCCAGTTGCTCCCACGAAGCGCCGGCCAGCAGCCGGCCAAAAGCCACTTCGAAGCCCATCATCAGCATCAGCCACAGCACGCCGACGGCCCACTGGGCACGCGGGCTGGCGGCCTTGAGCCATGGGCTGCCGAACCACGCAATCAGGCCAATCAGGATGCAGCCGGTGACGGTGCCAATCTGCCGCGCGGTGAAGTCGCCGACCAGCGGGGCAATGACCAGCGTGCGAACGGTGCCGTTGACGACCTCGGCCACGATGATCAGCGCCAGCAAGGCCAGCGCGCGCAGCGCAAGCGGCAGGGTCAGAGAAAACCGGTGGTGGTTCATGGGCGCGGCCTTTCGGTGCGGGATTCAGGCTCAGAAAAAAAAACCGGAAGCAGCGGCAGGGCTTTCACGGCGCCGCAGTAAAGGAAAAAATGCCCTTGATGGTACGGCCCTGGACGATTTAAAAAGTACGACGAGCAGCCCGTCCTTCCTCACACAACGCCTGCATGACCGGTCCATGAACACAGCCATAATGAATCTTCAGCCTTCTCCTTCAGCCCCTACCCCCATGCCCACTGACCATTCCAGACTTGCCCCTTCACCGCTGAACCGCCGCGCTGCCCTGCTGGGCGCTGTCGGCCTGCTGGCGCTGCCCGCGTCGCCGCCTGCAACCGCCGCTGCACCGCCGGCCCCCGAGGTCTGGCCGAACGCCTTGCAGGTGCCCGGCGGCGTGGCGCGGCTGTCACTGGGTCCGGCGGCGGCGCGTCCGGTGGCACAGGCAGGCGAGATGCCGCTGCTGGTGCTGGGCGATGTCATCGAATGGACGGCGCTGGTCGGCATTCCCTTGTCGGCAGCGCCGGGCCGGGCAAGCATCACGGTGCAGGCCGCAGAAGGCAGCGGCCCGCGCCAGGTCGTCTACACCGTGGCGCCCAAGCGCTACACCGAGCAGCGCCTGAAGGTCGCGCCGGGCACGGTGGACCTGTCGCCTGACAACCAGGCCCGGTATGAACGCGAGCGAGCGCACCAGGCCACGGTGATGGCGACCTTCAGCGAACCCCTGCCGCAGGCCAGCGCCTTGCGCATGCGCGTTCCGGTGCCGGGGCGGCGCTCCAGTTCCTTCGGCCTGCGGCGCGTCTTCAACGGCCAGTCACGCAATCCGCACAGCGGCATGGACATCGCGGCCAGCACGGGCACGCCGGTCGTGGCGCCGCTGCCCGGCCGTGTCATCGACACCGGCGACTATTTCTTCAACGGCAACACCGTGTGGCTGGACCACGGCGGCGGGCTGCTGAGCATGTACTGCCACCTGAGCGCCATTGGCGTGGCTACAGGCGATGTGCTGAAAACCGGCGAAAGCCTGGGTGCGGTGGGTGCCACCGGCCGCGTGACCGGGCCGCACCTGCACTGGGGCGTGATGCTGAACCGCACGATGGTGGACCCGGCGCTGTTCCTGCCGGCCTGAACGGCACGCCCCGGCTTCACAACCTGATGCTGCTCTTTTTTTCATAGCTGCTTGCGCAAGCCCATCAAGCGCAAATGCCACTTTTAACCAAAAAACCCGAGTTTAAGCGCTCCTGACCATGGCCACACCCGACTTCAGCCCCGCCGCCGACCGCAACAAGCAGCCCATCCTGACCATGCTTCGCCATGTTTTGCCCCACACGGGCAGCGCGCTGGAAATCGCCTCGGGCACCGGCCAGCATGTCGCCTGGTTTGCGGCCGGCCTGCCGCGCTGGACCTGGCAGCCCACCGACGTGCAGCCCGCCGCGCTGGACAGCACTGCCGCCTGGGTGGCCCGGCACGGCCTGACGAATGTCCTGCCGCCCTTGCGGCTCGATGTCATGTCGGACGACTGGCTGCCCGGGGATGCGCGCTTTGACGCCATCGTCTGCGCCAACATGCTGCACATCGCGCCGTGGGCCACCTGCGCCGCCCTGATGCAGGGCAGCGCACGGCACCTGGCGACCGGCGGCGTGCTGATCACCTACGGCCCCTACCTGGAGCACGATGTTCCCACCGCTGCAGGCAACCTGGCGTTCGACCAGAGTTTGCGTGCGCAGGATGCCGCCTGGGGACTGCGCCGCCGCGAAGACGTGGAAGGTGAAGCGGCGCGGGCCGGCCTGCAACTGGCGGCACGGCATGCGATGCCGTCCAACAACCTGCTGCTGGTGTGGGCCCGGGCATAGCCATGCTGTCGGTGAATGTAAAAGCGTTTTTCCTACGCAAGGTGTAGCAGCCGCTGACAGCCCGCGCCTGACCCTGAGGCTAACTTGACAGCACGGAGACTTCTGTCATGCAACTGCAAACCCTTGAACCCCCGGACGACATTGCCTTTTTCATCGTGGAAGGCACGCACCGGATTGCGACCATCTCGATAAATGACTACGGCTTTTTGTTGTCCGCCCGGATGGCGCAGACCTATTTGGGTCGAGCCGAACAGGTGCTTGACAACAAACGGGGATTTGACAGGGTGTTTTTTACCGAAGTCAGCACGCTGAAGAACACTGCCGCGTCAATGGGTCGTGAATACGCGCAGTTTGAAACCTTTTGCGCCAACTGCGACCGGTTTGACCGCATGGCAATCCGGAACTGGCGTGAATGGCTGTCCAAATGCGCCGTCCACGCCATCTCGCGCGGCTACCGCGCAAGGGTCAGCCACCATCTGGCCTACAAGATCCGCCTGTTTCACTCAAGACTGAGCGCGGTGTTGACCGAAACCTAGCAAACTTTCATGAAGACGGCGGACGGACCAGCGCTTACTTGCCGCGCACCATCGCCATGACCTGGCCCGCATCCAGCGTGGCTGCCTTTTGCTGGATTTGCGGCAGGTAGTCGGTTTGCAACTTCTTCGCCGGCGCCAGCAGCCCCTGGTAGGTTTCGCGCAGCAATGCCGTGTTCATGACCCGGCCGCCGGCGTAGTAGCGCTTGGCCAGCTGGCCCAGCGCATAGGTGGTGGCAAACGAAAACGCCATGCTGGTGCCGGCGCTGCCGACCTGGCCGATGGTTTTGCCGGCCAGCTTGCCGAGCAGGCCGCCCAGCAGCTTGCGGCCGAACTGCTCCAGGTACTGCGAGGTCAGGCCCACGCCGGCGGCGGCGATGAATTCCTTCACATGCCCCTGGTCCAGCGTCACGCCATGCGCCTTGCCGATGCCATAGACCATCTTGACCTGCAGCGGAATGATGGCCATCGACGTCCACGACTGCGGCAGCAATTCGAGTGCGCCATTGACCAGCGCATGGTTCAGGATGGAGCGGTCCAGTTCTGCTTCATTGGCGGTGGACGGCAGAGCGGCCATCGATGGCGAAGGCACAGGAAGCGCGGTGTCGGGCTGGTCGATTTCAGCCAGTGCCGCCGCCTGCACGTCAAAAGCCCGGGTCTGGGCCGGGTCCAGCGCCAGTTGCTGGCGCAAGTCGGCCAGGAAACTGCGCTCTGCATCGGTCTGCTGGCCGTCGGCATCGCAGACGCAGACCGCCATTTCGTAGGCCAGCTGGCGGTGGCTGGGGTCGCTCAGTTTTTGCACGGCGGCGTCAAGCTTGATGCGCTTGAGCAGCACGTCCTGGTACAGCCGCGCCAGGTTGGGCGCATTGGCTTCGGTGGACAGCGACTCGGCGATGCGGCGGATTTCCTCGCGTTCGGCGTCGGCCTTGCTGCCGTCGGCAAAGGCAGCAAACAGGGCGATGGAAAGCAGCGCTTCTTGCTGTTCAGGGGTCATGGGAGGTTCTCTTTCAAGCTGGGGTTGGCAACAAGGCAGGGCCCGCATGCCATCAATGGCACTGCACGCATCAGGCGGCGGGCCGTGTGGTCATAATAAAACCGGGCACGCCGGACCGGCCGCGCCCGGCGGATTTCTCATCGGGTCTGGTGTGGATTTAAGCTGCCGGCCAGACCTGTTTCATTTCGCCTGCAACCCGACACCACCCGACAGAAAAGGACGCCCCATGAGCCTGCTCCACCTTCTCAAGAACCAGCTGATCGAGGTCATCGAATGGACCGATGACTCGCGCGACACGCTGTCCTACCGCTGGCCGGGCGAGGACAAGGAAATCAAGAACGGCGCGCAGCTCATCGTGCGCGAATCGCAGCAGGTGCAGTTTGTCGCCGCCGGCCAGTACGCCGACCTGTTCCATCCGGGCAAGCACACCCTCGGCACTGAAAACGTTCCCGTCCTGTCGACCATCATGGGCTGGAAATACGGTTTCCAGTCGCCGTTCAAGTGCGACATCTACTACCTGAACACGCGCCTTTTTACCGGCAACAAATGGGGCACGGCCAACCCGGTGATGATGCGCGACCAGGATTTCGGCGTGGTGCGGCTGCGGGCTTTCGGCACCTACGACTTTCGCATTGTCGAGTCGGCAAAGTTCCTGCGGGAAGTGGCCGGCACCGACCAGAACTTCCGGCTGGACGAGTTTGCCGACACCATGCGCTCGCGCATCGTCAGCGTCTTCACCGAAGCACTGGCGCGCGCCGGCGTTCCGGCGCTGGACGTGGCGCAGCGCTATGGCGAACTGGGCGATGCGCTGCTGCCGCTGGTCAACCCGGCCATGCGCGGGAAGTACGGCCTGGAAATCACCAGCTTCGTGCTGGAAAACGTGTCGGTACCGCCCGAGGTCGAGCAGGCCATCGACAAGCGCTCCAGCATGGGCGTGATCGGCAACCTGAACGACTATGTGAAGTACCAGATGGGTCTGTCGCTGGGCCAGGGCGGCGAAGCCGGCGCAGCCGCCACGATGCCCGCGCAGATGGCGATGGGCTTTGGCATGGCGCAGGAAATGGTGCGCGGCATGCAGGGCGGCGGCATGGCACCCGTACCGGCACCGGCAGCGCCCGCCGCCAGCCCGCCGCCGGCCGCTGCCGCCGCCGGGCTGGACGTGCTGACGCCCGAGCAGGCAGCGCAAGGGCTGGGCGTGTCGGTGGAAGACGTGATGGCGTCCATCCACGCGGGCGAGCTGAAGGCGCGCAAGATCGGCAGCGCCTGGCGCATCGCCAGGCCTTCGCTGGAAGAATTTTTGCGCGGCTGACACCCCGGTCTTTTCATTCCTGCCGGCCGCCTTCACGGGGGCAGCCCCGACCACGCTGACACCGAAAAGAACAACATGGCGCCATCCGACCAGCCCGCCACCGTGGGCAAACACCCCTGCCCCGAGTGCGGCGCCGACCTGCAATGGAATGCCGCCCGGCAGGCGCTGGCCTGCCCCTATTGCGGCACGGTCGTGCCGTATGCGCCGGGCCAGGCGCTGCCGGACGCCAGCGCCGTCGAGCAGGACCTGCAGCAAGCCTTGAGCCACCCCGCCAGCGGGCGCGGCTGGAGCGGTGCGGCCGCACAGGAAAAGCGCGAGGTGCAGTGCCAGAGCTGCCACGCCATTTCGGTGTTTGTCGACGGCAAGGTCGCCAGGCGCTGCGACTTTTGCGGCTCGCCGTCGATCATCGAGCACTTGTCGCTGAATGACGCCATCACGCCGCAAAGCCTGCTGCCGTTCAAGGTCAGCGAAGCGCAGATGCGCACCCGCCTTCGCCAGTGGTATGGCTCGCGCTGGTTCGCGCCCGGCAAGCTCAAATCGGCCGCACTGACCGACACGCTGAGCGGCGTGTACCTGCCCTACTGGACCTTTGATGCCCAGGCCAGTGCCCGCTGGCGCGCCGACGCCGGCCACTATTACTACGAGACCGAAAGCTACCAGGACAGCAAAGGCCAGCGGCAAACCCGCCAGGTGCGGCAGGTGCGCTGGGTGCCGGCGGCGGGCAGCCTGGCACATTTCTTTGACGACGAGCTGGTGCCCGGCACGGCCGGTGTGCATCCGGCGCTGCTGCGGCAGATCGAACCTTTTCCAACGCTGACCGACCTGCAAGCCTATTCGCCCGAATTTGTGCGTGGCTGGACGGTGGAGCGCTACCAGATCGACCTGGGCAAGGCCGAAAAGCGCAACCAGGACGCGATGCAGCAACACCTGCAGGTGCTGTGCGGCCGCCAGGTGCCGGGCGACACCTTTCGCAACCTGCAGGTCGATGCGCAGTTTCAGGGCCGCACCTTCAAGCACATCCTGGTGCCGGTCTGGCTGGTCAGCTACACCTACGGCGCGCGCAGCTTTCAGGTGGTGGGCAACGGCTACACCGGCGCCATGGCTGGCGAACAGCCCTACAGCTGGGTGAAGATCGGCTTTGCCGTGCTGGCCGTGCTGCTGCTGATTTTGCTGCTCGTGTCCCTCAACCAATGAGCGCCAGGGTTATGCCTGCCAACTGTGAATGGCCCTGTGGACAAGTCACTGGACAAGTCCCGAAAGCCGCGCCAGCCGTGGCTTGGCGCGGCATGCCCAAAAAACAGGCAGGCGTGATGCCGGCCATCAGGTGCCCGCTGGCAACCGGCTGCCGATAATGGCGCCATGAACTCCCTCCCCTTTCCCGCGCCCCAGGTCCTGGCCTTTGATGTTTTCGGCACCGTGGTGGACTGGCACAGCGGCATTGCCCGCGAAGTGCAGGCCCTGCGGCCGTCGATAGACGGCAACGCTTTCGCGCTCGCCTGGCGCGCTGGCTACCAGCCGGCCATGCGCCGGGTGATGTCGGGCGAACTCGGCTGGACGCTGATCGACGACCTGCACCGGCTGATTCTTGACGGGCTGCTGGCGCCGTTCGGCCTTGACGACCTGAGCGAGGCCGAGTTGCAACACCTGAACAAGGCCTGGCACCGGCTGGACCCGTGGCCCGACGTGGTGCAGGGACTGACGCGCCTGAAGTCGCGGCACATGATTTGCACGCTGTCCAACGGCAACATCGGCCTGCTGGCCGACATGGCCAAGCACGGCGGCCTGCCGTGGGACTGCATTTTGTCGGCCGAGGTGTTTCGCGCCTACAAGCCCGACCCGGCGACCTATCTGGGGGTGGCCGGGGTGTTCGACGTGGCGCCGTCCGAGGTGATGCTGGTGGCCGCCCACCAGGACGACCTGGCCGCCGCGCGCGCCTGCGGCCTGCAGACCGCCTACATCGAGCGTCCGGCGGAGTTTGGCGCGGACCAGCCCAAGGATGTGTCGCCCTGCCCGGCCAATACCCGGCACGCCCGCGACTTTATGGCGCTGGCTGACCAGCTGGGCGGCTGATGGGCTTGCCCGGGCTGATCGTCTTCAACAAGCCCTATGGCGTGCTCAGCCAGTTCACGCCGGAAGGGCGCTGGCGCGGATTGAAGGATTTCATCGACCTGCCGGGTGTGTATGTGGCCGGCCGGCTCGATGCCGACAGCGAAGGCCTGCTGCTGCTGACCCGCGACGGAAAGCTGCAGGCGCGCATTGCCGACCCGCGCTTCAAGATGGAGAAAACCTACTGGGTCCAGGTGGAAGGCGTGCCCGGCGAAGCCGCGCTGCAAAGCCTGCGCCGGGGCGTTGCGCTGAACGACGGCTTGAGCCTGCCGGCACGTGCCAGCCTGATGCCGGCGCCGCCCGCGCTGTGGCCGCGCGATCCGCCGGTTCGCGTCCGGCAGTCGATTCCCACCGGCTGGATTGAACTTAGCATTCGCGAAGGGCGCAACCGCCAGGTGCGCCGCATGACGGCAGCGGTGGGATTTCCGACGCTGCGCCTGATTCGCGCTGCCGTCGGCCCTTATTCGCTCGACGGCCTGGCGCAAGGCCACTGGCGCGAAGCTGATGCAGGCCTGGCCGCGGCCGCTTGAAGATCAGTTGCCGGCGTCGTCGACCACCAGGTAACGCCTGACCAGGTCAAAAAAGCGGTCATAAAACGCGTCCGATGAAATGGTCCGGCTGCCGACCTTGACCATGGCATCGTTGCTGGAGCTGAAGGGAAGCGAGACTGAACCGAGCGCGCCCACGCCCAGGCTGGCCGAATTGTTGCTTTTCTTCAGGGCGTAGACATCCTGCAGCGCGGTGACGAAACCCAGGCTGACCTTGCCGTCAGGGGTATCCGGCGCGCAGACGACGCGAATTTCCATCAGCAGGTGCGACTCGGGCTCGGGCTGGAAGCTCTTGCGGCCTTCGACCATATCTTCCCGGGCCGAACTGATGATGTAACCCTGGCTCAGCAAGGCCCGCCTGGACGCCTCGCAGGTTTGCGCAGCGGTGGAATCGAACAGCCGGGAATAGGTCACGGTCGAGCTGAATTCCTCCTGCGACGCAAATGATTTCACCGGGCTGGCACAACCGCCCAGCAAGCCAGCCAGGCCTGCAACCATGACCAGCGCGACGGTTGCGCTGCGGCGCATGTTGAAAAATTTCAAAACCAGTCACTCCTTGCGTGTCAAAAACGCATTTTCCTCCAATCAGCCCAAGACAATAGTCCATCGGCGTCATCCCCTCTTTTACGCTCAAGACGTGATGCCTTGACAGGCGCTTGAAATGCCGGCGCCCGCCCCCAAGCTTGGGAGGATGACCGATTCACTTCACATCGTTTGCCCGCATTGCCACACCACCAACCGGGTTCGCACCGACCAGCTTGGCAGCGCGCCGACCTGCGGCAGCTGCAAGCAGGCGCTGTTCACCGCGCATTCGGCTGCGCTGGACGAGGCGGCGTTTGACCGGCACATCAGCCGCAACCAGATTCCGGTGCTGGTCGATTTCTGGGCGCCGTGGTGCGGCCCGTGCCGCCAGATGGCGCCGGCCTATGAGCAGGCGGCCACGCAGCTGGAGCCGCAGGTGCGGCTGGCAAAGGTTGATACCGAAGCCGTTCCCAGCCTGGGAACGCGCTTCAACATTCGCAGCATCCCGACGCTGGCGCTGTTCCGGGATGGCCGCGAGATTGCCCGTCAACCGGGCGCCATGGGCGCGGCGGACATCGTGCGCTGGGTGCAATCGAACCTGCGCTAAAGCCAAGGCTTTGGGCCGCCTGGGCCGGGCTTACTTTGCTATTATTTGTATAGCTACCAAAGATTCTTCAGCCAGCGCGACAGCCTTTTTTTATACTAAAAAGCCATGAAGCCCGGCCTTGGTGGACCGAACCGCCTGGCTGATGCCAATCCATTCAGGCGGCGCAATGTCGCCACGTCACGCGGCGGTTCAACCGCGATTGCGACGGTCGTTGTGGATCATTCGCTCCACCTCGTCGCGCAGGGCATTGAGCTCATTGCGCAACTGGCGGCGTTCCTGCTGCGTCACCACGCCGTCGGACTTGAAGAAGACCTCGTGGCGTGCTATTTCCCGCTCCCGGCTCTGCAGCCTTCGCGCTTCACGCGGGCCGATGCGACCGGCGCGCACGCCTTCGTCGATGCGCTGGCTGATCTGCTGCTCGCGGCTGTCAATGCCGGGGGTGTTGGCGGCATTGGCCGGCGGGCGCACCACGTTGTTGTTGGCCATCATGCGTTCAACGTCGGCATTGAGCGCGCTCAGCTCGTTGCGCAACTGCTGGCGTTCCTGCGGCGTTGCCATGCCGTTGGACTTGTACTGCGCCTCGCGCATCTGGATGTCGCGGTCGCGGCGAATCAGTATCTGCGCTTCATAAGGCGTAATGTGGCCCGACGCCATACCCTGCTGGATGCGCGCGGTGATGGCTTGCTGCGTCTGGTCGATGCGCGGAGTGTGGGTGCCTTGGGCCATGGCCGGGGATATTCCCACACCGGCGAACATGGCGGATGCGAGAAGGGAAGCGGTGAAGAATTTCGATTTCATAAGGTTCTCCAATGGACGAATTGACTTGCCTAAAGCTTTTGTCTCTAGCTGCAAAGGCCGGAAGCGTTCCGGCGGTTTGCAAAAAACAGCAGGAACTGCGCCTGAATCGCCGCTTTTCCAAGACTCTTTGTGATTCAGTAAGGTCATTGTTGCCTTGCATTTGTTAACGCGATGTAAGGAAAACAGAGGTTTACCCGTTATTTACCGCATGACTACAGCGTGTCCTGATGCGGTTTTTATTTACGAGCCTTGCAACCGCAACGTTACATATAGCCATGGAACCGCGGGAACTCGTCCCAAGTTCATGGAGTCGCATTCTGCTGGCTAACGCCCAAGCGGTGCAGCTGCCCCATTTTTTTGGAAAAACCCATGCTCAGAACCCTCAAAGATTTGTTTGACGCTTTTACTGGTCCGGCCGGGGAAAGCGCCCAGGCGCGCGACCATGCCCTCAAGCTGGCCACCGCCGTGCTGCTGGTGGAAGTGATGCGCGCCGACCCCGCCAGCCATGCCGAAGAACGCCAGGCAGTGCTGTCCAGCCTGCGTGAAAAGTTTGCGCTGCTTGACGAAGAACTGGCACTGCTGGTCGAACTGGCGGACCTGACCGCGCGCAATGCCTCGGACTACCACCAGTTCACCACGCGCGTCAACGACAGCCTGGGGCATCCGGAAAAAATCCGCATGGTGGAGCACATGTGGCAGATCGCTTATGCCGATGACCATCTGCATGCGAACGAAAACCACCTGATCAGCAAGATCGCCGGACTGTTGCACGTCACCCACGGCGAATACATCGGTGCCAAGCTTCGGGCCAAGGAAACAGTCAACGTGGCCTGAAGGCGTCTTCCAGGGCCGGGTCTCAGGCGGCACGCTGCCATGCGGTTTCTATTTTTCGGACTTTGGTTTCACTGGGGGGCGGCTTGGAGCGCTTGCCGGGGCAAGCCCCATTGCAGCAGGGCGGCGGCCAGCACCACCGACTCGCTGTCGGCCAGGCAATGGTCGGCCTTGACCAGGGAAATGCACAGCGCCATCACCAGGCTCTGAAGCGCGGGGTTGTCCACCTCGCCCAGCACCTGGCGCAACGGATCGGGACGGACTTGTGACAGGTCGGCCCAGCACATGCCGGCTGAAAACGCCATCAGGTCTTCACAAAAGGTATGCACCACCGCATGCAGTTCGGTGCGGCTCAGGCCAAGTTGCGCATGCACGTCGAGCCGTTCGAGCAGGGCCAGCTCCGAAGGGCACTGGTGGCCATCTGCCAGCATGGCCAGGGCCAGAATCCGGGCGGCGGCTTGTGGGCTGTTGCGGGGATAGCTGCGCATGGGGTGTTCCTTGGGTGTCGGTGGAGGGATGGAAAGCGTCAGAGGTCGGTGGCGAACAGTGCCTGGCGCGGCTGCATGCGCTCGCGCACCTGGCTGCGCTGCACGCTGCGAACGATGCGCCGCGCTGCCCGGGCCAGCGCGCCTTCGAGCGCTGCGCGCCAGTTGGCGGCTGTTGCGGTGCTGATGATGCGGCCGCTGCCCTGCGTGGTGAACTCGACCTGGCAGCGCTTGTCAATGCCGCCGCGCGGACCGTTCACATCCGACAGCCGGATGTTTGCCTGCGGCACCAGCCAGCTCAAGCGGCGCAGCACGAAACGGACGCGCTGCTCGGCCAGGGCCTGGAATTGACGGCCTTCGGTGTCGCGGGATTCAAAAATGACTTGCATCGCAGTGCTCCAGAGGTGGGGATTAAAAAAGAAATCAAGAATAGGGGTTGGATTTATTCCTTAAAAGCAGATAATTATTGAATAAAACTTCTGAAAAACCTGACAATGAGCATTCTCTTCAGCTACCGGCATCTCTACTATTTCTGGGTGGTTGCCAAGGAAGGCGGCATGGTGCGGGCCGCCGAACGCCTGGGCATGGCGGTGCAGACCGTGAGCACGCAGGTGCGCGAGCTGGAGCGCTCGCTGGGTTTTGCACTGCTCAAGCCCGCCGGGCGCGGCCTGGCGCTGACCGAAGCCGGCCTGGCCGCCATGCGCCAGGCTGAGCAGATATTTCAGCTGGGCGAACAATTGCCGGCGGCGCTGCGCGAGGCCACCGGTTCGCCGGCCGTTCGGCTGACGCTCGGCGTGTCCGACACGCTGCCCAAGCTGGCTGTCAGGCTCCTGATGCAGCCGGTCATGCAGGCGCCGGGCCTGCGGCTGCTGTGCCATGAAGACAAATTCGATGACCTGCTCGGCGACCTGGCACTGCACCGGCTCGACGTGGTGCTGGCCGACCGGCCGGCGCCGTCCAGTCCCAACCTCAAGCTGTACAGCCATTCGCTGGGCTCGTCCACGCTGGCCTGGTATGCGCCGCCGGCCTGGCAGGCAGCGGCGCTGCAGGACTTTCCACGCTCGCTGGCCAGCGTGCCGGTGCTGCTGCCGAGCGGCCACGCCGACGTGCGCACCGCGCTCGACCTGTGGTTTGAACGGCTGGGCATCCGGCCCCACATCGTGGGCGAGTTCGAGGACAGCGCGCTGCTCAAGACCTTTGGCGCCAGCGGCATGGGCGTTTTTCCGGCGGCCGAGCTGGTGCATGAAGAACTGACCAGCCGCTATGGCGTGGCGCGTGTTGGCGCCTGTGATGGCGTGGCGGAGCATTTCTTTGCCATTGCCGCGCACAAGAAAGTGCTGCATCCCTTGGTCCGGATGCTGCTGGACGGGCCGGAAAAGTGAGGCCGTCAGCCCGTCAGGTCCAGCTTTTCAATGCAGCTTTTCAATTTTAATTTGATAGCAAACTATTGATACGGATATTGCGGAAATGCCATTTTTTACCTGAAAATCGGCCCTTCAGCCGCCCAATCCCGCAGCCTGCCACACCACATCCGCCTGCCGCGTCCGCGCCACTGCCACGATGTAGGCAAAGGTGGCCAGCGCCGCCAGCAGTGCAAACGTCCGCACGCCCCGGGTCTTGCCGCGCTTGAGGGCGATGGTGCCCAGCACGACGTAGGCCACCAGCGCCAGCACCTTGGCCGTCAGCCAGTTCTGCACAAACGGGTACTGGCCGCTCCAGAAGACCAGCACCAGCGCCGACGCCAGCAGCAACGTATCGACGACGTGCGGCACGATTTTCACCCAACGCCGCTGCAGCATTGGCGAGTCCAGCAGCATCCACAGTCCCCGCAGCAGGAAAAAGCTGCCACTCAGAAAGGCGAAGGTGATGTGCAGGTGCTTGATGGCGAGGTAGTTCACGGGCGGGTCCGGTGAGTTCGTTTGTGGGGACTGAAACCGCAAAACAGCACTACCAGGTCAGCCTGTCTTTAACCTGCGTCCTGGCACCTTGCGGACGGGATGGGAAAGCTGTCATTCTAGAAGCGCAGCCCTGCGTGCGACGTCAGGCGACCACCTTGAAATCAATCACGATCTCGCCCGGCTGGCGCTGGACATACGTGATGGCCACGCCGGCACCGAAGCGGGCGTTGATCTGCGACAGCAGCGGCAAGGGGTCGTGGTCGTTGCAAAAGCGCATGGTTTCGCCGGACTGCAGCGAATCGAGCGCACCAAAAATGGCGGCATGGCGAAAGCGCTTGGCAACGCCGCGCGCATCAAAGGGATAGACGCCTTCGGACATCACAGGAAGGGAGCAGTTGTGGCTCATGAAGATTCTCCTGGAGGATTTCAAAGGAATGAAAAGATGATGGCTGAAGAGGCCATGATGGCCGGCCTCTTCAGCAAACTCCAGGCGCTCAGGCCCGTTTGGTCAGGCTTGCACCCGCCAGCACCGGCTGCTTGTTTCCGCCGGTCAGCAGGCGGATGGCAAACCAGGCCAGGAACACGGTGCCGATGGCAAACACGATGTCGCCCGGAACGCGCATCCACACCAGGGTTTCCATGATGGGCGAATGCACAAACTCGGCCGAACGGGCAAACCACATGCCCTGGGTGATGCTGGCCCAGGCCTGGTAGATGCCGGCGGGCACGAGCGAGATGAACACCATCATGCCCAGACCGATATTGAGGCACCAGAACATAGGCGCCAGCAGCTTGTCGGACCAGGCATGGCGTGGCGACAGGCCGCGCAGGCAAAACAGCAGCAGGCCGATGCCCAGCATGCCGTAGACACCGAACAGCGCGGCATGCCCATGGGCTGCCGTCATGTTCAGGCCCTGCATGTAGTACAGCGCAATCGGCGTGTTGATGGAAAAGCCCAGCAAGCCGGCGCCGACGACGTTCCAGAATCCCACGGCAATGAAGCACAGGATGGGCCACTTGTAGGCTTGCACCCAGGGCGCCGACTTGGAGCGCTGGTAGTTGCGATAGGCTTCGACGCCAATCATCGCCAGCGGCACCACTTCGAGCGCCGAGAACATCGCGCCAATCGCAATCACGAAGGTCGGCGTGCCGGTGAAATACAGGTGGTGTAGCGTGCCCAGGATGCCGCCGAACAGGAACACGATGGTTTCCAGCACGATGGCGGTGTTGGCGGTGGCGGCATGGATCAGGCCCAGGCGGGTGAACAACAGCGCAATGACGGCGGTGGCAAACACTTCGAAGAAGCCTTCGACCCACAGGTGGACCAGCCACCAGCGCCAGTACTCGACCATCGAGTAATGGGTGGTCTGGCCCCAGGTCAATGACGTGGCGTAAAAGCCGCCGATGCACAGCGCGGCCAGGAACACCATGGCGATCAGGCCGCGGCTTTCCGACGGCTTCTTCAGCGCGGGCAGGAGTCCGCGACCGAGCAAGGTGACCCAGAACAGCAGGCCGATGAATAGCAGGATTTGCCAGACGCGGCCCATGCTGGTGAATTCAAGGCCCTGGTTGCCGACCCAGAAGCTGAAGTCGGTGCCCAGGTGCTGCAAGGTGCCGATCCAGCCGGTGACGGTCGAGCCGACGACGATGAACAGCAGCGCATAAAACAACACATCGACGCCGAGCTTCTGGTACTTGGGCTCATGGCCGGAAATGGCCGGGGCAATGTAAAGACCGGTGGCCAGCCAGGCGGTGGCAATCCACAGCACGGCAAATTGCGTGTGAATGGTGCGGCTCACGGTGAACGGCAGGATCTCGCCCAGCGGGAAGCCGAAGAAGCTCTGGCCTTCGACTGCATAGTGGGCGGTGATGACGCCCATGCCGACCTGCGCCAGGATCAGGCCGATCACCACGTAGAAATACTTGCGCGTGGCCTTCATCGACGGCGTCGGCTTCAAGTCAAACAGCGGATCGGTCTTGGCGGGCTTCGGATCACTCTCTTCCTTGGAAGTCGAGTGGTAAAAAATCATGCCGGCAATGGCCGCGATCATGAAGATGATGCTGGCAATCGACCAGATGCCCGCGCCGGCGGTGGGCGTGTTGTCCACCAGCGGCTCATGCGGCCAGTTGCTGGTGTAGCTGATGTCGGTTTCGTTCGGCCGGTCCGTGGCGGCGGACCATGAGGACCAGAAAATGAAGGCCGGAAGCGCTTTCAGGTCGTCCGCGTCAGGCAGCAGGCCTGAACTCATGGCGTACTGCTCGCGCAGCTTGTCGAGCGACGGCGCATCGCCGAACAGGTCGGTGTAGTGGCGTGCGACCTGCTGCACGGCCTCGGTGCGCTCGGGCGACAGGGTGATGGCGCCGGTGGCGGCGTCATAGGTGTTGCCGCGCATCTCGACCTTGAGCCGGGCGTTGAGTTCGGCCTGCTGGCCGACGCTCAGCGCCTCGAAGGTCTTGCCGAAATCGCGTTGTGCCCAGACGCCGCGCAAGGCCAGTGCCTCGCGGTGCAGCCAGTCGGCCGACCAGTCGGGCGCTAGGTAGCTGCCGTGCCCCCAGACCGAACCGAGCTGCTGGCCGCCGGCCGAGAGCCAGGCTTTCTGGCCGCGCTGGACCTGTCCTTCGGAGAACAACACCGTTCCCTGGGTGCTGATGACTTGTTTGGGAACCGGCGGTGCTGTCAGGTAAATCTCTGTTCCGACCCAGCCCAACACGGCAAAGGACAGCACACAGATGACAGCAAGCCAGGTCCAGAGTTTGCGCGTTGCTTGCATGGCAAATTTCCTTGGTGGTTACGGTTGAAAAATTCGAAAACACTTCAAACTTATTAAAATGCATTCTAATTGCATCTTTTAAAAAGATGAAACATAAATACATATTTATTCCTTGGCTGGTTGAAAATATCTGGCCATCTCTAAAATCGCGCTGGTGTTCAACGCTGCTGGCCTGACGCGTTGCCTTCGTTTTCCCCACCGGATCCTCATCACGCCATGCGACTGACCACCTACACCGACTACGCCCTGCGCACCCTGATGTACCTTGCCGCCAACCGCGACCGGTTGGTGACCATTCAGGACATTGCCAATGCCCACAACATTGCCAAAAACCATCTGACCAAGGTCGTGCACCAGCTCGGCATTTTGGGCGAGGTCGAGTCGTTGCGGGGCCGCAACGGCGGACTCAGGCTGGGCAAGGAACCGTCGCTCATCAACATTGGCGCCGTGGTGCGCAGCACCGAACCCGATTTCTACATGGCCGAATGTTTCGATCCCGCCAAAAACCACTGCATGCTGACGACCGCCTGCAAGCTCAAGGGCGTGCTGTACAGCGCCACGGCTGCCTACCTGGCCGTGCTTGATGGCGTGACGCTTGAAGACCTGATGGCCCAGGGCGGCAGCCGTATGGAAAACCCTGCCACATTCCAGTCGATCCCCATCCTGAGGCAGCCAGCGCCACCGCCCGGCAGAAGAAAAACGGGTTGAAAAGCCCATGCGCCCAGCGCGCCCGATAGGTTGACTTGGATCAAATTAAAACATTCATTTAATATCTATGATTAATCCAGGCAGGCCGATGAATCTGAGACACACAACCACTGCATTTCGCACCATTCGGGTGGCGGCACGGGGAAAGCAAACCACTGGCCTGCTTTTGCGTTAGACAACAACGTCATTCAAGGTGATAAAAATGAAAGTTACATTCCTGAAAAATGCGGTCGCAGCTGCGGTCGTCAGTGTTGCAAGCCTGTCAGCCAGCTTTGCCGCCACCCCCCATGGCCAACACGACACCGGCGTCAAGGCCATACCCAACGTGACTTTTACCCTGCGCACCGACATTGCCGACGGCAAGCTGGTGTTTATCGGCGAAACCGGCGCCATCAAGGGCAAGGTCAATCCGCAACTGGCCGTGGCAGAAGGCGCCATCGTGCAGATCAACCTGATCAATGGCGACGGTGCGACGCACGACATCAGCGTGCCTGACTTCAAGGCGTCATCAAACCAGCTCAACACCAAGGGCGCCAGCACCACCATCGTGTTCCAGGCCAACAAGAAGGGTGAATTCAAATACATCTGCACGTTGCCAGGCCATGTGCAGGCCGGCATGATCGGCCAGATCATGGTCGGCGACGGCGCCCCCACACCCAAGGCGCTAGGTGCAGAAGTCTCGCGCAGCCCGATGGAAGTCAGCACGCCGATAGGCGCCCGTGGTCCGCAAAGCCTGACGGTGGACCTGGAAACCACCGAAGTCCTGGGTCAGCTGGATGACGGAACCACCTATAAATACTGGACCTTCAACAACAAGGTGCCCGGTCCCTTCATCCGCGTGCGCCAGGGCGACACCGTGACGGTGAACATGGCCAATGCCGCCGACAGCAAGATGATCCATTCGGTCGACTTTCATGCCGTGACCGGCCCTGGCGGCGGCGCAGCGGTGACGCAGGCTGCACCCGGCACCAGCAAGAGCTTCACCTTCAAAGCGCTCAACCCGGGCCTGTTTGTGTACCACTGCGCCACGCCGATGGTCGCCCAGCACATTTCCAACGGCATGTACGGCATGATCCTGGTCGAACCCGAAGGCGGCCTGCCCCAGGTAGACCGCGAGTTCTATGTCATGCAGGGTGAGCTCTACACCGCCCAGGCGCACGGCACGCAGGGAGAAAACGAGTTTTCCCTTGAAAAAATGCTGAAGGAGCAACCCGAGCACATGATGTTCAACGGCACGATGGGCGCGCTGACCAAGACACACCGCATGGAAGCAAAAGTTGGTGAAACCATGCGTATTTTCTTCGGTGTCGGCGGCCCCAATGCCACGTCGAGCTTCCATGTGATTGGCGAAGTGTTCGACCGGGTCTACAACCTGGCCGACCTGACATCGCCGCCACTCAAAAACGTGCAAACCATCAGCGTGCCGCCTGGCGGCGCATCGATGGTCGAGTTCAAGGTGGAAGTGCCGGGCCGCTACATCCTGGTGGACCATGCCTTGTCACGGCTTGAAAAAGGCCTGGCTGGTTTCCTGTACGTGACCGGTCCTGAAAATCATTCGGTGTTCCATACCGCCGAAAAAATGGATCCGAATTCAGGGCATTGAACCAAGGGGACGGCAGCCTGCCCGCCTTTCGCTTCAGGAGGGGGCAGGCCACTTTGAAAGCGCGGCAGTTTTTGGCGCGCTTTTTCATGCATTCAAACAAAAATCAACATTAAATAAGCTTTCGGCGCAAGCAGTACGGGCGCAGGCAGCTATCAAATAAGAAGCGAAGTCTTTTACTCCACATGCGTCCTTCTTTACTGAGTCCTCATTGACCGACCTGTACGACAGGTTGACCATGCCGCCTGGGCTGGTCAAGGTGCAGCAAGAGTTCGACGCCCTCGTGGACGCGGCCTGTACGCTGGAAGGTGGCAAGAAAACAAGGAAGAACGACGCCGCGCAGGTCGCCTTTCTGTTCAGGCTGTGCCGGGAGCAGACCAGCCGGCTGCCTGCCCGAAAAAGCCAAACCCAGGCGTCAAGCAAAGGGCGTTTGAGCCTACAGAATGCGGGTTTATGCTTCGCTGAACCGACCTGCGTGGCCACCAAAAAACCATTTCCAGATACGATACAAACCATAACAGGTATGAAAAAAACCAAATCACGAACCAGTTCCCGTCTGGCCGACGCCTTTATTCCCAAGGTTCGGCATCGGATACCGGCGGAGCTTTTATGCCAATCAGGTGTTTGCCCTGGCCTGGTCAGGCCGTGGGGCGGTTCAGCGGGAGCTGGCAGTGCTGTCTGAAGCGGGCTTGCTCACTGTCGGCAAGCCAGCCAACCCGAAGCACTTGCAAGCCAACACCGCATGACGTCCTGGTACGACCGCTACATCCTGCCGCCGGCGCTGGACTTTGCCTGTGGCCTGCCCATGATCAGCCGCCAGCGCCAGCTCATCGTGCCGCTGGCGCGGGGCCGGGTACTGGAAATCGGCATTGGCACCGGGCTGAACATGCCGTGGTATGACAAAACCCGTGTCACCCACATCACTGGGCTAGACCCGGCACTGCAGTTGCATCCGCGGGCGCGCGAGCGCATCGCCGAGGCCGGGCTGGAGGTGGAACTGGTGGGCCTGTCGGCCGAACAGATCCCACGGCCCGATGCGAGCTTTGACACGGTACTGGTCACCTACACGCTGTGCACAATTCCCGACCCGCTGGCGGCGCTGCGGGAAATGCGTCGGGTGCTGGCACCTGGTGGACAGTTGCTGTTTTGCGAGCACGGGCGAGCGCCCGATGCATCGGTGCGGCGCTGGCAGGAGCGGCTACAGCCGCTGTGGGGCAAAGTAGCGGGCGGCTGCCATTTGGGGCGCGACATTCCGGCCCTGTTGCATGAGGCTGGCTTCACTCTGGCGGACCTGCACACCCGCTACCTGCCCGGTCCCCGGCCCTTCACCTTTCACTACTGGGGTGAAACGATGCCAGGGTGAGCCCTGCCGTCGCAGGTCAACGCATTGCTCGGACGCTGTAAATTTTTAAGCGGCCTGTAGAACACGGCGAGCCTGGAAGCAGCCAACGACTCGCTGCGTAGGGCTTTCAAACATCGTTATATGGTCATTCACAGCCTGGTGTAATTTGGCTTGGGTTCGCAGGGCAATTCGCCTGGCCATCTCCTGCTTCAATTTAGCTGCGGTCTGTAGCCAAGCAGGCAGGGAAGCTCGATTTGGTCCATTCGTTCAACGACCCAAGCCTTCACAACCCAAGCCTTCACAACCCAAGCGTTTGCGACGCGGCGCCGAGGACGAAAATTCTCGCCTGGCTGCTTTGGTTTAACCCTGCGCGGCTCCATTCAACCCTGGCCTGCATCAGATCAACACAGCTTGGGGAAAACCGGCTTGCGGCTCAGGCCCACCGCGCCGGTTCCTGGGGATGGATTTGGGATGCGGAATTCGTGGGCAAGCTCAACTCAAACACCATGGAAAGCGCGCAAGCGAAGGGGATGATTAACTTTACAACACCGGCTGGCAGTGTCGGCATGATGAGGCTCTCTTCGCGCAGTGATGGTCATCCGTAGACCGCATCAATCGCGTTTGCGTTTCAAAACAGGCCTCAGTCAAGCTGAAATTTGCCCTTGTCCTGCACGCTATTTTGCATGGCCGTGCGTGCAACGCTGTCGAGCGCGCCCTCGACCACGCCTTGCTGGCTAACAATCTTGACCAGGTCCAGCATGAGCAGGTTGCGCAGGACGCGGGAGGTCATCGAATGTTTGCGCCCTCCCTGGCTGGTGAACATGAACAGGGTGCCCAGGGGGCTGACCCAGGTCAGTTCCGCGCGCAGCCACTGCATGTCCACAAGCAGGTCAATCCAGTCGCCCAGGTCAAGCTCTATTTTCCCGTTAAGTTCGGCCTGGGTGGCAAGGCCTCTGTCTTCAGGCTCTGACAGGCTGGCTTCGGTCCATGTCTGTGTCGGATCGTCCTGGTCATCCATGAAACCGGAGTTCTGAACCTCTGACGGCGCCAGCCACAACGGCATCGGATCGGAATTTTCGACAAACATCCTGCCCAGCGAATGGCTGCTTTTTTCAGGCTGTGCTGACAGGCCGGACATCGCCTTGAGTGCGGCACGGTGGACCAGCATGAGTTCATCGAAAAACGGCCGGGACTGCTCGACCGGAAAATCGATGGACATCAGCCCCTGCCGGAGCGACTCAAGCAGATCCGGGATCAACGAGAGGAGTCGTCTGCGATGCCTCGAGGCCTGCTCGACATTCAGGCTCCAGAGAACACCGTCCAGCGTCAGCTTGAATGTCGATGGGCCGCTGTCGGAAGTTTTTCCCAGCACGGCCAGCCGCTCCTGGGCCAGGACCTGCGACCAGGGTCCGGTGAGGAAGGCCGTGATGAGGCGGTTGTCGTCGATGAAATCGGGACGGGCCCTGATTTCAGCGGCGATCTTGACGGCCATCAGGTTACGTTGTTCGGCCTGGAGAAGGGACTGGACCGCAAGGCGTTGCGCCTTTCGGTTTTCAGGCGTATTGCGGTTTTGCCTGCGTTCGAAATTGTCAAGCAATCTGGCGAAATCCTCGGAATCACCGACCTTCTCGTCTGCGAGCAGGACGGCGACTTCGCGCAGGTGCTGGAAAAATTCCGGAAAGCCGGCTGCCGTTTCGCTCGCATAGCCCAGGCTTGAGCGGGTGATAGCGTCCAGCAGCCTTCTTGCCGGATGGCTTTTGTCGCTGAAAAACCGGGGATCGGTCACCGCCAGTCGCAAAAACGCCGGTTCCGCATTTGCAAGCATTTGCCGGACCGGCGTCAGGAGCCGCTCGTCGCTGGCCATCTGCTCAATCATCAGTCCGACCACTTCAATGGCCAACGACTGGCCCAGCGTCTTGGCATCGGTCTTGAGCCGGGCCCGCAGATTTGCCACCGGCGCCGGGGGCGACGGCCGGGTCAATTTCATCTTGGTAGAAACCAGGCCCATTTCTTCCAGTTCGGTCAGTGCATCGAGCGCGGCAGGCACCGTATGGGAAAAATCCTGTTGGGTCAGTTCTTCAACGCCGAACTCGGAAAAGGAAGTCGGTTCATGGTCCGAATCGTCATAGTCCCCCAGCAGCAGGTGGTGCAGATGGTCCAGCGTGAGCAAGGGCCTGCGCCCGGCAGGCGCTAAAGTGTTTTCCTCCGCAGGCTCGCCTTTGGGAATGTCGATGTGCGCCAAAATTGACGGGTGAGGTGCCGCTTCCACAACTTTTCTGGGCGGCCAGCCGCCTGAAGTCCTGGCTTGTGGAGCACCCATGACCCCATAGGCCGCCGGAGCAATGCCCTGGCCGGCGAGGAAATCATTCAGCAACACATACAGCGACTGAAGTTCCTCGCCCATGATCCTGGCGCCATCGAGCAGCCAGTAGGCCCGCGTCTGGGCTGACACAGGAAGGGACTGCAGCAATTCGATCAAGGCCAGCGCGATGACTTCCGGGCGCAAGGGGTTGCTGTCGGTCTTGACCACCAGCAGTCCCTGCGCGGTGCTCAGGCGTGCAGAGAAACTGGCCAGACCGGCTTCACAGCCCAGTTTGACCAGTTGCTGCATGCGCGCATTTTCCACGGCTTGCTGGACCTGGCTGTCACCCATCAGTTCGAGGTCATCAAAGCTGACCGACGACAGCGAACGGCCGGTGGGGACGTTTTTTTTGCTGGCACTTTTGGGGCTGCCGTCCGCAGCCATGGCCTTTTCCAATCGTTCGGGAAAGCCTTGTTCGATGCTGATCCGGTTCTTTTTGAGGACCGTGATGGCATCCTGAAGCTGGCGTCGATCCCAGGAGTCGGCTGCAACTATGGCGCGCTCGTACATTGCATCCGCAAGCTTGGTGGTCCAGCTATCAATGAAAAAAGGACTCTGCCTGAGGACTTCGTCAACGCATGACTGAAAGGCCGCACTGGGAGCTTGTATTGGGTTCGTCATGGCGTCAACCACCTCACTTCAAACAAAAGTTTGCAAAACAAATCAGCATCCTCGGGCAACAGCCCGTTCTGTTTGGCATGGGTCAAGTTCAAGAATGCGGGCCCAGGCCCAAGGCCTGCCAGCCGGAGTGCCCGAGTTTTTCAAGCGTCCGGATGTTTTCTTCAAAAATGGCTTCGGCACGGGGAAACGACTCCACAGCGCGCTCCATGCTTTCCTCGCGCAGCAAATGAATCATCGCAAATGGCGCGCGGTTGGTGTAGTTGCCAATGTCGTCCGCTTCGGTGCCGTCAAACTGGAACTTTGGATGAAAACTCGCCAGTTGCACCACGCCTTCAAGTCCATGCTCGTCCAGCACGCCTTCGGCAATTTCCATGAAATCGTTGAAATCCAGAAAATCATCAAAGAGCGTCGGGTGGATCAGCAGCGTTGTATCGAGCTCCCCGGCGGGCGTATTGACCAGCCGGTCAAGTTCGCTGTCCAGTTCTTCCAGCAGGTCGTCGGCATGGCGGGCCTGGCTCACCACCAGCCGAACCTGGTTCTTGACATACACCGCCTTGGCAAACGGGCAAAGGTTCAGGCCGATCACCGCTTGTTCAAGCCAGTGACGGGTGGTGGCGAGCACTTTTTCGTCAGTCATAGCAGCAGGCCATCAGGGCATCTTTGTTCAAGCAGGGGTCGTGGAACCGGTTTGACCGGGTCGCAGGCGCAGTCCCCCCTTCGCAGGACAGCAAGCTACACGCAGTGAACGCCGGTGGGGGCATCAATGCAATGCCTTGAAACGCATGCGCTTGGGCTTGGCACCCTCCTCGCCGAGTCGTTTCTTCTTGTCTGCTTCGTATTCCTGGTAGTTGCCGTCAAAGAACGTCCACTGGCTGTCGCCTTCGGCTGCCAGGATGTGGGTGGCGATGCGGTCCAGGAACCAGCGGTCATGGCTGATGACCATGATGGAGCCGGCGAACTCCAGCAGCGCGTCTTCCAGTGCGCGCAGGGTTTCCACGTCCAGGTCGTTCGACGGCTCATCGAGCATCAGCACGTTGCCCCCGGCAATCAGGGTCTTGGCCAGGTGCAGTCGTCCGCGCTCGCCGCCCGAGAGGGTGCCCACGCGCTTTTGCTGGTCCCCACCATTGAAGTTGAAGCGGCCGGCGTAGGCACGGCTGGGCATCTGGAACTTGCCGACATTCAGGATGTCCAGGCCGCCCGAGATGTCTTCCCAGACGGTTTTTTCATTCGCCAGGTCGTCCCGGTTCTGGTCCACGAAGGCCATGCGGACGGTCGAGCCGATCACGACCTCGCCGCTGTCCGGTTTTTCCTTGCCGGCAATCAGCTTGAACAGCGTCGATTTGCCAGCGCCGTTGGGCCCGATGATGCCGACGATCGCGCCGGCGGGAATGGTGAAGCTCAGGTTGTCGATCAGCACGCGGTCGCCAAATGACTTGGTGACGTTATGAAACTCAATGACCTGGTGACCCAGGCGCTCGGCTACCGGAATGAAAATCTCGTTGGTTTCAACGCGTTTCTGGTATTCAAAATCAGACAGTTCCTCAAAGCGTGCCAGCCGTGATTTGCTCTTGGCCTGACGCGCCTTGGGGTTCTGGCGCGACCATTCGAGTTCTTTTTTCAGGGCCTTGGCGCGGGCTTCCTCGCCTTTTTGCTCCAGCGCCAGGCGGTCCCCCTTCTGGCTCAGCCAGGAACTGTAGTTGCCTTTCCAGGGAATGCCATGGCCCCGGTCAAGTTCCAGAATCCATTCGGCGGCGTTGTCCAGGAAGTAACGGTCATGGGTGATGGCGACGACGGTGCCAGGGTAGCGTTGCAAAAACTGCTCCAGCCAGTCCACCGATTCGGCATCCAGGTGATTGGTGGGTTCGTCAAGCAGCAGCATGTCGGGCTTGGACAGCAGCATGCTGCACAGGGCGACGCGGCGCTTTTCACCACCCGAAAGCAGGCCGACTTTGGCGTCCCAGGGCGGCAGGCGCAGCGCGTCGGCGGCAATTTCAAGCTGGTGTTCGGAATCGGTTCCCGCCGTGGCGATGATCGCCTCCAGACGTGCCTGTTCGGTGGCCAGCGCATCGAAGTCGGCATCGGGCTCGCCATAGGCGATATACACCGCTTCGAGTTGTGCCTTGGCAGCAAACACTGCGCCCATGCTGGCTTCGACGCTTTCGCGCACCGTGTGCTCGGGATCGAGCTTGGGTTCTTGCGGCAGGTAGCCGATGTTCAGGCCAGGCATTGGCGTGGCTTCACCTTCAATTTCTCTGTCCAGCCCGGCCATGATCTTGAGCAGGGTCGACTTGCCGGAGCCATTCACGCCCAGCACGCCGATCTTGGCGCCCGGAAAAAAGCTCAGGGACACGTCTTTGAGAATCTGTCGTTTGGGCGGCACGATTTTGCCGACCTTGTTCATGGTGAATACGTACTGGGCCATCAGATCACTTTGTTAAATAAAACGGATAAGGATAAATTGCAGGCCCGCCAGTTGGCAAATGAATGCAAGATTGTGCGGGCTTGGCGGCATGCCTGAGTGCGCCATTAGAGGCGAAATTCAGGCGTTGATCCATTGATTATCGTTCCGTGCAACAATGGCGGGGTTGCAGGGCTCCAGTTGCCTTCAACATTCGGGCACATCCAGGGACAGGTTTAGCAACCCAGCTGTGATGTTTTTCAGCCCGGTTCCCTGATCCCATCTGCCTATGACTGGCGGGTTGCCTTCAAACCAAGGCGCCCAACAGGCCGATCAAGAAGCGCCCCAGCGGCGCAAAAATCCATGAAATTTGAAGAATTGAACCTGGCCCCGGCCATTTTGAAGGCCGTGCTTGAGCAGGGCTACGACACGCCTACGCCGATCCAGGCACAGGCCATTCCAGCCGTGCTTGCGGGCAGCGACCTGCTGGGCGGCGCCCAGACCGGCACCGGCAAGACCGCAGCCTTCACCCTGCCACTGCTGCAGCGCCTGTCAAGCGAACCCCGCGTGACCAACCGGCGCGGCGTCAATGCCGTTCGCGCTCTGATCATGACCCCGACGCGCGAACTCGCCGCGCAGGTCGAAGAAAGCGTTCGCACCTATGGCAAATACCTCGACCTCACCTCGATGGTGATGTTCGGCGGTGTCGGCATGGGCGCGCAGATCGAAAAACTGCGCCGTGGCGTTGATATTCTGGTTGCTACCCCGGGCCGCCTGCTGGACCATGCGAGCCAGGGCACACTGGACCTGAGCCAGGTGCAGATCCTGATCCTCGACGAAGCCGACCGCATGCTGGACATGGGCTTCATCCACGATATCAAGAAGGTCCTGGCGCTGGTGCCCAAGCAGAAGCAGACGCTGTTGTTTTCCGCCACCTTCAGCGATGAAATCCGCGAACTGGCCAACGGCCTGCTGCGCAATCCGCTGTCGATCCAGGTCACGCCGCGCAATACCACGGTGCAGCGCATCACGCAGACCATCCACCCGGTCGGCCGCAGCAAGAAGAAAGCCCTGCTGACGCACATCATCAACGAGCACAACTGGAGCCAGGTGCTGGTCTTCACGCGCACCAAGTTCGGCGCCAACAATGTCGCCGAGCACCTGACCAAGGCAGGGATTCCCGCCATGGCGCTGCATGGCAACAAGAGCCAGACCGCCCGCACGCAAGCACTTCAAGGATTCAAGAACGGCGACATCCGCGCGCTGGTAGCGACCGACATTGCCGCACGCGGCATCGACATCGACGAACTGCCGCATGTCGTGAACTATGAAATTCCGAACGTCAGCGAAGACTATGTCCACCGCATCGGCCGCACCGGCCGCGCCGGCAACAGCGGCGAAGCCGTCAGCCTGGTGTGCCTGGACGAAGAAGGCTTCATGCAGGACATCGAGCGCTTCACCAAGCAGAACATCGAGAACGTCATTGTTCCCGGCTTCGAAGCCGAGCCCGGAGAACGCGCCGAGCCGCTGGCCATGGGCCGCCAGACCATCTGGGGCGGCCTGGGCAAGCCGCCAAGCCGCGACGTGATGCAGGCCGCCGCCAAGGCCGCCAGATCTGAAATGATGACCCGCATCCGCGACACCAAGGGCGCCCAGCCTGCGCGTGGCGGCAATGCCGGTCCGGCCGGTCGCGGTCCCCGCGCCCCTGCGGGCAACAGCGCAGGGGCTGGCCGCGGCGGCAATGGCGGCAATGGCGGCGGTTTCGGCGGCAACGGTGGCGGCAATGCCGACCGCCGTGGACCGGCCCAGCCACGCCAGAACGCCGGCTATCCGCAAGGCGGCCAGCCGGCGTTCAGCCAGCCCAGAAGCGCGCATGCCCCGGCACCGCGCCAGCGTGACCATGAGCCGCGCAACGACTTTGACAGCCAGCAACCGGCCAGCCATGCCTCTTCGGGCTTTCCGTCGTCGGGCCAGCCCAGCGGCAACCGTAACAACTTCCGTGGCGGTCCGCGCACCGGCGGCGGCGGTGCGGGTGGCGCAGGCGGCCGCAGCAACGGACCTCGCCGCTCAGGCGGTCCCGGTTCGTTCACCGGCCGCTAGGCAGGCTTTGGCGGCGGGCTGATTCAGGGCGTCAAGCGCCGTCCGGCATGCATCGCCCGGCAACCCTTTGTGGTTGCCGGGCGATTTTCGTTTTCAGGACGAAATTTATAAGAAATATGCTTTCTGCGCAATTTCAGCAAGCATCAACAGCTATCAAAACAATAGCATTTCGAGTATCCTTGCCGGCGCGGGGCTGGCGACATGGCCGCTTCATGACCTGGATCAGCCCCTGTCGGCGCGCAATTCATTAATCTGGCGGTTTTCAAAAACAGGAGCTTTCCTTTCATGCCATCACTCCAATGGTCCGATGCGCTGGTGCTTGACCTGCCTGCCATGGACGACACGCACCGCGAATTTGTCGATCTGCTGGCGCTGGTAGAAACCGCTGGCGACGAAACGCTGCAGCCGCACTGGCGCACGCTGGTGGACCATACCGACGAGCACTTTGGCCGCGAAGACCAGTGGATGCAGGCCACCCGCTTTGCATCCACCAGCTGCCACAGCGTGCAGCACCAGGTGGTGTTGCAGGTGATGCGTGAAGGCATTGCCCTGGCCGAGGCGGGCGACCTGGATGCCATCCGCCAGATGGCCCGCGAACTCGCCCTCTGGTTCCTGCAGCATGCCCAGTCCATGGATGCGGCGCTGGCCCTGCACCTGCGCAGCGTCGGCTTTGACCCGCTGACCGGCACGGTCGCCATGCCGCAGGTCCTGCCCGCCAGGCTCCTCCACGGCTGTGGCGGCGCCAGCTGCCCGGACAGCGAAACTGCAGAACCCGTGGTGCAGGCGGCATGTCCATGACCCGGCCAATCGCATGAACGCAGCCGCTGAGACGGTGGCGGACAAGGACAAGGGCAAGGACACGCTGCCCGTCACACGCCACCGCTGGTACGAAGACATCCAGGCGCTGGTTATTGGCACGCTGTTCGTGGCACTGGGCGTGGTGATGTTCGGCGCCGCCGGGCTGCTGACGGGCGGCACGGCGGGGATAGCCTTTTTGATTCACTATGCCGGCGGCATGAGCTTTAGCCTGGCGTTTTTCGTCATCAACCTGCCTTTTTATGTGTTTGCCTGGAAACGCATGGGCAAGGCCTTCACCGCCAAGACCTTCGCAGCCGTCGGGCTGTTGTCGCTGTTCGTCCATTTCCTGCCGCAGGGCGTGCATTTTGACGTGTTGTCGCCACCCTTGGCGGCGGTACTCGGCGGGTTGCTGTGCGGCACCGGCATGCTGATGCTGTTTCGCCACCGCGCCAGTTTGGGCGGACTCAATGTGCTGGTGCTTTACCTGCAGGAGCGTCTGGGCTGGCGCGCCGGCAAAGTGCAGATGGCCATGGACGCGCTGATCGTGCTGGGCGCGTTGATGGTGGCAGACGGCGAACGGGTTGCGTTGTCGGTGCTGGGGGCGGTGGTCCTGAACATGACACTCGCCATCAACCACCGGCCCGGCCGCTACATGGCGATCTGATGCCCGGCAGCGTTCTGATGAGCGCTCTTGAAACTCGTCTCAATCACCCGCGCCTGTGAGTGAAGCCGTTGCAAAGCGCCGGGCGGACAAGCTCGCACTGCTCGGTTTTAGGCTGGCGCTGACACGGCCATACCCGGCCTAGCCAGCGGCGCCTGCCTCGGGATCGATGCCTTGGTGGCGCTGGCGGTTCGTCCGGCCGGGCGGAACTGCTGTGCCGGTTCCAGCCGGAACACGCTGATCACCTGGCTCAGGCCGTCAGCCTGTTCCCGAAGCGACGCCGCAGCCGCAGCCGCTTCCTCGACCAGCACGGCGTTTTGCTGCGTCACCTGGTCCATCTGCGTGATCGCCTGGTTGACCTGGCCGATGCCGCTGTTCTGCTCCTGGCTGGCGGCCGTGATCTCGGCCATGATGTCCGTCACGCGCCGCACGCTGTCGACGATCTCGTGCATGGTCTTGCCTGCCTCGGCCACCTGCCGGCTGCCCTCCCCGACCTTGTCGACCGAATCGTCAATCAGCGTCTTGATCTCCTTGGCCGCTGTCGCACTTCGCTGCGCCAGGTTCCTGACTTCGGCCGCCACGACGGCAAAGCCCCGGCCCTGCTCACCGGCCCTAGCGGCTTCGACTGCCGCATTGAGCGCCAGGATGTTGGTCTGAAAGGCGATGCCGTCGATCACGCCGATGATCTCCACGATCTTGCGCGACGAGGTATTGATCGCGCCCATCGTGCCGACCACCTGCGCGACCACGTTTCCTCCCTTGACGGCCACGCCCGAGGCGGTCACGGCCAGTTCATTGGCCAGGCGGGCGTTGTCGGCGTTTTGCCTGACGGTCGAGGTCAGCTCTTCCATCGAGGCAGCGGTTTCCCCCAGCGAACTCGCCTGCTCCTCGGTGCGGCTGGACAGGTCCTGATTGCCGGCGGCAATCTGGGTGGAGGCCGTGGCGATGGCCTGCGCCCCCTGGCTGATGTCGGCCATGGCCTTGCGCAGCGCGTTCAGGACGCGTTCCAGGTCCCTGCCGCTCTGGCTATGCGGCGCCATGGTGGCCGACAGATCAATGGTTCCCGCCTCATCAGCGCAAAGTGACATCACGCGCACGTCCAGTTCGGCAGATTGCAGCAGTTCGCGCTGCATCAAAATGGCCAGATAGGCCAGCACGCCCGCCTCGACCACCACATAGGCCGCATGGCCCACGACGATGCCAAGCCCTGGCGTGGTAAAGCAGATCACGCCATACCCCAGTTCCTGCAGGTAGTTGAAGCTCAGGTGATGCACGGCGATGACGGCAGCCGCAACCCAGATGACGCGCCAGTCCCGGTAGACCAGCAAAAAGGCGAGCAGCACAAAAATGCCGAAGTGAAGCTCGGTCATTCCCGCAGCCTGGTGCACATGCAGTCCGGCAAACACCATGCATGCGGCGGCGATGGATGACCGCGTCATCAGCGAACCGGGCGAACCAAAAACCAGGGCGGTGGGAACGATGGCCGCAGGCAAGCCAACCAGCAGCGCCCACCGAAGGGTGTCGTGCCAGGCAGACAATCCCAGGGCGATGACGAACAGCACCCACAACACAGGCAGCATGATCCGGTCTGCCCTTCGGTAATGGGTATTGAGGTAGTTTTCAGTTTCGTTCATGTCGGTTTTTCGGTGGAAATTGGGATCACGCTGGCTGCACAGCAATTGGCTTCAATGTCAGCCAAGGTCTGGTTTGCTTTTGGCTACTGGACGATCGAGAAAATTTCATGCAGTGCTGTCAAGGCCAGGACTGAAAAAATCGGTGTCGATAATTTGTTGGTGATTTCCGGGTTTAAAAAAAAATTGCATCCCTTGTTCACAGGGTTTTTTGTTTTTCGACTTTCAGGCCGCAGCACATTCAATACAGTCCAGCGTTTGAAGTGGTCACAGCCCAAAGGCCTGTCCAATCGTGCTATCGGCCAACCAGGCAGAAAACTTTAAAAAAATATCAGGAACACACTGCACGCAAGCGACCGGATCGTGCTGAAAAGACTGCAATGACGGCTGGCGGCGCTTCCAAGCGTCTGCAACGCGTGCGCAGTATGCTGCAAATTCGATAGCACAAAGCTCATATACCATAAGCGCATGGACACTCAATCATCAAAAATTAACTTTGGCCTGGCAGGCCGCGTCTGCATCGTCACCGGTGGCGCGCAGGGCATCGGCGAAGCCTGCATCCGCCGCTTTGCCCGCGAAGGCGCGCAGCTTGTCATTGCCGACATCGACGACGCCCGGGGCACCGCGCTGGCGGCCGAACTTGGCGGCGCGTATGTGCATTGCGATGTGGGCGACAAGGCCCAGGTCGATGCACTGGTGGCCCAGGCCATGGCCGCGCATGGCCGCATCGACGTGCTGGTCAACAACGCCGGGATTTTCAGGGCAGCTGATTTCCTGGAGGTGACCGAGGCCGATTTCGATGCCGTGCTGCGCGTCAACCTCAAGGGCGCTTTCCTGGTGGGCCAGGCGGTGGCCCGCGAGATGGCCAAGGCCGGCCGGGGCAGCATTGTCAACATGAGCTCGGTCAACGGCGTGCTGGCCATCCCGACGATTGCCAGCTACAACGTCAGCAAGGGCGGCATCAACCAGCTGACGCGGGTGATGGCGCTGTCGCTGGCCGACAAGGGAATTCGCGTGAATGCCGTGGCGCCGGGCACCATTGCCACCGAACTGGCCGCCAAAGCCGTGCTGACCAGCGAAGAGGCCAAGGCCCGCATCATGAGCCGCACGCCCATGCGGCGCCTGGGCGTGCCCTCGGAGATTGCCGACACAGTGGCCTACCTGGCCAGCGACGCCGCCAGCTACATCACCGGCGAGATCGTGGTGGCCGATGGCGGGCGCATGACGCTGAACTACACGGTGGAGGTCTAGGCGCCTAGGCGTCCATCGACTCGACAAGTTCCATGATCTGGTTGACATCGGCCGGCTTGACCAGGTGGTGGTCAAACCCGGCTTCCCGGGTTCTTGCCCGGTCTTCGGACTGGCCATAGCCGGTCAGGGCGATCAGGACGGTCGCCGCGCCGATGTCCGGCCGGGCGCGCAACTGCCTTGCCACCGCATAGCCATCCAGGTCCGGCAGGCCGATGTCCAGGAAAATGATGTCCGGCTCAAAGCTGGCCGCCAGCGCAATCGCGTCCAGGCCGCTGAAAGTAACCGCCACTTCATGGCCCAGCAAACGCAGCAGCTCCCCCAGCATCGAGGCGGCATCGTGGTTGTCGTCCACCACCAGAATTTTTCGCATGCCCCCTTGCAACGGCGGCGCAGGCCCGGCCTCAAGCCGGCCCGTTTCGGGCGCGGCAGCCTTGGGCAGCAGGATGCGCAATTCGGTGCCCTTGTCCAGACCGTCACTGAACGCCGCCACGCTCCCGCCATGCTGCTCAACCAGCCGGTGCACCAGCGACAGGCCGATGCCCAGGCCACCCTCGGAACGGGCAACCGATCTTTCGGACTGGGTGAACACCTTGAAGATGTGCGGCAACACGGCCGGCTCGATGCCCATGCCGTTGTCTGTGACCCGGAGTTCGACCTGCGTTGGATGCGCCAGGACGCTCAGGTCTATCAGCCCGCCGCGCGGGGTGTACTTCGCGGCGTTGTTGAGCAGGTTGCTGATGACCTGGGTCAGGCGCTGCATGTCGCCATTCACATGCACCGGCTCGGCTGCAAGCTCGATGCGCAAGCGATGCTCTTTTTCCCGCATCAGCGGCTCGCTCATCTCGGCCGCGCGGCCAATGACGCTGGCCACGTCCAGCAACTCATTTTTCAGTGCAATCTTGCCGGTCGAAATTCTTGCCACGTCCAGCAGTTCGTCCACCAGGCGGGTCAGATGCGCCACTTGCCGCGCCATGATGTCGAGGGCTTGCTTGCGGGTTTCCGGGCTGCTGTGCGGCATGGCCTGCAGTTCAAGCGCCGAACGGATCGGCGCCAGCGGGTTTCTCAGTTCATGGCCCAGCATCGCCAGGAACTCGTCCTTGCGCCGGTGTTCGCCTTCGAGCTCAAGGTTGCGCGCCGCCACATGCTGCTCGAGCCGCCGTCGCTCGCTGATGTCGTGAAATACCAGCACGGCCCCCATGATGCTGCCATTGGCATGGTGAATCGGCGCGCCCGAATCATCGATCGGCACTTCGGTGCCGTCCTTGCGGATCAGCACCGTGTGGTTGGCGAGAGCGACGATTTTCCCTTCGCGGATGACCTTGTCCACCGGGCTTTCTATGGGCAACCGGTTGGTTTCATCGACCAGGCGACACACCTCGGCCAGCGGCCTTCCTACCGCTTCTTCCCGGGACCACCCCGTCAGGCTTTGCGCCACTGGATTGAGAAAGGTGACGATCGACCGGGTATCGGTGGCAATCACCGCATCACCGATACCCGCCAGGGTCACCTCAAGCTGCTCGCGCTGCCCGATGAGTTCAAGTTCAGCCCGCTGCCGGCGCTGTACTTCCTGCGACAGTTTGTCGATTTGCTGATTCAAGGCAATGAATTGCGCTGCCGCGTTCTGCCTGGGCGTCAGCCGCAGCAGCAACCGGGAGGGCAGGAGTCCTTTTCTGGGGGCATAGAGCGCGCCTTCAACACGGAACCCGACATCCGCGCCGCCGGGCACCATGAATGTCAGCGTACCTGGCAAAAAATTCCGGGTTCGGCCGCAGGCGCGCAGGTAGCCATCGAGTTGCGCCCGGGGTTCGGCACAGATGTCGGCCAGAGCGGTCTGCCCGTTGCAAACCGCGTGCGTTCCCAGTTGATTCCGGGCAGACTGGTTGGCGAACAGGAAGATGCCTTGGGCATCGACCAGGACAAGCGCCTCGGGAAACAGGTCGAGCGTTGAACAGTCGGTGTCGGTTTCGCGCATGGACGAGACTAGCTGGCGAAGTATTCCCGACCTTCTTGCGCCTCGACTTGTCCCACCGCAGGCTCCAGGTGCACGACGACCCGGCACTGCGCCGCACCTTGCGCAATGGTTTGCTGCAGTTCCACCCGTGCGTAGCCTGTGTTTTCCGCCGAGATCACCCCGAACACGTTGGAGGTCATCATGCACATCGAAGGGCGGCCCAGCACCTTTTCGCCAAACGGACAGGCCCGGTTGCCCAGAACGATTTTTTCCCTGGTTTGCTCGACGACAAAGAAATCACCCTGAATGCGCCGTTTGAGGTCCACCAGCACCTCGGCGACCTGGTTTGCGTCCAGGGTTTCAACCCCCAGGGCATTCCGATACTCCTGATTGATCTGGTCACCAATCCGCTGCCCCACCACGCTGATGAAGCCCGATGCTTGCTCCAGACCGACCACATCTTCCAGCGTGCCGGACAGTTCGCGTATCAGGGTTCTGAGAAACACGTCGCGCTCAAGACGGATGGGAAGGTTTTGAAGGGGAGCAGCCACTGGAGAATTCATGAAAAAACGCCCTAGGTGGATGTCCGGACAACTTGTGCGGACGCGTTGGACTAATTCAAGAAAAATTCTAGCTGAAGGCAACTAGAACGCTTGTCAGCAAAAATCCCTGAAAAGAAATGCGTCAACCTCGACGGCGAAAAACAAAGCATGCGTTCATCAGGAAATTGGCCCTGAAGGACAAGTCGACATGCCGACATGCCGACAGTGGCCAGCGTGGGCGCCACGGACCCTGCGTGAACCGGCTGCCGGGTGACGCCGGCATCGATGCACAAGCCGACCCGTGCGAAAGGACCAAAGCTGGCCGCCAACCCGAGGCCAGCAAGTCACCCGAAGGCCTGCCGGGTCGGCCCAGCCGTGTTCAGGGCGGTCCTGCGGATGCGCGGGATGGCGCACGGTGCAGCATGGGCTGGAACACCGGGTCATCGTAGGCGCGAAAGGTTTCGAATGCCGGGTGCGGCTTGCTGGCCCGGATCAAGGCGCGCATGTCAGCCCGGCTGGCGGCAGCGGCATCGCGGTCGAACCGGTCGCCGATCATCAGCGCGCGCCGCGCCTGCACCCCCGTCTGGCGAAGGATGGACAGCAGGCCGGCCGGGTCGGGCTTGAGCCGGGCCACTTCTGCGTCGGTGGCGCAGACCACCGGCGCGGCCTGCAGGCCAAGGGCCGCCAGCTTGTCAAGGGCCGGATAGTCGGAAAACACGGCAACCAGCTTGCCTGCACTGCGCAGGCCGGCAAACAGCATGTCCAGGTGCGGGTAGCGGCAGGCGGCCAGCAAGGGCAGCGGCTGGCGCTCCATCCATTCCATCGTCAAGGCGCGCACCTCGTCCTCGGTCTTGTGGTGCTGCGCGGCTGTCCGGGCATATTGCAGGCGCATGAAGTCTGGTTCCGGCCGGTCGCCCAGTGCTTCACGCACCTGGCGAAACGTGCGCAGGGTCCGGAGCGTGTCCAGACTGCGGGCCTGCCAGGTGGCCGCCAGCAGACGGCGCAGCATGGCAAGGCGCAGGCGACGCGGGTCGTACAGCGTTCCATCCACGTCGAACACGACCAGGTCGATATCTTTCCAGTTCAGCAGTGGTTTCAAGAGGATTTTCTCCAGGGCGATGTTCAACGGCTCACCGGGGGTCACAGCGGTTCGGCGGTCAGGGCGCCCGCCGGGGATGCTGATTGTGCACAGGATTCGCGGTCACATTTCAGAGTCCCGGGACAGCGGATGGAAACGGACCGTCCATGGTTTCAGGCCACCCTGGGAATCCATGCGGTGCAAACCAGTGCGACAGACGCCGGCCGCCTTCTGGCGGCAAACCATCAGGGCGCACACGCAAGGGCTGGGCAGGCTGCCCCAGTGCTGCACGACCAGGACCTTGCGGCGGAACCGATCCCTTGTCCCTCCGGCTGATTTCAGGATGGCGCCTTATCTTGTCGTTCGGCCGGGGCCTACAGTCACTCGGGCAGGGCTGCGGCACAGTAGGCGTTTTACAAGGAGACTGACGGTGAAAAAATGGAAACTGGTCCTCAGCCAGGGCCTGCTTGCAGGCAGTCTTGCCAGCCTGATTTCCACAGCGGTGCTGGCACTTGCCGGCCGCCGCGAGTCAGGCAGCGCAGCAGCGCCCCTGAATGCCGTCAGCCACTGGTACTGGGGTGACGAAGCGCTGCGCCAGCAGCAAGCCGACCTGGCCCACACGGCGGCAGGCTACCTGACGCACCATGTCGCGGCCACGTTCTGGGCGACGCTGTATGCGGCGCTTGCCAGCAACCGGCCGGCCTTGCGCACCACGCCCGGCGTCGTCCTGGGTGCGGCAGCCACCAGCGCCACCGCCTGTCTGGTCGATTTCAATTTCACCCCGCAGCGCTTCACGCCCGGCTACGAGCATCGCCTGTCAACGGGCGCGCTGCTGGCGGTCCATGCCGCGCTTGCCATCGGCCTGGCCGCCGGCGCCCTGGCCCTGCGTGACCAGTACCATGACGACGAGCGGCGGAAAACCCGGGAGCCCGAGGCGGACGAAGCTTGCGCGCCGCGCATTGTTCGCCATGTCAGAGCCGGCCGTGCCCGGTATGTCGAAGCCGACGAACGAAGCAGGTACCTGAAAAACCTCCCTTGAAACCTTGCGACGCCAGCACTGCGGCGCCAGCGCATGCATTGCTTAGCTATGCTTTAAATAGCATACTTTGCTTTACCGCATTGCGCAAACGGTCGCCAGCCTGCAGGTCATCCAAGTAGCGCACCGGTGCGGCAATGGCTTCGGAGATCGCGGGGTTCATGGTGAGGTACTTTCGGTTGATGGGATTCCAACCCGGTTTGGGTGTCCTGAGCTGCTCCAGGCGGCGCAGCAGTAAACGGCCAACCGGCGCCATCAGCAGCAGGCCGCTGCGCGGGTCAACAGCAGTCATCGAAGGCTGAGGCTGCCCATGGTCAGCGCAAAGCCATCGCCGGCCGACAGCAGCACCGGCCAGACGGCGATGCGCCTGGGGGCAGGCGGTGCGCCAGGATCAGTGGATTCATTCATCGTCGGCGCCGGTGACGGTGCCGGCAGCCGCCAGCAGTTCGAGGGATTCATTGATCAGGCCGTGCAGCGCCAGCACGCGGCCGGCGCCCAGACGCTGGTTCAGGCTTTCCTGGGCGACCTTCCAGTGACCCAGCGCCTCTTCGCGCTTGGCGCGGCCGGACGGCGTGATGGTCACGGTCCGGCTGCGCGCATCGCTGCCGGCGGCCAGTTCGAGCCAGCCGGCATCAACCAGCGGCTTGAGGTTGCGCGTCAGGGTGGACGCGCTCATCTTCATGCGCTTTGCCAGTTCGCCCGGCCGCAGCGGGCCGAGCTTGAGCACATGGCTGAGCAGCGAATACTGCGTGGTCTTGAGTCCGGCGCCCGCCATTTCCACATCGTAATGCTGGGCCACCCGGCGCATCAGCTGGCGCAGCTTGAAATGGGTGCAGCCCAGGGTTTTTAATAAAGCCATGAGATCGGCCTCAGGCAGGTCTTGAACAGAGTCTGGCTTACCGTGCATAATTCAATTGTAGCTGCAACTGTTGCATATGCAAACTAAATTAGAGGAACAATATGACTCGCCAGCAGGACACATTAACCGAGTGGAGGGAAGAAAGCGCGGCGGTGCGCGTCAAGCTGCTGGCCGGCGGCGGCAAGCCCGGCCTGGCCAGCCGTGAAGGGGTGGCCGGCAAGACCGGCATGCAGATCATGCAAGCCATGCTGGCCGGCGAACTGCCCTACCCGCACATCGCCGAAACGCTGGACTTCGCGCTGATTGCGGTCGAGCCCGGCAAGGCGACATTCCAGGGTACGCCGCAACTCAAGCACTACAACCCTCTGGGCACGGTGCATGGCGGCTGGTATGCCACGCTGCTCGATTCGGCGGTCGGCTGCGCGGTGCACACCCTGATGCCGGCGGGCCGGGGCTACACCACGGCCGAACTGAGCATCAACATCGTTCGGGCGGCCTCGCACGAAACCGGGCCGCTGCGAGCCATCGGCACGGTGATCCACTGCGGCAAGCAGCTGGCCACGGCCGATGGCCGCATCGTCGGGCCGGACGGCAAGCTGTATGCCCATGCCACGACCACCTGTCTGGTGTTTGAATTGCCGACCCGGCAGTGAAGCGGTCAGGCAAAAGCACCCTGCCCCCGCTTCACGGCGTTCAGGGCGTTCAGGGCGTTCAGGGCATTTGGCTGATTTCTGCTACTTTATTCATAGCTTCTTGTGCATGCCAGTCGGGCGCAACACCCCGGTTTTGTTAATAAATGGCATGGCTGGTGAAACGCATGCGTGCCAAGCCATGCCAGGCGGCCAGGCAGCGGCCGTTCAGGCAAGCGGGCAAAAAAATCAATGCACCACGCGAAACCGTGTGCCCCGAAAACTGAAGACCGAACTTTTGACCTGGATTTCCACCAGCGTTACCTCGGGGGCGGCCAGGCTGCCCTGCGGGAGCACCTGGTTGTTGACCAGCAGCAGTCGCTGCCCCGGGTTTTTGGAATAAACCGATCCGGTGATGGCCAGCGCGGGAATCTGGCGGCGAATGTCTTCGGACAGTGCACTGAGCAGTGGGATGGCGACCGGGGCGTCCTGGGGGCCCGGTACCTTGGCGACCGCAGGTGCGGGTGCGGGTGCGGGACTGGGCCGGGGCGGCGTCTGCGTTGAAACGGCAGGCGCTGGCGGCGCTGGTTTGGACACGGGCCTGGGCGCGGCTGCGACCACGGCGGGCGGCGCTGTGGCTGCTGCCCGAGGCGCCGCCCCTGCAGGCGGGCGTGCAGAAGGTGGTGCGGGCCTGGGGGAAACAGGTGCTGGCGCTGGCGTCGGGACTGGCTGCGCCGGCGCTGCGGGCACCGTGGGCATGGCCACGGGGGGTTCGACCGCAGCCAGTCGCACGCCGCCGGCAGGCGTTTGCCAGACCCATGCGCCTGCAGCGATGCCACCCAGGGCCAGCACTGCGGCGGCGGCCAGGCCGAGGCGATGCCGCGCGCCGAGGCCGGCCGGGATGGAGGGGGTCGCCACATGGCGCGACTGCAGGCTGGGCACGGCACCGCGTTCACGTTCACGTTCGCGTTCGGCCCGTTTGAGGGCATCGAGGATGTAGGACATGGGCTTATCGGGCAGATGGCAGGTTGGTGAGCAGGCGCGGCGTATCCGCATTCGTGGCATTGTCGATCTGCATGAAAGTCAGGGGGCCGGGTTCTCCGTCGGCATCGAGGCCCTCTGCACGCTGAAAGGCCCGAATGCGCGCCCTGAGGGCCGCGTCCAGAACGGGCGAGGCAGTGGAAGCGGTCAGCGCGGGCGCGCCTTCGAGCTCGGCCAGTTGACTCGAAAGCTGGCGGACGACCGGGGCGGCGCTGTTGCCTTGCAGGCCGATGGTGTAGCCCGGCGGCGGGCGCCAGTAGGTGGCGAACTCGCCGCGCCACAGCCGGCCCAGCGACACCCGCCTGACCGTGTGCAGGCCGGCGGCTCCCTGCAATGTCGCGGTCTGGGCGTCCAGCCCCACAAGGACAGCATGCACCGGCGGGCCATTGCCTGTGCGCAGCGTCAGGATGCCGGGGCGGCCGAGCTGGCGCAGCAGCGGCAGGCTGAGGCTGTCGGTGCGGTAACACTGCAACTGCTGGGCGCTGGCGGCCTGACAGGGGTCGCCGTCGGCCGGGGCCAGTTTCCAGGCGAGCGCCAGCGTGCGCCAGGCCACGTTGATGTCGCTCGGCAGTTGCGGCAGCAAATCCTCGATCTCCTGGACGGGCCTCACGGCCGGTGGCGCCAGGCGCAGCGCCGACGATGCACCCGCCTGGGGCGCTGGCGAGGCTGGCGAGGATGCGGCCAGCGTGGCTGGCAAGGCAGAGACCTTGGCGGGGGCCGACGGCGCAGGCTTTTGTGCGGGCTTCAAGACCATGAAACCCGCCAGCGCTGCCCCGGCCAGCAAGGCCAGCCCACCCAGCGCGTAGGCGCTTGGCCGCCTGCCGGCGCCCGGCGCATGCCCGCCTTCCAGCCCGAACACCTCGGCCGCCGCCTTGTCGATCACCTGTCGGTTCACGCGAAACAGGCCATTGGCCCAGGCCCCGAGCAGGGCGCGCCCGCACAGCAGGTTGATGCGGCGCGGCACGCCACGCGCCAGGCGGTGGATGCGCTGGAGCGCGCGGCGGTCAAACGGCAGCGGGCCGGCGAACCCGGCCACCGCCAGGCGGTGCTCGACGTACTGCGCGCTCTCCGCTTCGGTCAGCGCGTCAAGGTGAAAGCGGGCAATCACGCGCTGCGCCAGTTGCTCCATCTCGGGGCGGGCCAGCAGGGTGCGCAGTTCGGGCTGGCCGATCAGCACGATCTGCAGCAGCTTGCGTTCGCTGGTTTCCAGGTTGGTCAGCAGGCGCAGTTGCTCCAGCACATCGGCGCTGAGGTTCTGCGCCTCGTCAATGATCAGCACGCTGCTTTGCCCGCTGGCGTGCGCCTGCAGCAAAAAGACATTCAGCGCGTCGATGTAGTCCTTGGCCGTGGGCGGGCCTGAAGCCTGCGCTGCCGCCGCCGTGATGTGAAACTCCTCGCAGACCGACTGCAGCAGCTCGGTCACGGTGAGCTTGGGGTTGAAGATGTAGGCGACATGGCAGCCGGCGGGAATCTGCTCCATGAAGCAGCGGCAAATCGTGGTCTTGCCGGTGCCAATGTCGCCCGTGAGCAGCACAAAGCCGCCCCCCGTGCCGCTGGCGGCGCCTTGTGGCCCGGCCACGCCATAGAGCAGATGCGCCAGCGCTTCGCGGTGGCGCTCGCTCATGAACAGGTAACGCGGGTCGGGTGCGATGGAAAACGGGTCTTGGCTCAAGCCGAAATGGTGCGCATACATAAGTTGCAAGCATAGCGGGCACCGGCCGGTGCGTTAACCCCACCGTGGGCATGATGGTTGCAGGGCGTCTGTGGCCGCCGGATCGCCAACGGCTTTCGACTGAATTTGATATCAAACAAGGCGTTTGCGCAGGTTGGCGTTGCGCGGACAGCTATGTTTTTAATAGCACAATCGTTTTGCGTCGTCTCCGATCCGCCGCGATGTGTACGATCAACCTTCGACACGCAACTGGCCAGCCTCCGGTACATGATGGCTCGGGACGGCCATTCAAAAGGAAAAACCCATGGCATCCGGAAAAATTCTCGTCGCCCAGGGCGGCGGCCCGACGGCGGTGATCAACCAGTCGCTGGTCGGCGTGGCGCTGGAGGCGCGGCGTTTTGGCGAGGTGCAGCGCATCTACGGCGCGCGACACGGGGTGCGCGGCATCGTCAATGAAGATTTCGTCGACCTGACGCAGGAAACCAGCCACAACCTCGAACTGGTCGCCAACACGCCGTCGTCGGCGCTGGGCTCGACGCGCGACAAGCCCGACATGCGCTACTGCCAGGAAATCTTCAAGGTGCTGCAAGCGCACCAGATCGAGCACTTCTTCTACATCGGCGGCAACGACTCGTCGGACACTGTGCGCATTGTCAGCCTGGAGGCGCAAAAGGCCGGCTACCCGCTGCGCAGCATTCACATCCCCAAGACCATCGACAACGACCTGGTGGGCAACGACCACACGCCGGGCTTTCCATCGGCTGCGCGCTTCGTGGCACAGGCCTTTGCCGGCGCCAACCTGGACAATGCCGCCCTGCCCGGCGTGTACGTGGGTGTGGTAATGGGTCGGCACGCCGGATTCCTGACCGCTGCATCGGCACTGGGCAAGAAGTTTCCCGACGACGGCCCGCACTTGATCTACCTGCCCGAGCGCACCTTTGTGCTGGAGAATTTCCTGGCCGACGTGAAGGCGACGTATGCACGCTTCAAGCGTTGCGTGGTCGCCGTGTCCGAAGGCATCCACGATGCCTCGGGCGCGCCGATTGCCAGCCTGCTGGCCCAAGACCTGGAGATTGATGCCCACGGCAATGTGCAGCTGTCGGGCAATGGCGCACTGGCCGACCTGCTGTGCGCGGAGATCAAGTCCAGGCTCGGCATCAAGCGGGTGCGCGGCGACACCTTTGGTTATTTGCAGCGCTCGTTCATCGGCTGCGTGTCCGACGTGGACCAGCGCGAAGCCCGCGAGGTCGGCGAAAAGGCTGTGCAGTTCGCCATGTGGGGCACGCAGGACGGCTCGGTCGCCATCAAGCGCACCGGCTTTTATTCGGTCGATTACGAACTGCTGCCTCTTGAAGCCGTGGCCGGCAAGACGCGGGTGATGGAGGATGAATTCATCAGCGCCAGCGGCACCGACGTGACCGACGCCTTCAGGATGTATTTGCGCCCGCTGCTCGGCTCCGGCATGCCCGACGCGTTCAGGCTGCGCCACCATCCGGTGGCCAAGGTGCTGAACCCCGGCCGCTGAAGCGTCGTGCCGTGCGGCAGCGCAGCCTGCAAGCTTCTCCCGCCCATTCCATAATCCGCTGATGCGACTACTCCACACCATGCTCCGCGTTGGCAACCTTCAGCGCTCGATTGATTTTTACACCCAGGTCCTGGGCATGCAGCTGCTGCGCCAGTCTGAAAACCCGGACTACAAATACAGCCTGGCCTTTGTCGGTTACGAAGGCAATCCGGCGCAGGCCGAGATCGAGCTGACCTACAACTGGGGCACCGAGGCCTACGAGATGGGCACGGCTTACGGCCACATCGCACTGGGCGTTCCCGACGCCCATGGCGCCTGCGAAAAGATCAAGGCGGCCGGCGGCAACGTCACGCGTGAAGCCGGCCCGGTCAAGGGCGGCAGCACGGTGATTGCGTTCGTGACCGACCCGGACGGCTACAAGATCGAGCTGATCCAGCGCGCCGAAGCGGCCGGTGGCGCGGGCCTGCGCTAGCCAGGCACTGACGCACTGACTGCTATATTTTTAATAGCGGCTCACACCTATCCCGCCTGCGCCAAAGGCCAATCCGGCTTATAAAGCCCTGACTTTGGGTAAATGGGTCCGCTTGCATTGCGAAGCCCTCCTTGGCCATGCTTCGCGGCCAGATGCCGGCCGGTCTTTCCCAACCCACGCACTGTGCGCGTCACCTGGGGCCACCCCGGTACGCGCCACAGCGTCAGCCTTGTGATGCGCCGTTCACGGCCTTGCGCCTCTCGCTTGGCAGTTCGTCATGCCAGGCCATTCTTTTGATCAAACCCGACGAAATCCACATGGATCAGTTGGCAAATGGCGGATGTCACTTTTCATGCGTGGCACGCACGGGCCAAAATCACCACAGCCCCCTACCAATCCAAAGTAGAAACCAAATGTTTTTCAGCATTTAAAAATGTAAAACAATTTTTTTCAAAAAAAATACACTACTTTACGCAAGCGACATGAAAGCGTGATGTCAAAGCCATTGCCCGGTTGCTGCCATGCATGGCAATCGAGATGGCACCACGCTTGATTTCTCTCTGAAACAGAGCGTTCCTGCTAATTTTTAGCTCGCGCGATCGGGCATGGAATTCCATTCGCGCTTCACGCCACCAGGCCTTGCACCTGCAATTCCGGAACTGTTGTTTTCGTGCTTAAACGCCTTTCCCGGGGTTACCCGGTAAGGGTTTTTTGCAAATCGTAAGAAACGTACCTTTCGTTTAGCAATCGCCCAAAGGTTTTTTTCAAACCTAGACTTCCTCCAGTCCTACAGCTTTTGCAAAAAAAACCTGACATCACTGAATTCCTCGAATTTCCCGAATTCTTTGATGGATCTCGGCCTTGACGCACCAGTGAGTGAACAACTTCAGCGAATGTTTTTTCATCCATTCCAGAAAAGGGCGCGAAATGTACTTACCAACCAACGCTTCAGCGCAACAGTTGCGGCAAGCACAGCAGGCGCAGCGCAATCGACAGGACATCATCAAGGCCTTGTCCCACGGCCAAGTGTCAAGGCGTGATTTGTTCAAATGGGGCTTGTTCACGGCCGGCGGTGGCCTGGCGCTGAAAAACGGGCTGAACCCGTTCATCGGCAATGCCTACGGCGAGATCCCCACCGGCGTGCCGCGCAGTCCGGGGTTTGGTGCCGCCGCCTTCGAATGGGCAATGCCACGCTGCGACCTGATGGAGCGAAAGGACATCAGCGCACTCAGCCCGGCACCGCAAAGGGCGGCAAACACCGCACCGACCAAGGTGGCCGGACCCGATGGAATCCTGGTGGACGGACCGATGGAAGGCCGCCCCCCCGGCCCGATCTGGGCGCACCAGGGATGGGATCTGTTTGCGCCCCGGGTGGCGGTGGAGCAATGGCAAAAAGGCGCAGAGACCTGCTATGACTACAACCCCGGCGTGTCGTCCCGCCACAACTGCGATATCGACAATAACCTTCCCTTCAAGCCTTGCTTTCATGGCCGGATGCCGTCGCAGAGCTTGCAATCCCTGTGGACCTTTGGCGGCACGGTGCCGCCCAAGCTGCTACAGGGCCGTTATGGCGAGCCCATCTTGTTCCGGCACCACAACGCCTTGCCGACAAAGGTCACGGCCAACAACGGATTCGGGCGCAACACCATGACCACCCACGAGCACAACGGCCACCACGGCGCCGAGAGCGACGGGTTTACCGGTGCCTTCTTTTTCCCCGGCCAGTACTACGACTACCACTGGCCCATCGTCCACGCCGGCTTTCGCACCATCAATGTCAACGCCACCGACCCGAAGTGCGGCGCGCCAAACGGCAGTGGCGGCATCACCAGGCTGCCGGGTGACTGGCGAGAAACCATGAGCACGCACTGGTTTCATGACCACATGTTCAGCTTCACCTCACAGAATGTCTACAAGGGCATCGCGGCGATGTTCAACCTGTACAGCTCGCTGGACCGCGGCAACGAAGCCATCAATGACGGGGTCAACCTGCGGCTGCCCAGCGGCACGGCGAAGGACTGGGGCAACCTCGAGTACGACGTCAACATCATGCTGTGCGACAAGGCCTTTGGCGGGGACGGCCAGCTGGCGTTTGACATCTTCAACTTCGACGGCTTCCTGGGCGACATGATGACGGTCAACCTCGCCTACAAGCCGCATTTCTATGTAGAGCGGCGCAAATACCGGTTCCGCTTTTTGAATGGCTCGGTGGCACGGTTCTTCAAGCTCGCCCTGAGCAATGGCGCGCCGATGATCCAGATCGGAAATGATGGCAATCTGCTGCCCAGGGCCGTGCAGCTGAGCGAACTGGACGAGATGGGAATTGCGGAACGCTTCGACATCGTCATCGACTTTTCCAACTACAGCGACGGCACCAAGCTGCACCTGGTGAACCTGGCGGAGCACCAGGACGGCAGACGCGTTTCCAAGAACTTGTCACTCAGTGAAGCCCTGTCCGGGAGGTCTGATGATCCTTGTGTCGGCAAATTCCTTGAATTCCGGGTGCGCGGCACGACCCGCGCCGTTGACAAAAGCCGGGACTTCAGCGCCCCCGGCGGCATGAACCTCATCCCCAATCCGGACCTGAGCAAGATACCGGTCGCCCGCCAGCGCACGTTTGAATTCGGCCGCGGCGCTTCGCGGACCACGAATGACCCGGTGTCATCGGCGCTTGGCCCCTGGGGCGTGAAAACCGATGGCGGCGCCATGCTGGCGGCGGACTTCGGCCGCGTTTCCGCCGCGCCCAAGGCCGGCACCCGTGAAATCTGGACGCTGGTCAACGGCGGCGGGGGCTGGGACCATCCCATCCACATCCACTTCGAGGAAGGGCAGGTGCTGGCACGCGATGGGAAGGCCAGCAACGTTCCCCTCTGGGAGCGAGGCCGCAAGGACGTTTACCGCCTGCGGCCCGGGGGCAGCATCACGATCACGATGCAGTTCCGGGACTGGGGCGGCATGTTCATGGAGCATTGCCACAACACGGTGCATGAAGACAACGCCATGCTGCTGCGCTGGGAAATCGACGCCAGCGGGTCTTCCGTACTGAACCCGCTGCCGACGCCCATCCCCAAGCCGACAGGCGTGGAGTTCCTGCCGCCGACCGAAACCCTGCGGACCGCCCGCTGATTAAGGAGACCGATCATGCGTAACGCTCAGTCATTGAAGAGATTCGCGCGTCCCATCCTGGTGGCCGCGATGGCGCTCCCGCTCATGGTTTCCCCGCTTTTCGTGCACGCCGCGGTGCAGGGCCCCACGGTGCCGGTCAACGTTGACGGAAGCATCAGCACCGATACCGAGACCATCGGCTTTGCAGGGCAGATGACGATTTCCACCCGCATCATCGAAGACCCGGTGTTCAGCGGCCCCACCTTGCTTGAGCTGAACATCGATTTCAGCAACGTCAAGGGGGCGGGCAAGGCCAGCGGCAAGAAATTCGCAACCGAGGCGCAGGTGATCGTGCACCGGCCCCTGCTGGCTTTTGATGAGATCGAGGTCATCTTTCCCTACACCGCTGGAAACGAGGTGCATGCGGCGCGCATGGCAAAGGCCATCATCAGCGTGAACTACAACGCCAGATCCGGCTTTGCATTGACCTCGAAGATCAAACGGGTGCCAGCGGATTGACCCGGCCACAACAGCCCTGACAACCCCAGCCTGCGCGCCACCGGACCGGCCTGCCCATCCCCGAGGAACCTCAAGGAACCCACCATGCACATCCTCCTACCATGCTGGAAGGACAGGGCAAAGGCATTGCTGGCCGTGGCAGCCATGGCCCTTTCCTTTCATGGCGCGCTGGCAGCCACGAAGTGGGGGTCGGACTATTTTCCCGACATCGTGCTGACCACCCAGGACGGCGCAAAAGTCCACTTCTACGACGACCTGGTCAAGGGGAAGTTCGTCGCTGTGAATGTGATCTATACCAGTTGCCAGGACGAATGCCCGCTGGAGACGGCACGCATGGCAGAAGTGCAGCGCCTGCTGGGCGACCGGATGGGCAGGGACATCTTTTTTCTCTCGATCAGCATCGACCCGGAAAAAGACACGCCGAAAGTGCTCAAGGCCTATTCCGAAAAGTTTGGCGTCGGTCCGGGCTGGCTGTTCCTGACCGGCAAAAAGGAAGACATCAAGGTGCTGACGCGCAAGTTGGGCCTGTCCCGCAGCAGCGACGCCGTCAGCAAGGATGGCCATGCCAGCAGCCTGATGCTGGGCAATGACCCGAACGGCCAGTGGATGCGCAACTCGGCGGTTGACAACCCGCGCTTCCTGGTCTCGACCATGGCCGGGTTCTTTGGCTGGAAGGACACGCTGCCCACGGCCAGCTATGCCCAGGCGCGCCCGATCGACATTGGCCGGGCCCAGTTCACGTTCGAAAGCCGCTGCGCCTCGTGCCACACCATAGGCGAAGGCGACCGCATCGGGCCGGACCTGGGCCAGGTCACGGCCCGCCGCAGCCCGGCCTGGCTGGCCCGCTACCTGAAGGAGCCGGAAAAGGTGCTGGCCGAGGGGGACCCGACCGCCGTCATCCTTTCCAGGCGCTACCAGCAGGTCCGCATGCCGAACCTGCGCCTGGGCGACGAGGATGTGACGGCCCTGCTCCGCTACCTGGACGAGCAAGGCAAGGCCAAAGCCACGGCACAGCAGACAACCCTGCCTCAACACAACCTGACGCACAAGCCAGCCGGCCGCTGAAAACCAACGTTCAAAAGCCTGAAATTTGCTTTGCCCATCGAGTGAGAGAGGAGAAATAGACAAAAAATGTCACTTACTGCACCACCTCCTCCCGGCAAGACAGGCTGGCACGCCGTCCGGCAATGTCACTCACCCACCGCTGAACCGATATCGGTTCATTTTGAGTCACCACCACCGCGCCCTCCGACCCTGGTGGGTCGCGCTGGCAAGCCAGCCTGTGCCAATGACGAACCGCAAGGGCGCTCCTTGCCCACCCCAGCCAGGCGCGAATCCAGCGATAGCTTTTTTCACCATGGGACAAATATCATGAAAGCCTTCAACCTGAAAATTATCGTTTTTTCAATTGCTGCTGCGCTTGCGGGCCAGGCAGCGCATGCCGTCCTGGAAAGAACCGGTCCGATCGACGCGGCCAACGGCTTTCCGCGCTGGTACATGGACACCACTGGTTTGAATTTTGAGCTGTGCCTCCCATTGACGCCCGCCGAACTGTCGGGCGGCCATTGCCTGTTGCTTCCCGGCGACGCCCCGGCCACGCCCGAGGTGTTCCCGGGACAGTTCTTCGATGAGCACTTCTGGTGGCAAGCCGGAGCCGCATTGACGCCGGCCACTGGCGGCAAGGCGCTGCTGGTGCTTGGACTGGAGGCAGCCTTTTCGGCAGATGTCGCGCCCGGCAACCAGATCGCTTTTTCCCGCATACGGGTCCGCCTGGCGCCGGTGCCGGTGACGGGCACTTACCGCTTCATTCACCCCTACGGCGAGGAATCGGTTGTCGGCACGCGGGGCGAACGGATCTTTTTTACCGACGATGTGGGCATCGGCGCACCCGGCGATTTCACCGGCGCCACCAAGGGACGCCTCGGTCCGTTCTTGCTTCCATCGCAATCCGCTGGCGCTGCCGAGATTGCGCCGGTAGCCGGTCCGGTGCCCGGCAAACTCTATATCGCCGATCCTGCACGCATCGGCCCGGTCACTGGCAGCCCGTTGCCTGACTTCCTGGGCAGCGACGGGATCATGCACAACCACAACATCTTTCGCATCGAGGGCCCCAGGGGATCAAACCTTGGGGGCATCGGCGTGGATTTCATAGAAACGACAGGCTTTAGCCTGATGGGCCGAATTTATACCGGCCAGGTTCCCAGCCTGGTGGCCCCCGACCGTGCCACGTACACGCGCAGCGGGGGCGATCAGAAAGTCGATGTCTTTGCGACGGCCTACCGCTCCGCGGCAAGTCGCCTGCCGGGCAGTGTCCGGCCTGCCGGCGTTGCGCCCGTGACCTCGTTCTTCAACGCGCCTTGCGGCACCACCCTGGACGCCGCCGGCAACCTCATCGCCTACACCCCGCCTGCTTCGAACGCGCTTGAGACGCAGATGGTGGCCCAGAAAAATTCCCGTTGGGGACAGTCGCGTATTGCTTCGGGGCTTGCGATTCCCGATTCCGTGTGCCTGAAGGACAACTCGGGGGTGAACATCAACGGCCAGTCCACGCCCGCCTACCATCCGCTGCCGCTCAATGACACCGTCAAGGTGACCGATGTGTTGTTCGACCCCGTGAACGCGACACTGACCGTCAAGGCGATGTCAAGCGACCAGGTGGCCCCGCCGACCCTGACGGTGGCCGATTACAACATTCCGCTGAGTTTTGGCGTGGCCAATATCTCGGGCGTCACATCGCCGCCAGCAAAAATCCGGGTGCTTTCATCAATAGGCGGAATGGGTGAGTCGAATGATGTGGCCACCGGCAACGCCGGCACCCCCTTGATCTCGCAGGCCCCTGTGTCCACGGCGCCTCCTGCGCCCGTTGTCACGCCGCCGCCACCCCCGCCGCCGCCCCCGGTGGTCGTCATTCCGAATCCGTCCGAGACTGTCACCGTCACGGGGGCCGATTACGTGGTCAGCAAGAATCGCTGGAAAGTGGTCGGCACCACCAGCGTTGCCACTGCCCACAATTTCACGCTCAAGCTGGCGGGCGTGGTGGGCGGGGCGCCGTGCAATGCCAGCGGCCGGGTGATCGGGACCACCACTTCGGTCGGCAATGCCTATTCATTCGACTTCCTGAACGCCACCGGCCCACAGGATCCACGAACCACCAACTGCACGGCGGTCAAGGTCGAGTCGGCGCTCGGCAATGTGACGCCGAACACAACATTCCGGCTTAAATAACCAAGGGGCTTTGCCGGCGTTCAGCAAAGCCATGCTGAACGCCGGCGAACAAATGGTGCTCCCTGTCCGTGCAAGACCTCGATCTGACCGGCGCTGTGCCAGTGGACTGCTTGGCGCAGTTGAGCACCCTGCACAGCCGACGGTCCAAACAGCCAAAAAAACATCAACCCACCAGCAATCGGCCTGAACCCTGGCAATTCAGCCGCCTTGCCCATCGATCAGGGAGTTCACATGACCACCCACCGTCCAGGCTTAATTTCCGGTGCCGGCATTGCCCGCCAACCGCTGGCGCATGCCAGCGCATCGGCCGAACCCGCGACCACAAGACCGCCTGCGCCACCTGGCATTTCAGCGTGGGCGCTGACAGCCGCCCTAACAACCAGCGCAGCCCGGGTTTCGGGCAGGGCAAGGCGAAGGCCATGGCGCAGCATGCCGACCGGCTTCTTGGCAGCCTGCGACACACGGTAGCGGGCCGTCAAAGCTCAACGTTCGGTGCCTCCATTTGAATAGCCAGCAGGCTCAGGCTTGCTACTGGCCGATGCGTTCACTGGCCCGCTTCGACCACCAACAATGACCAGCAATACAGGGGTTTGTCATGCAAACGAAAAGTTCATCTCGGTCGAGCTGCTGGCCCATGTGGTCAGAAATGCGCGCAAGCGTCGCTGAAAAATACATGAAGGGCTCTGGCAACAGTGCGCTGCCCCTCACGCACTGCTGTCAGCGCTCCGGCCGTTGGGCGGCGTTGTCGGGCCTGGCCGCGCTTGCCGCTGGCCTCACGATCGTCGTGTCAGGCACGGCATCAGCGCAGGTGGTCAGCAATCCGCCACTGTTGCCGCAGGATGTCACCGTATTTCCAGAGCGCGACTTCACGTCGATCGCAGGTTTTGCGCCCAATGCCGACGTGCTCGTGCAGGTCAGGCGCGGCGGTGTGGTCAGCGATGCCGTGGGACGAACGGACGTGAGCGGCTTTCTCGAAGTGAACCATCCGGGCGGCGTGTGCTGGAGGAATGTCACGCCCGACATTGTCCCGGCGGACGTGGTGCGGGTGACCTACCGCGATACCAACAACAACCGCTCCCTGAACCCCGTTCCGGTCAAGGACTCTGGCGCAGCGACCACGACGCAGAACGTCACGGCGACACAGGCCTACGATGCTGGAAACAATACCGTCGTGGTCAAGGGCAAGGCGCAACTTGCCAATGGCACGCCCATTCCGCTGACCCGGCTCGAGGTCAGGATTGTCAACCCTGAATTTATCGGTGCGCCGGGCAGCCGCATCGGAAAGCGCGACATTCGCGCCGACAGCGCTGGCGGGCGCATCGACGGCACCAACGGGAATCCAATCCCCGGGACCCGCGGAGCGCTCGCCTATGACGGCACCACCAGCAGCTTCACCGCCATTTTCAGCGGCCTGAACGCTGACGAGCGCCTGCTGGTCGTCGAAGGACAGACACGGGTGATGGGATGGCAGCAGACCACGGCGAACGGCGACCGGCTCGGCATGACGATCTACGAGGTCGGTGCGCTCGGTGGTCCCGGCATCGGCGGCTGCCCGCCCGGTCCCAACGGCGTGGTTCCACCGCAGAACCCGACATCGCCGGTGCCCTACAACCCGGCGTATCTGCTGGACGCTGCTGTTCCGGCGAATCAGGGGTCACTCAAGGATGTCACGGTGTTTCCGGAGCGCGACTTCATCTCGATCGATGGCTTTGCGGCAGGCAGCGAACTGCAGGTCGTGGTGCGTCGGGGCAACAGCAACGCACCGATCATCGGCACGGCGCGCGGCATTGTCGGCAGGGGCGGCCTGTTCGAGGTCAACCATCCGGGCGGTGTCTGCTGGACCGGGCAGACGCCCGACATCAAGCCGGGGGACTGGATCGACGTGTTCAAGGTCTACAACATGAGCTTCAACAGCGGGCAGACGCAGCAGGTGATCGACACCAGGGTCGCGAAAGCCGCCTTCGTCACCACCCTGCCGACCGGTGAGGTGGTGGTGCGGGTCAACGGCACGGCCAAAAATTCCAGCGGCGCACCGCTGGCCCTGGCCCTGACCGAGCAGCGCATCATCAACCCGGACTTCAACAACACCCGGATCGGGCGCCGCGACATTCGGGCCGACACCACCGGCGGGCGGGTCGAAAACATCCCCGGCGCCACCGGGCGGCTGCTGCGCACCGGTGACGCGAACAGTCCCGACTGGCGGGCGATCTACACCGGGCTGAATGCCACCGAACAGCAACTGGCCGTGGCCGGACAAAGCCGCGCGATGGCCTGGCACTCGACCAACGGCAACGGTGACCGGTTCGGCATGACGATTTTTGAATTCGGCGAGGTTGGCGGACCTGGCATGGGCGGGTGCCCCGCAACGGGCAGCGCTTCGATCGCGATTCCTTGGTAGCTATTGCGGCATCGGCCACAGCGCACCGGCTCTTTTTTCCATGCCAAACGCGTAGAAAAACTTGGCAACCGGGCACTGGGGCCACGCGGCATTGGGCACCCACCGAGAAAACATGAACCGACTGCAGTGCGCCTGAAGCATGGCAAATCGGCCGCCATATCCATCTTTTCATTGATCAAGGAGTTCTCATGACCCCCCACCCTCCTGGCCTGATGCCTGGTGCCGGCGCTGCCGGCCAGCCGTTTGCGCCCGCAAAAGCATCGACCGCGACACGGGCCCTGTCGCTTCTGCTGGCCGCCAAGTCACGGCTGAAAACGCTGCTTTTCATTGGCGGCGCATCGGCTGTGCTTGTGTTTGCTGCCGGGACGCCGCAGGCTGACGAGCCGCTGAGATCCATGGCACTCAAGACCGTTGACGTACCCGGCCCCTCGAACGACGTTCTTGACGAATTCGTGGACGACAAGTCCGCCGCCATCCAACTGGGCAAGGCGCTGTTCTGGGACCCCCGGGTCGGCAGCGACAACAAGACCGCCTGCGCCACCTGCCATTTCAGCGCGGGTGCCGACACCCGCGAAAAAAACCAGCTGAGCCCGGGTTTGTTGAGGCGGCTGTCGGGCTCGATGGCCGCCAATCCTGACTGGACGTTTCAACTGGGAAGCGGCCCGAACCGTCAGTTCACGGCCAGCGAACTCGACTCGATCAGCAGCGGCGACTTTCCCTTTACCCGGTTCTCCATGCAGGAAAGCAACGATCCGGCACAGCGGATCGACATCAATGATGTGGCCTCGTCGCAGGGCGTCTTCCATGGCAGCTTCGACAGGGTCAATGCCACCAAGAAAGGTGCGGCGGCTGACAGCTGCAACTATTCCCGCGACCCGGACGGCTTTCACATGGGGGCGGTCAACACCCGCCGGGTGGAACCGCGCAATTCGCCCAGCGTGATCAACGCCGTCTTCAACTTCCGAAATTTCTGGGATGGCCGCGGCAACAACGTTTTCAACGGCGGCGACCCGTTCGGCCTCAGGAACCAGAATTCCATGGTCTGGAAAAAAGAAAACGGCATTGTGCGCAAGGTCAGTGTGGGCATCCAGTCGTCATCGCTGGCGTCGCAGGGGTCCGGTCCGCCCCTGTCGGGAACGGAAATGAGCTGCAGTGACCGCACCTTTGTCCATCTGGGGCAAAAGCTGCTGGACCAGGACATTTTGAGCGGCCAGGTCATAGCGCCGGACGACAGCGTGCTGGGCAGGTTTGCAACCGGCGGTCGCCCCACGTACCGCACGCTCGTCAAAAAAGCCTTCAGGCAGGCCTACTGGCAGTCACCCAACATCGTGCGCTTCACCCAGGCCGATGCCAGGGAGCGCAAGTCGATGGACTTGAAGCACCCGGTGCGTTTTGACAAAAACGTGGACGAGAAAATCAGCCAGCTGGAGGCCAATTTCACGCTGTTCTTTTCCCTGGCCATCCAGATGTATGAAACCACGCTGGTGTCCGATGACAGCCGGTTCGACCAGTTTGCAGCCGGCGACGCTTCGAAGCTCAACCCCAGCGAGCGTGCCGGTTTTGCCATTTTCCAGGGCAAGGGACGCTGCATCAACTGCCACGGCGGCGCCGAACTGACCAACGCATCGTTTCGGCATGTCACCAATCAGCGGCTGGAAACCATGGTGATGGCCACCGGCAAGACCAAGACGTATGACGCCGGTTTCTACAACATCGGTGTGCGGCCCACACTGGACGATATCGGCATTGGCGGCAATGACGGAATTGGATTGCCCTTGTCGGAGAGCATGCTTTTTGCAGTGAAAGGACCGGCTGGCAAGGCGCAAGCGGCCAGCTTGCTTGGCAACGGATTCGATCCTGACAGGTATGGCGTGCCCGGCATCCAGGATGTGGCGGTGAATGGCGCATTCAAGACACCGGGGCTGCGCAATGTCGAGCTCACCGGCCCTTATTTTCACAACGGCGGGAAAGCAACGCTGATGCAGGTGGTGGACTTCTACAACCGGGGCGGAGACTTCGGCAGGGAGAACCGTGAGGACCTGGCACCGGACATCCAGCCGCTGGGCCTGAGCGAAACAGAGAAGGCAGACCTGGTGCGCTTCCTGATGTCCTTGACGGACGAGCGCGTCCGGATGGAAAAAGCGCCTTTCGACCACCCTTCGCTTTGCCTGCCCAACGGACATTCGGCCAGCGCATATGCTTCGCCCAACGGCATCAATGCGGGGGATGAAACCCTGTGCATCAAGGAGGTGGGCCGCAAGGGCAGAACGACTGGAATTTTGCCCTTCATGAAGTTGTCGCCACTCTCGCATTGACGCACTGGCTGGCCACCGGGCATGCCATTTCCCCGATTTTACCCAGGAGATTTTCATGAAGAAAGCATTCATCTCGGCCGCTGTCGGTGCTCTGGCGAGCGGCCTCATCCTGCCCGCGATGGCCGCCGACGGCCGAATCGAATTCCATGGCGGTATCGGCTCGACGCCCTTCGCGTCCGTCAGCGGCGTGCCGGCCCCCAACGACGTGCGCGGCATTGCGCCCGGCGGGCGTCCCTGGGTGATCGACAAGCTGCGGGCGGCGATCCGCGCCGACGGCAGCATCTCGGTCAAGGGTGAAGGGCTGCTGCTCGCCGGGGGCAACAGCATCGGCCTGCCTGGACTGCCCCGCCAGGTGGTGGCGACGCTGTTCTGCGGTGCAACGGAACTGAACTCGCCCGCTGCCGACCTTGACGCCGACGGAAATTTCGCGATACGCGGAACGCTTCAGGGCGCAGTGCCCAGTCCCTGCGTGACGCCCACCCTGCTGATCCGCAATTTCACAGCCAACGGACCCGGCCCCTGGTTTGCAGGTGGCATTCCGGAAAACTGAAACGGCTGCCGGACGCCGTCGGTATCGGGCTGCTGCAGCCAGGCGCCGCCGCCCGATTGCTATTTTTTTAATAGCTTTCCAGGCTTATGGCGCTTGCGCCAGAGCACAGTTTGGCCCTTATATTTAACGGCTCAACTCATTCACAGGCCGGAACCCGATGACACCCCGTTTTGGGCTCCTTCCCCCACTGGGGGAAAGGCAGGGAGGAAGACTGACGCAGGTACCGTCACAAAAATCACCTTCGGGAGCAGCCGTCTCCCCAACCCTTTCCCAAGGGACAGGGAGCAGGAAGGGACGGCATACGGACTGGGGATGCTGAGTGGTTGTGATGAATTGGCCGATCAGCCGCACGATCCGGCTCACGCCGCCTGACGTTGCCGGTGGTGCCCGACCTGCTGGCCAGCGCCCGGCTCAGCCCACGCATCACCACGCTGCCGCGCAGGGTGTGCAAGTGCTATCTTGGGGTGACCGCGATGAGCAGACAACGACCGCACTGACTGCCTTCATGGCGCAGGCGCTGCATTGGCGTCCTGACCGGCCCGCCGCACAGGAAAAACCAGGGGAAACCCTTAGCAAAAAAGTCAAAACTCAGGGAATAAAGTCGCGCTCCCAGCGCTCTTTTACACATGATCCAGACGGCCGAGTCCCGGTACAACCAATGGGTGCGCGAGCACTACCGCTTTTTGCTGCGCAGCGCCTGGGGCCTGACGGGTTCGCGCGCCATTGCCGAGGACGTGGTGCAGGACTGCTTTACCAGCGCCTGGGAATACCGAAGCCAGCTGCGCCAGCCCGAACTGGCGCGCGCCTGGCTGTTTCGCATCATGCGCCGGCATGTGCTGCGCCATGTGGTGCCGGGCCCGCAACGGCTGGATGAATACTATGGCGAGTTCGATGCCGCCGAGCCGCAGGCCAGCAGCGAGCGGCTGGACAACCAGCGCGACGTGGTGCAGGCCCTGGGCCGCATTGCCCCGATTCACCGCGAGGTGCTGGTGCTGTTTTACTTTGACGACATGCCGACGGCGCAAATGGCCGAGGCGCTGGACATCGCGCCGGGCACCGTGCTGTCACGCCTGTCGCGCGCCCGCGAGGCGCTGAAGGCGGTGTTGGATGTGCCCGCCCGGCCGACTGCGCCCGACGCCGCCGCACCGGCCTCCAGCGTGCGCCAGTTCAGAAAGGTTTGAATGACAGACTTTGAGCTTCCACCAGACAGCGCCTTTGACCTGCGCGTCCGCGCCGAGATGGCGCTGGCCTTTGACCCCGGCCAGCCGCCGGCGCATCTGTTCAGGCACACGCCGCTGCTGTCGCGGCGCGGCTTTCAGCGCAGCCTGGCGGCGCTGCTGCTGGCGGCCACCGGCGCCGGCACGGTGTTTGCGATGCGCCCGCCCGCGCTGGTGCGCGAGGCCATCGAGCACGAATATTACGAACGCACGCTGCGCGGCAGCTTCATGCCAACCCGCCAGCTGCTGATGCACCTGGGGTTGAACCAGCAGCAGCCGGTTCCCGGCTATCCCCAGCTGATGCGGCCCTGCGACATCGACGGCCGCCTGGCCTACCACCTGACCACCTTCATTGAAAAAGGCGGCATGGTCACCGTGTTTGCCTTTGACCAGCCGGTGGCGCTCAAGGCCGGCAGCGGCTGGTGGAACGACATGTACTGGCAGGTCATTGACTCGCGCCAGGGCCGGCCGCTGGTGCTGGTGGCGCAGAAAAAAAAGGCGCTGGCCGTGGCGAACAACCATCTTGGCAAGCCTGACGGACAAGCCGCCAAGTTGCGTGACCCAGCAGAATCTCCAGTTTTTCAGTAACCTGTTTTTTTTCGATGTTTTTTTAATAACCCACGGAGACACGCATGATTGACACCCCCAGCTCTTTGCCCCGCCGCCACCTGCTGACCCGAAGCGCCACCGCGCTGGCAGCCGCCGGCCTGGCCACCTGGAGCCACGGCGCCATGGCGCAGTCGGCCAGTGCAGCTGCCGCCAAGCCGCTGCCCACCGACCTCGCCTGGAAAGACCTGGACAGCGTCATTGTTCACAGCGGCACCACCATCGAGACCAGGCGCGGGGCCTTTGGCACCAGCGTCATCACGCCGGCCGAGCAGCTCTACCTGCGCAACAACCTGCCCACGCCCGACGCCTCCATCGTGGCCAACCGCGACGCCTGGGTATTGACGGTGGGCGGCGTGCAGCGTCCGCGCACGCTCACCGTGGGCGACCTCAAGACCATGGGCCTGGAGACGGTTGCCATGGTGTTGCAGTGTTCGGGCAACGGCCGGGGCTTTTTCCCCTCCAAGCCCAGCGGCACCGGCTGGACGGTGGGCGCGGCCGGCTGCGTGATCTGGAGCGGTGTGCCGGTGCGCGCAGTGGTCCAGGCGCTGGGCGGCGTCAGCCCCGGCATGAACTACATGACCAGCACCGGTGGCGAGAAGCTGCCCGCGGGGCTTGACCCGAAAAGCATCATCGTCGAGCGCTCGGTGCCCGCTGCCGCCATGCAGGACGCATTGCTGGCCTGGGAGATGAACGGCGCGCCGATTCCGCTGGCCCACGGCGGCCCGCTGCGCCTGATCGTGCCGGGTTTTACCGGCGTGAACAGCATCAAATATGTCAAGCAACTGGCCTTCACCGCCAAGGAAAGCGATGCCCGAATCATGGCGCACGGTTACCGCCTCACGCCCCCTGGCCAGAAAGCCGATCCGAGCCAGCCATCGGTGCAGGAAATGTCGGTCAAGTCCTGGGTCAACTCGCCCAGCCCCGACGACGGCGCGCAGCGCGAAGGCTGGATGCAGATCAACGGCGTGGCCTTTGGCGGCATGCATGCCGTCAAAGGCGTGGAAGTGACGATTGACGGTGGCAAAACGTGGCAACAAGCACGCCTGGTTGGCCCGGATCTGGGCAAATACGCCTGGCGCCAGTTCGTGCTGCCGGCGCACTTTGAACGCGGCAACTATGTCGTCACCAGCCGCGCCACCGACATGGCCGGCAACGTGCAACCCGAAACACGCGGCGAAAACGTCAGCGGCTACAACAACGCCAGCTGGCTGGACCACGCCGTGAAGGTCAGCGTGGCGTGATGCTTTTCAACCTGCCCCCACTTTTCAAACGTTCCAGGCCCGGCGATTCCATGACCTCATTCACATTGCTTTCCAGGCTTGCATCGCGGCCTGCGCGTCTGTTGCTGTCCGCAAGCCTGCTGCTGGCGGCCGCCCTGGCCAGCCTGCCAACCCGCGCTGCCGAAGACGCCGACAAGATGGCGCTGGGCAAAAAGCTGTTTACCGCTGGTGCCGTGCCGGCCTGCGCCCTGTGCCACACGCTGAAGGATGCCGGCAGTGAAGGCGCGGTCGGGCCGGTGTTCGACGACCTCAAGCCCAACGCGACGCGGGTGAAAAAAGCGCTGTACGACGGCCTGGGCGCCATGCCTTCGTACAAGGCCACCTTGACAGAGGCCCAAATCGACGCGCTGTCGTATTACGTGTCCAGGGCATCGGGCGCGGAGAAATAAGCCCCAGCCGGCCAACCCGGAATCAACGGGGCTTTCACGGGCGTTGTCAGCTATTTTTTTGATAGCTGTCAGCGCCCGTTCCTTATGCGCAAATGGCTTATTTCATTAAAAATCGCAACGATTCATGCCGTCATGCTGCGCAACTCGGCATCGGCGTCTTCATCGCAGGGCCGCAGGCCTTGGCGATGCAGTGGCGATGAGGCATGAAGATGCCTTGCCACGCTGCGTTCGCCATGACACATGGCCGTCTTCACGCCACCCGGCGCGTCAGCAGGCAGGCCTGACGGGCCAACTCGGTCATGCGGTCCCAGTCGCCGCACGCCAAAGCATCGGCGGGCGTGAGCCACGAGCCGCCGACGCAGGCCACGTTGGGCAGCGCCAGAAACTCGGCGGCATTGGCCATTGACACGCCGCCCGTGGGGCAAAACGTCACATCGCCAAACGGCCCGCCCCAGGCCTTGAGCATGGCCGTGCCGCCAGCCTGCAGCGCCGGAAAAAACTTCAGTTCGGTCAAGCCGTCTTCCTGCGCCATCATGATTTCGCTGCCGGTGGCCACGCCGGGCAGCAATGGCAGACCGGCATCGCGGCACGCCTGGCCGACCGCATGGGTGTAGCCGGGGCTGACGACAAAGCGCGCGCCGGCCATGGCGCAGGCCTGGGCATCGGCGGCGCTGCGCACGGTGCCTGCGCCCACCACCGCCTCGGGCACGTCGCGTGCAATCGCCTCGATGCAGGCCAGCGCCTGCGGCGTGCGCAGGGTGACTTCGAGCATGCGAATGCCGCCCGCCACCAGGGCGCGGGCCAGCAACACCGCCTGGCCGACATCGTTCAGTACGATGACCGGAATCACGGGCGCATCCTGCATCACCTGCAGGGCACTGAGTTTTTGGCTGATATTCATCGTGACATCCATGACATGGCTCCTTCTTCTGCGGTCAATGCACGGGCACGCATGCCAGAGAACAATCCCCGGCCCATGCCGACGCCGTTGCGCTGGCGCAGGTCATCCGGCATCACGCTGACGGATCGTGCGGCCCATTCGGCCTTGTCCACCAGTACCTGCAGCTCGCCGGTGAGTCCATCAACGCGGATCACATCCCCGTCCAGCACCTTGGCCAGCGGACCGCCCGCCGCCGCTTCCGGCGACACATGAATGGCCGCCGGCACCTTGCCCGACGCACCGCTCATGCGGCCATCGGTCACCAGCGCCACCCTGAAGCCCTTGCCCTGCAGCACGGCCAGCGGCGGCGTGAGCTTGTGCAATTCGGGCATGCCGTTGGCCTGCGGCCCCTGCCAGCGCACCACGCAGACCACGCCGTTGGCGGCATGGGACAGGCACACGCGCTCCAGTTCACCGGCATTGAAGGCCGCCAGCAAGGCTTCCTGCGAATCAAACACCCGGGCCGGTGCTTCAATCACATGCCGGTCGTCGGGAACGGCAGACACCTTGATCACGCTGCGGCCGAGGTTGCCGGTCAGCAGCTTGAGCCCGCCGGTGGGGCTGAAGGGTCGGTCTGCAGGCCGCACGATGGAATCGTCCTTCGAGTCGCCCACGTCATGCCAGGCCAGCGCTGCGCCGTCCATCACCGGGATGCGGGCATATTCGCGGATGCCGCCTGCGCGCACTGTCAATACGTCCTCATGCATCAGGCCGGCGTCCAGCAGTTCCCGAATCACCAGCCCCGGCCCGCCGGCGGCCTGGAAGTCGTTCACATCGGCGCTGCCGTTGGGATAGACATGCGTCAGCAGCGGCACGACATCGGACAGCGCCGAAAAGTCATTCCAGTCGATCACGATGCCCGCCGATTGCGCCACCGCCACCCAGTGAATCAGGTGGTTGGTCGAGCCGCCAGTGGCCAGCAGCGCCACCATGGCGTTGACGATGGCACGTTCATCGACGACCTGGCCGATGGGCGCAAAGCGCTTGGCCTTGGTGATGCCGAGCACGGTGCGCGCCGCCTCGCGCGTGAGTTCGTCGCGCAGCGCGTCGCCGGGCTGGACAAACGCCGTGCCGGGCACATGCAGGCCCATCGCTTCCATCAGCATCTGGTTGCTGTTGGCCGTGCCGTAGAAGGTGCAGGTGCCGGGGCTGTGGTAGGACTTGAGTTCGCCTTCCAGCAGCGCATCGCGCCCGACCAGGCCCTGCGCGGCCTGTTCGCGGATGCGGGCTTTTTCCTTGTTCGGCAGGCCCGAGGGCATGGGGCCGGCGGGTACGAACACCATCGGCAGGTGGCCGAATTGCAGCGCGCCAATCAAGAGGCCCGGAACGATCTTGTCGCACACGCCAAGCAGCAGTGCAGCATCGAACATGTCATGCGACAGTGCGATAGCCGTGCCCATGGCGATCACGTCGCGGCTGAACAGGCTCAACTCCATGCCGCTGGTGCCTTGCGTCACGCCATCGCACATGGCCGGCACGCCGCCCGCCACCTGCGCCGTGGCGCCCTGCCTGCGCGCCTCGTCCTTGATCAGCGCCGGATAGCCGAGCAGCGGCGTGTGCGCCGACAGCATGTCGTTGTAGGCGGTGACGATGCCGATGTTGGGCCGGCGCTCTGTCACGATCTTGAAGCGGTCGTCCAGCGGCATGCCGGCCACCGCATGCGCGATGTTGGCGCAGCCCATGCGGTCCATGCTGGGCGGGCGGCTGCTGTCGGCCTGCAGTTGTGCCAGATAGGCATTGCGCGTCGGCCGGCTGCGCTCTTGAATGTGGGCGGTGATGTCTGAAACGGCGGAATGAAGCGCCATGATGAAACCTTTCAATCTAGCCATCCCGGACACGGGGATGTAACTTTATTACGGCGTCTATGGTAACTAATATCGCGGCTGTTTTAGCCCGGAATGGTTACTTTGCGGTTACCAAACGAAGTGCAGGCAAAAAAAATCCGCAGGGCGCAAAGCGCTGCGGATTCATGCCGCCTGCCATGCAGGCCGGGAGGGTGCGCGTTACTGCAGGCTGATTTCAACGCGGCGGGCTTCGGCATCGCTTGCCGAGGTATTGCCGGCAATCTGCTCGGGCTTTTTAAGTTCGATCTGGCTTTCAGGCACGCCCGATGCCATCAGCGCGTCACGCACCGCCAACGCGCGCTGCTTGGCCAGCTCGGCATTTTGCGCCGCGTCGCCGGTCGCGTCGTGAAAGCCTGAAATGGCGACCTTGCGGCCAGCCTGCGCACCCTTGACCACATCAAGCAGTGCTTCGCTGGCGCCGGCGGCCAGGTCGGCCTTGCCCGACGCAAAGTAGAACTTGACGATGCCCTGTTCGACCTTGACGCTGGCTGCGTCGGAAGCCGCCTGCGTCGTTGCAGCGGAGGATGCGGGAACGGCTGCCATGCCGGGCGCAGCGACCACCTGGACAGCCGGGGCATCTGCAACCTTGGCCGAAACGCCGCGATGCTTCACGCCAAACACCAGCACAGAGGAAACCACGATGGCAATCAATCCAAATACCAGAAACAGTGCCACGCGTTGCTGGCTGTCGTCATCCTGAGAAAACATGGGAAACTTCCTTTTAAAAAAACCTGCCAATATTGTAGAGTGAGGCTGTGACTACTCTAGCAAATGCACCTTGCGAATTGGCTTACAACACCCGGGATCCCGCCGCCATGCTCGACGCTGCGATCCGGCAATGGGGTGGCCAGGCTGACTTGTGGGTTTTCGGCTATGCATCACTGATCTGGCGGCCTGAATTCGAATCGTCCGAAGAGCGTTTTGCCACCCTGCACGGCTACCACCGTGCGCTGAAAATGTGGAGCCGCGTCAACCGCGGCACGCCTGCGCTGCCGGGACTGGTGTTTGGCCTGCTGTCGGGCGGCAGTTGCAAGGGAATGGCCTATCGGCTACCCAGGGAACATGTGCACGATGCCTTGTCCGCCCTGTGGGCACGCGAAATGCCCAACGGCGTCTATGACCCGAAGTGGCTGCGATGCCGTACGGCGCAGGGTGATATCAAGGCACTGGCTTTCACGCTGTCCCGGCGCAGCCCCAACCATACCGGCGTGCTGAGCGAAGACCACTACCGGCAGATATTTTCCAGTGCTTGCGGCCGTTACGGCACGACGCGCGACTATGCCCAGCTGACTTATGACAAACTGCGCACGCTGGGCATTGACGACCAGGCGCTTGGCAGGCTGCTGCAGCTGGCCGGCCACTGACAGGCAGCGTGCATTCGGCGGCGCTGGCGTGAATCGTCACACGCGCCGGCATTCCAGCTTGGACAACACAACCCCGGGGAGACTTCATGACACGCACTTTCATTCTGCTGGCCAGCCTGCTGGCACTTGGCGCCTGCGCCAGCACCACCACGGGTCCGCGCGCCGTGGCCCAGCTGCAAAGCACCGCCGGCAATACGGCCAGCGGCTCGGTCACCTTTATCCAGAGCGGCGACAAGGTACTGGTTTCCGGCACGGTCAGCGGACTCAAGGCGAATGCCGAACACGGCTTTCACCTGCATGAAAAAGGCGACTGCTCCAGCGGCGACGGCATGAGCGCGGGCGGCCACTTCAATCCGGACGGCCAGCCCCACGGCAAGCATTCCGGCATGACGCATCACGCAGGCGACCTGCCCAGCCTCAAGGCCGATGCCAGCGGTGTCGCGAGATTCAGCTTCGAGTCCAAGAGCATTTCCGTTGGCAGCGGCACCGGCAACATCATTGGCCGGGGACTGATCGTTCACCGCGATCCCGATGACTACACCACCCAGCCCACCGGCAACTCCGGACCGCGCCTGGCCTGCGCCGTGGTAACCCCAGGCTGAGCGTGACCCGGGCATAAATATGGCACCGGACTTTATACTCCGGTCCATGCTCGATCACACTTCCATCGCCGACCTTCGCAAAAGCTACGAGCGCGCCGAACTCAACGAAGACGCCTCGCAGGCCGACCCCCTCATGCAATTCGACCAGTGGCTAGGCGAAGCCATCTCGGCCCAGGTGCCCGAACCCAATGCGATGACGCTGGCCACCGTGGGCAGCAATTTGCGCCCGTCCACCCGCGTGGTGCTGATCAAGGGCTTTGATGCGCAGGGCATTGTTTGGTACACCAACTACGCCAGCCGCAAGGGTCTGGAACTGGCCGGCAATCCGTATGCGGCGCTGCAGTTCCACTGGGTCGAGCTGGAACGGGTGGTGCGCATCGAAGGCGTGGTGGAAAAAGTGCCTGCCGAAGAAAGCGATGCCTATTTCAACAGCCGGCCGCTCGACTCGCGCATTGGCGCCTGGGCCAGCCCGCAAAGTGAAGTGATATCCGGCCGTGGCGTGCTGGTGGCCAATGCCGCCCGGTACGGCGCCAGGTTCATGCTGAATCCGCCGCGCCCGACGCACTGGGGCGGCTACCGCCTCAAGCCGGACAACTGGCAGTTCTGGCAAGGCCGCAAAAGCCGTTTGCACGACCGCCTGCGCTATACGCTGCTAAGCGATGCCGGCTGGCTGCGCGAACGCCTGGCGCCTTAGCCTTGCCACCACTTTACCGCCGTCATTCCCGCGAAGGCGGGCATGACGGACCCGTTTTTTTAGCCTGAAACAAGCCACTTGCGCAAGTGGATCTTACGCAGATAGCTATTAATTCAGTAGCAATAACTGCCGGATTTCGTAAGTGCGATGATGGCCAAGTCAGACCGACTTCGCCTTAAACCAGCCCACTGCCCAGCTGCTCGATAGCCTGGTGCTTCACGGCCTGCAACTGCTCAGCGCTAACTTGCTGCGGCGCAATCTCGGCCAGCGGCACCAGCACAAAGGCGCGCTGGTGCATGCGCGGATGCGGCACAGACAGCCGGGGCGACTCAATGCGCGCGCTGCCATACAGCAACAGGTCCAGGTCCAGGGTGCGAGGCGCATTGCGGTACGGCCTCTCGCGCCCGGACTGCAGTTCCAGTTGCTGCAACCCGTCAAGCAACGCGCAGGCATTCAGGCCGGTTTCAATTTCCACCACGGCATTCAGGTAGTCGGCTCCGGGCGCTGGCGCTTCATTGCCGGAATCGGTGTCCAGCGGTGCGGTTTTATAAAGTCCTGACTGTTGGTGCACTTGCGTCAGGGGCAGACTTTCAAGGGCCTGCACCGCCTGGCGCAACGCAGCACCGGCGTCGCCCAGGTTGGCGCCCAGCGCGACGTAAGCCGTGACCGGTTCACGCCTAGCAGCTATTTTTTCATCGGGGCTGTCTGTGGACATGGCGCAGCGTTTGCGCTCAGTCGCCGGTCGCCGGGGAAGCCCCGGCGGATGGGGGCGACTCGCTGCCGCCGTCCTGGCCCTCGGCCGCACGGCTGGCGGGCTTGCGGCGGCGGCGGCGTTTCTTGGCGGGGGCGGCATCGCCTTCCTGCAAGGGCAGCTCCAGCCCGTCAGCGTCGCCCGGGCTGCTGCCGGATGACAACGCTGGCGCCATATTGGCAGGTCGACCGCCATCGGCATCAGCCCGCTTGACACGCGCACGCGGCGTCTGCGGCTTTTTCTGCTGCGTTTCGCGAATCGCCTCGATCATGTCGTGGCGCTCGTCGTCGTAAGCGGTGCTGAATTTCTCCCACCATTCGCCCAGCGCCGGGTCGATCTCGCCGATCTGGCCGCGCAGACGCAAAAAGTCGAAGCCGGCGCGAAAGCGCGGCTGCTCCAGCAGCGAATACGGCGCATTGCCCACGCGTTTTTCAAAACGCGGCTGCATGGTCCAGATTTCGCGCATGTCGATGCCCAGCTTGCCGCGACCCGAGACATCGCCAATCCTGGCGTTGAAGGCTTCGTCAATCGCATCCTGCAGCGCCGGCATCGGGGGTTCATTGCGCTTGAGGCGCCGGTCCCAGCCACTGCGCACATCGGCCCAGAGCACACACGACAGCAAAAAGCTGGGCGCGACCGGCTTGCCTTCGGCGACGCGGCGGTCGGTATCTTGCAGCGCCAGTTTCAGGAAGGGGTCGTCGGACATTTCAACCACCACATCAAGCAGCGGGTAAATGCCGGTGCCCATGCCCAGTGCCTTGAGCTGCGCGATGCTGGCCAGCGAATGGCCGGTTTGCAGCAATTTGAGCATTTCGTCGAACAGTCGCGACTGCGGCACGTCGGCCAACAGACCACACATGTCCTTCAGCGGCGCCGCCGTTTTCTCCTCGAATTTGAAGCCGAGTGCATTGAGCTTGGCGCCAAAACGCACGGCGCGGATGATGCGCACCGGGTCCTCGCGGTAGCGCAGCGCCGGATTGCCGATCATGCGGACAATTTTCTTCTTCGAGTCGCCAATGCCGTTGTGGTAATCGACAACAACCTGCGTTTCCGGGTCGTAATACATGGCGTTGATGGTGAAGTCGCGCCGCGCAGCGTCTTCTTCCATCGGTCCCCAGACGTTGTCGCGCAGCACCCGGCCCGACGCATGCACGGCATGCTTCATGCCGGCGAGTTCGCTCTTGCTGGTGCGCTCGTTGCCGCCGACCTGCTCGGCCAGGGCGCTGTCCATGTGGGCGCGAAAGGTCGAGACCTCGATCACTTCATGTTCGCGGCCCCGGCCGTAGATGACGTGGACGATGCGAAAGCGCCGGCCAATGATGAAGGCGCGGCGAAACAGCGACTTGACCTGTTCGGGCGTGGCGTCGGTGGCCACGTCGAAGTCTTTCGGTCGCAGGCCGACCAGCAGGTCGCGCACCGCGCCGCCGACGATATAGGCCTGGAAACCCGCCTGCTTGAGCACATGCACCACGTCCATGGCGCGTTCGTCCACCAGCTTGACATTGATGCCGTGGTCCTTGAACTCGATGTCGTGGCGCTTGCCGAAGGGGGACTTTGGAACCCGCTTTGAAGGGGATTCGGCGCTGTCGGATTTACCGAACAGCTTGTCGATGAATTTTTTGATCATGAAATTTAAAGTTTTGAGGGAGATGCCGCCCCTTGGCAGCAAGCGTTGTCCCTGCCTTTTCCAGGCCGGAGGCGGCCGCCGCTGCCCGGCGGCAAGCGCCATCCGTGGCGCTTAAAACAGGTCAAGTATGCGCCATCCGCGTTCGGTTGCCAGTACCCGCAGGCGCGGGTCCGGGTTGGTGGCGACCGGTTCGGTGACCTTTTCCAGCAGCGCCAGGTCGTTCATCGAATCGGTGTAAAAAGTCGTGTGCACATCGCCCCAAGCCAGGCGGCGGGCGGCCAGCCATTGTTCCATGCGGGCAACCTTTCCTTCTCTGGCCGATGGCGTGCCCCTGATCTCGCCCGTCAGGTTGCCTTGGGCGTCGCGCTCCAGTTCGACCGCGATCAGTTCGGACACGCCAAAGGCATCAGCAATCGGACGCGTCACGAATTCGTTGGTGGCCGTCACGATGACCAGTTCGTCGCCGGCCGCGCGGTGCCGACCGACCAGTTCCAGCGCCTGGCTTTTGATGGCCTTGTGTACGATCTCACTCATGAAGCGGGCATGAGCCGCTATAGAATTGATAGCTCCCTGCTCGCGGATGGCCTGCGTGGCAAAACGCACATAGTCATGAATGTCAAGCGTTCCGGCACGGTACTCCTCGAAAAACTCGGCATTGCGGCGCTTGAATTCGGTGGCATCGCACCAGCCCAGCGCAATCGTGAACTCGCCCCACTCGTAGTCGGAGTCAATCGGGATCAGGGTGTGGTCCAGGTCAAACAATGCCAGCTTCACACGTGCCCCCACGCTTTTCACTTCGTGTAATGCGCTGCCCCCCGGGGGGACTGTGCTTGCTTGGGGCGGCCCGGCGCGGCGCACGTCGCGCCCATCGCCCGCAATGTCAACATTCACCTCAACCGTCATTCCGTCTCCAGCATGGTTTTGATCAGCGGGATGGTGATGGCCCGCTTGGTTTGCAGCGCGTAGCTGTCGAGCTTGTCGAGCAGTTGCATCAGGCTGCCCAGGTCGCGTGAAAAACGCGTCAGCATGAAATCCACCACCTCGTCACTGAGCAAAAAGCCCCGCGCGTCGGCTTCCTGCTTGATCACGGCGCGCCGCTCGTCGTCACTCAGCGCCTGCAGGGCAAACACATGGCCCCAACCCAGGCGGGTCCGCAGGTCTTCGCGCAGCGGCAGGTCGGCCGGCGGCACGTTGCCGGCAGCCACCACCCAGCGCGGCTGGCCGTCGTCGGTGCTCAGCGCATTGACGAACCAGTTGAAGGCCGTGCGCTGCTGCGCTGCGTTGTAGAGATGGCATTCGTCCATGATCACGGCGGACCAGGCTTCGTTGAACTCGGGCGGTTCCAGCATGGAGGCATCCATCCAGCCGCTGGAGGCGCCCTGGTCACGCAGGGCTTCGCTGACGGCCTTGAGCAGATGCGTCTTGCCGCTGGCTTCATCGCCCCAGAGATAGGTCGGTACCGGCGAATCTGGCGGACTTTGCGCCCACGACGCCAGTTGCCGGACCGCCGCTTCATTCGGTCCGATGAAAAAATTGGCAAACGACGGGTCGGAGGCGAGTCCGATGTCCAGGGCAAGTTGTTTCATGGCTGGCTTGGCGGGCCGCAACCCGGTTTCAAAGGGCATGCGAACGGCGCCTGGCGGCTGGTGCGCGGGTCGTGCACCTGGTCGCGGCGCGTTTGGGAGTCAGGGTAGGTTGCATGAAGCCTTGGAATGCGCTGGCCCGCAGGGGACCGGCAGAAGCTAGGGGGTATAGCCTTTAGAATCGCAGGCTGGATTCTATCGGGCTTGGCCAGCGCGCTCCCGACCACCGCCCTGCCCCTTCGAGCTGTCCCGGCTCCCACCGCATTACTTCCCGACACCATGACCCCTACCCCCCTTTCCTACAAAGACGCCGGCGTTGACATCGACGCGGGCGATGCCTTGGTTGAACGCATCAAGCCGCTGGCCAAAAAGACCATGCGCGAAGGCGTGATGGCCGGCATTGGCGGCTTTGGCGCGCTGTTCGAAGTGCCCAAGCGCTACCAGGAGCCGGTGCTGGTCTCTGGCACCGACGGTGTGGGCACCAAGCTCAAGCTGGCGTTTGAGTGGAACATGCACGACACCGTCGGCATCGACCTGGTCGCCATGAGCGTCAACGACGTGCTGGTGCAAGGCGCCGAGCCACTGTTTTTCCTCGACTATTTCGCCTGCGGAAAGCTCGACATCGACACCGCTGCGGCCGTGATCGGCGGCATTGCCAAAGGCTGCGAGCTTTCGGGCTGCGCCCTGATCGGTGGCGAAACCGCTGAAATGCCCGGCATGTACCCGGCCGGTGAATACGACCTGGCTGGCTTTGCCGTCGGTGCGGTGGAAAAGTCCAAGATCCTGACCGGCAAGGACGTGACGCCGGGCGACGTGGTGCTCGGCCTGGCGTCAAGCGGCGTGCATTCCAACGGTTTCAGCCTGGTGCGCAAGTGCATTGAGCGCGCCGGCAGTGCCCTGCCCGCCACGCTGGACGGCAAGCCGTTCAAAGAGGCGCTGATGGAGCCGACCCGCCTGTACGTGAAAAACGTGCTGGCCGCGCTGGCCGCGCACCCGATCAAGGCGCTGGCACACATCACCGGTGGCGGCCTGCTGGAGAACATTCCACGCGTGCTGCCCGAAGGCACGGCGGCGCAGCTGGTCAAGGGCAGCTGGCCGCAGACCGAGCTGTTCGCCTGGCTGCAAAAAACTGCCGGTATTGACGACATCGAGATGAACCGTACCTTCAACAACGGCATCGGCATGGTGGTGGTCATCGACGCCACCAGCGCAGCGGCTTGCGCGGCCATGCTGCGTGAGGCGGGGGAGACGGTTTACGAAATTGGCGTGATTGCGGCGCGCGGCGAGGACTCCAGCGTTACTGTGGGCTGAAAATATAAGGCTGGTGCTTGTGACGGCCGCGCCAGAATGGGCCAATGGGAATGTAGCGATGCAAGACCCTGAAATTTTCCTCAAAACGCATGTTTTCAAAGCGACCAGTTTATGTTTCGCCCCAACAAGCGCGTAATCTGGTTCTTCCCTGCAGCATACGGGGCGCCTCTCGCAATCTATCTTGCGACCTTTGGTTCCGTGTTGTCCTCGGATCACCAGCGATGGGCTGAATTTTGATCAGCCATGTCAGGTGTTTATGCGCCGATAGTCGCGGTGACAACCTTGGCCGTGTTGCTTGCCCAAGTCGGATTGCAAAAGCAGGTCAATGATCATTCGTACAACCAAGCGCATTTTGAGCAAGCCAGGGCAGATATTGAGTTTTACGCAATCCAGCTTGCCGGAAAGCTAGAGCAGATCGCATTGCCTGGCCAAACATTCCGTTCGGTACAGCATTCGAACTTTCAGCCCAGAACGGCTATTGAACTTGACTCAGATTCTCTGCACACGCTAGCAGCAAGTATCGACGCGGCAATGCCAGGCGTCATGGGCATGTGGTTTGGTGTTTATCCAATATTGGCCGGTCTGGCTTCGAGAGACGAGGCAACGTTTCGCATGGCCCTGAATTCGTCAATGCAGAAGTGAATTGCACTGCTTAGTTTTGAGACCTGCGTCGCTCTCGATAACTATCACCGCGTTACAACTGAGGGCCGACTTACCGTTGTGTATCGGTTTAGCCCGCTCCTGGAGCCAATGTGCCGGTGACCGGAGCTCGGGGCGAGACGCAACCCGTGGTCAGGTCTTGCATGGCATATTTCCCCATTCACAAGCCATGCACCCTGCGCACGCCATCTTCCACAACTGCCATATCTTCCGCGCTAAGCGCTCCCAGTAGTTTGCCAATGCGGGTTTTATCAATCGTGCGAATCTGATGGCACAGGGCCATGGAATTTGCCTTGCCCGCAGAGGGCACTGGAACGATTAACGGAACAAGCGCCCGTGGGGATGAGGTCAGAGGCACCACACCCACGGTGCGCAGTTGCCGGTTGTAGGCCGTCAGGGTCAACACCACGCAAGGCCGGGCATTGCCCTGTTGTTCGCTGCCGACGGTGGGGTCAAGATTGACGCGATAGATGCTGCCGCGCTCAATGTTCATGCGGTCGGCTCAGACAAGCCGTCAAGCGACGTCACATCCCACAGCAACGCATCGGCTCTGGCTTCGGCGAAATCGGGATGGGTGGCGAACTCGCTGGCCACGGATTCGAGGCTTTGCTCGCGACGTTCAAGGATGCTTTCCATCAGGGATTGCACTGTCTTGCTGCGTTCGCTGGAAGGCACCAACGCATTGAAGCGTTGCAAAACTTCAGCCGCAATGGAATAGGAAGCACGTAAGGCTGGCATAAAAATCCTGGTTATGCAGTAATACTGCATAAAGAATACGGCAACAACCATCATCCGTCAAGATCAGTTTTTTAAGCTCGGGACGCTGACCGAAAGGAGAAAAAACGCCATGAAAACCAAAATGGTTAAACGAGAAATTGACTTGCATAATCTGCCGCCGTTCAGCGATGAAGCGCGCGCCAGAATGAGCCTGCTGGCCAGAATGACGGACAGCGACATCGACTGCAGCGACACTCCGCCGCTGGGCGACGATTTCTGGAAGATCGCCGTATGCAATCCTTTCTACAAGCCGACCAAGCAGGTGACGACCCGTACGGGTTGATTCTGATGTTTTGCTGTGGCTCTAAGGCCAGGGCAAGGGTTATCAAACGGGGATCAACGCCATCTTGCGTCAGGCAATGCGGCGGGCCATTCACGACAAGGCTTGAGCTGGAAGACGCAAGCATTGGAGTGAGCGCGGTTGGTTACGGCTATTTATGGCTATATTTACGGCTATGTCTCATGCACCCCGCCTGCCCGCCGCCATCTGGGCGCTCGGCTTTGTCAGCCTCTTGATGGACATTTCTTCTGAAATGATCCACAGCTTGCTGCCGGTGTTCATGGTCACGGTGCTGGGCACCAGCATGTGGGCTGTCGGGCTGATCGAAGGCGCTGCCGAGGCGACGGCCCTGATCGCCAAGGTGTTTTCAGGCGTTCTCAGCGACTACTGGGGCAAGCGAAAGCCGCTGGCGGTGCTGGGCTACGGCCTGGGCGCAGCGTCCAAACCGCTGTTTGCGCTGGCATCCACGACCGGCCTGGTGCTCGCCGCGCGACTGATCGACCGCGTCGGCAAGGGCATTCGCGGCGCGCCGCGCGATGCGCTGGTGGCCGACCTGGCACCGCCTGGCATGCGCGGCGCGGCGTTCGGCCTGCGCCAGTCGCTCGACACCGTGGGCGCCTTCGTCGGCCCGCTGATCGCCATGGGCCTGATGCTGCTATGGGCAAATGACTTCCGGGCGATTTTCTGGGTGGCGATGGTGCCAGGCTTCATGGCGGTGGCGCTGCTGCTGTTCGGCGTGCAGGAGCCCCAGCGGGCTCGCCTACCGAACGAGACGCCGCGCGTTAACCCCATCAGCCAGGCCAACTTGCACCGCCTGAGCGCGGCTTACTGGCGCGTGGTGGCCATTGGCGCGGTGTTCACACTGGCCCGCTTTAGCGAAGCCTTCCTGGTGTTGCGAGCCCTGCAGGGCGGCTTGCCGGTGGCCTATACGCCGCTGGTGTTGATTGGAATGAACATCGTCTATGCCCTGGGTGCCTACCCTTTTGGCAAGCTGTCGGATGCCGTCAGCCACCGCGCGCTGCTGGCCTGGGGCCTGGGGGTGCTGATCGCCGCCGATGCGGTGCTGGCCTCCGGCAGCAGCCTGGCCTGGGTGTCGGCCGGCATTTTGCTGTGGGGCCTGCACATGGCGATGACCCAGGGCCTGCTGGCCACCATGGTGGCCGAAGTGGCGCCGGCCGACCTGCGCGGCACGGCTTTTGGGTTTTTCAATTTGATGAGCGGGCTGGCAATGCTGCTGGCCAGCACTGTGGCGGGCGTGCTGTGGGACCAGCTGGGCGCGCCAGCCACGTTCGCGGCGGGCGCCTTGTTCAGCCTGGCGGCGCTGGCGCTGCTGTGGCGCTGGCGCGGTGCGCATCGCATCCCGAAATAATCTAGCGTGGCGTGCCGAACACCTGGGTCCAGTAGATCACGCCATCACTTTCGGGATTCACGGCATACGCTGCGCCCATTTCAGTGAAATGGGGGTCCATGATGTTGGCGCAATGGTGCGGACTGGACAGCCAGGCGGACATCACCTGTTGGGGCGAGCCTTGTCCGGCTGCAATATTTTCTCCGACGCGCTGCCACGCGTACCCTTCACGCCCGGCGCGGTCGCCAACCTGGCCTCCGTCCTTTCCGCTATGGCGAAAATAGTTTCGATTGGCCATGTCGCGGCTGTGGACATGCGCCGCAGCCGCGATCTGCGCATTCCAGGTGACAAGCGGCGCGGGGCTGAATGGCTGGTCGCCGCATGTTCTTGGCTTGGCGCGCGCCATGTTGGCAAGGCGCAAAACTTCCCTGCCCGCTTCACGCCACTCGTCCAGGTCGGGGGAAAGCAACGGCCGTGCGAGCACGATCCGCCAAGTGGCGGCGTCGCGCGAAATTCCGATTTCGGCGTAGCGCGTGCTCAACAAAGGCCGGCAAAAGCGCTGTGTGATCAGTTTCATGACCGCGCTGGCGCTGGCAGGTCCTGACACCGTGATTGTCTGGACCTGGGCCGCCTGATACCCGCGCGCCTTCAATTCGTCGTTCAACGGGCCGCCAGAGGCGCCCTGCACGCCGGACAAGGCAGGCGAAGGCGCCAGCGGGCCGGTGGCGGCGGTCTGTCTGCCCTCACAGGTTTGGGGTGCATTTCGGTAGGCATTGATCAAGCCGACAAGCTCGCCGTCTTCCTGCGCGAAGGCTGTGTTGGCGACCAGCGTGGCGACGCATGCTGTTTGGCAAGCGCAGCGGATAAATCCGGGTTTTAAAGGCATCGTTGGCTCCAGGGTGCTGGATGTTCAGGACGCGGAAAAGGCTGGACCGTGATGAACCTGCCTTTGTCATGGCGTTCTCGGATCAGGCCGCCTTAAACGGGCATCCCGAAAGCCTTTTGTTTTAACAACTGGTGGTCAATGCCTGTTCGAACTTGACCGTGAGGCGCTGCGTGCAGTCAGTTCAACAACTGCAGGCCTCAATGGCCAGCGCGGCGCAGCTGGCTGACGCGCTGGGCAATCGCGTCGGTGTCCTGCGCATCGTCGGCATGCGCCAGGTAGATTTCCAGGTCGGCAACCGCTGAACCCACGTCGCCCTGCGCCGCCCAGGCCAGCCCCCGGTCGCGGTATTCGGTCCAGGCGTCGGGCTGCAGCACGATGAGCCGGTCCTGCACGGCAATCAGGCGCGGCCAGTCTTCCTGGGTTTTATGGATGTCCTGCAGGTTGCGCAGCATGCGGGCAATGATCTCTCGGGGCGGCGCCGACTGCAGGTACAGCCCCATCGGCACTTCAAATTCTTCGCTGACGGGGCTGCGTTGCCGGAAAGGCTCCAACCGCTCGGCCAGTTCCTCACGGCTCAGCGACTGGCCGTTGAACGGATCGATCACCACCTGGCCCTTGGGCAGGTTGACCTTGACCATGAAATGCCCCGGAAAGGCCACGCCGCGCGCATTCAGGCCCATGCCGACGGCCAGTTCGAGCCACAGCACGGCCAACGTGATCGGGATGCCGCGGCGCGTGCGCATCACCGTGTTCAGGTAGCTGTTGTCGGGGTCGTAGTAGTCGTTGATGTTGCCGCCAAAGCCCAGGTCGCGGAAAAAGAACTGGTTCAGCGCGCGCAGGCGCTGCAGTTCAGGGGCGTCACCGGGCAGGCGGCGCTTGAGGCGGGCCAGCAACTGGTCAACATCGCCCAGCACCTGCTCGACATCCAGGTCGGGGTATTCGTCCTGCGCCAGGCTGACGGCAGCTTCCAGCAGGGGAAAATGCGCATCGCTTTGCACCAGGCTGGAAAAGTATTGAAGTGGCGTTGGAACGGCGAAATTTAATGACATGGCGCTACTTTCTCACAAACCGAATCCAAAGGGGTATCAGTAAATACCGTCGCTTTCGGTGGGTCAAGTCCAAACCTGTCCACCCAGGCCGTTCAGCGCTTAAGTAATTGACGCAATTTAAGGCCTGACACACGTAGAACTATGAAATATATAGCAGCCGACGCAACCAGGACAAGCGCAAGCAGACCAATTCGCTGAAAATACTGGTGCTTCAGGCCGATCCAGTTCACGCCATCGGCGGCCCACAGCAAAAACACCGCCAACAGCGCACTGGCCGAAAAAACCTGCAGGCCAAACAGCACCCAGCCCGGCGCCGGTGCATAGCTGCCGCGCCGGATCAGCCCGACCAGCAGGCTCAGCGCATTGATCAGCGCACCGATGCCAATCGCCAGCGCCAGCCCGGCATGCTGGAAATACGGCACCAGCGCCAGGTTGAGCAGCTGCGTGATGACCAGCACGACCACGGCGATCTTCACCGGCGTCTTGATGTTCTGGCTGGCATAAAAACCCGGTGCCAGCACCTTGATGGCCACCAGTCCGAGCAAGCCGGCGCCGTAGCCCATCAGCGCGCTGGTGGTCTGCTGCACATCTCGGTCGGTGAACGCGCCGTAGTGGTAGAGCGTGGCCACCAGTGGCTCCGAGAACGTCAGCAGCGCCACCGCGCAGGGCACGGCCAGCAGCACGACGATGCGCAGCCCCCAGTCGAGCATGGCCGAGTATCGGGCGGTGTCGCCCGCCCCCCTGGCCGCCGCCAGTTGCGGCGTCAGCACGACACCGATGGCCACGCCCAGCATGGCGGTCGGAAATTCCATCAGCCGGTCGGCATAGGTCAGCCAGCTGACGCTGCCGGGCGCCAGGTGCGAGGCAATCTGGGTGTTGATGAGCAGCGAGATTTGGGCGACGCTCACGCCCAGCAGGGCCGGCAACATCAGCTTGGCGATGTTCTTGCTCCCGGGCTCGGCCCATGCCGCCCGCAGCGCCGACAGGCTGAAGCCGATGTTCGGCAGCAGGCCCAGCCTGAGCAGCGCCGGCACCTGCAGGCCCAGCTGCAGCACGCCGCCCAGCATCACGCCGACGCCCAGCGCATACACCGGCTCAATGCCCAGCGACTTGAACCACGGCGCGCCCAACCACGCAGCGCCGATCATCGACACATTGAGCAGCACCGGCGTGGCGGCCGGAATGGCAAAGCGCCGCCAGGTGTTGAGCACGCCCGACGACAACGCCACCAGCGACATGAAGGCGATGTACGGGAACATCCAGCGCGTCATGACCACAGCGGCGTCATAGCCGCGTGGATCCTGCTGCAAACCGCTGGCCATGGCCCAGACCAGCAGCGGCGCGGCCGCCACGCCGATGATGCAGGTCAGCAGCAGCACCCAGAACAGCAGCGTGCCAACGCGGTCGATGAGCAGCTTGGTGGCGGCTTCTCCATGCTGCGCCTTGTTCGCCGCCAGCACCGGCACAAAAGCCTGGCTGAAGGCGCCTTCGGCAAACAGGCGGCGAAACAGATTGGGAATGCGAAAGGCCACATTGAAGGCATCGGTCATGGCGCTGGCACCAAACGACGAAGCAATCAACAACTCCCGCACCAGGCCGGTGATGCGGGACAGCAAGGTGAACAGGGAAACGGTGGAGGCGGATTTGAAAAGTGACACGGCAGGAGTTTATGCGCTGCTTACACAAGCAACGTCCGACAACAAATTTTTCGGGAACAAGCCATGCGGACATCGGCCCGGCGCAAGTAACATCAAAAAAACGTTTTTCCTCTGGCGCGCCAAGCCCGAACGGAGTTCACTTCGTCAATTCATGCCTTCATCCGCCACGCAACATTCAGCGACCGCACACATGATCAACTCCTGCCCAGCACGCCCGTTCATGCCGTCCCGCGCCTTCGCCCCTTTCTGGCCCATGCGCCATGGCGTCGGGCTGGCCTGCGCCACCTTGCTTGCCATCTCCTTGGTGCCAGCAGCAGCCCGGGCGCAGGAAGGCGCGAACCCCGCGTTGCAAGAGGTCGTCGTCAGCGCCAGTCGGGCCGAGCAGCGCCGCTTCGATGCGCCCGGCGCGATTGACGCGGTGCAGGTCGATCCGTTTCGCACCGCTTCCCCGCTGGTCAACCTGTCCGAGCTGATGGGCAGCGTGCCCGGCCTGCAGATTCGCGACCGGCAGAACTTCGCGCAGGATTTGCAGGTGTCGGTGCGCGGCTTTGGCACGCGCTCGACCTTTGGCGTGCGCGGCGTGCGCATCCTGGTCGACGGCATTCCGGCGACCATGCCCGACGGCCAGGGCCAGGCCGCCACCGCCAGCCTGAACTCGGCCAAACGCATCGAACTGCTGCGCGGCCCACTGGCCCAGCTCTACGGCAATGCGGCGGGCGGCGTGCTGCAGGTGTTCACCAAAGACCCGCCGGTGACGCCGGACAAGCCGGAATACAGCCTGTCCGCCGGCGCCGGCTCTGACGGGCAGCGCCATATCGCGGGCGGCATTGCGGGCGGCAGCGACACGCTGGGCGGACTGCTCGATGTGTCGCGCTATTCGACGGACGGTTTTCGCGACCACAGCGCGGCCCGGCGCGAGCAACTCAATGCCAAGGTCGTCGCCAGGCCGTCGGCAGACACCACGCTGACCGGCATCGTCAACCTGTTCCGCCAGCCGCTGGCCGAAGACCCGCTCGGGCTGACGCGTTCGCAGTTCCTGCAAAACCCGCGCCAGGTGGTGCCGGGCGCCCGCACCTTCAACACCCGCAAGACCATTGAACAAGACCAGGCCGGGCTGGTGGTCGAGCACAAGCTGAACGCCAGCGACACGCTCAACGCACGCATCTATGGCGGCAAGCGCAAGGTGGACCAGAAACTGGCCTTCCAGACCAATGGCGTGGTGAACCTCGACCGCAGCTACGGCGGCGTCGGCGCCAGCTGGACGCATGCGATGCAGGTCAACCAGTTGCCGGTGCGCTGGACCGTGGGGGTTGAGGCCGACCAGTTGCGCGAAACGCGAAAGGGCTTTGACAACATCGGCGGCAACAACGGGCCGCTGCGCCGCAACGAAGACGACACGGCACGCAACACCGATGTGTTCGGCCAGCTCGACTGGACGTTCTCGCCCGACTGGCAGGCGATTGCCGGCGTTCGTGCCAGCCGGGTGAAGTTCAGCGTCGATGACCGCTTCAATCCGGTGGCCAGCAGCACCAGCGGCAGCGTCCAGTACGACAACACCAGCCCGGTCATCGGCCTGGTCTTGCATGCCGCAGAAACACTCAATGTGTACGCCAACCTGGGCACCGGATTCGAAACCCCGACGCTGGCCGAAAGCGCCTACCGCCCGGGCGGCGCGCCCGGGCCGAACTTTGCACTGAAGCCATCCAAAAGCACACAGGGCGAAATCGGCGTCAAGCTGCGCAGTGGCCCGCACAGTGTTGACGCGGCGCTGTTCGAGGCCAGAAGCAAGGACGAAATCGTGTCGTCGCAGTCGAGCGGCGGCCGGGCGATTTTCCAGAACGCCGACCGCACCACCCGGCGCGGCCTGGAAACGTCGTGGTCGGCCCACTGGGCGGGCGGCCTGGACACGCGCCTGGCCTACACGCTGCTCAATGCACGCTTCGAGTCGGCCTACGCCGGCGCGCAAGGCCCGGTGCCCGCCGGCAACCGCCTGCCCGGCGCGCCACGGCACAGCCTGTTCGCCGATGTGCAGGCCCGCATCACCGAATCGGTCAAGGCCGGGCTGGAAACGCGTCTGGAGAGCAAGACCTATGTGAACGACCTGAACAACGACGCAGCGCCAGGCTACGCCGTCCTCAATGCGAGCCTGAGCCGCGAATTCCGCTTCAATGGCGCCAAGATGCTGCTGTACGGCCGCATCGACAACCTGCTCGACAAGGCCTATGCCGGCTCGCTGATCGTCAACGACAACAACGGCCGATATTTCGAGGCAGCGCCGGGGCGCCGGCTGTTTGTCGGTGTCCGCAGCCTGTTTTAAGCTGCCATGGGCTGGGCTTTCCAGCATTTCAATGTTGCCACTTTCAACGAGGAGATGTCATGAAAACCGTTGTAACCGTGAAGGGATTCTTGGCCGTGTGGCTGTCGGGCGCGGCACTCATGTCTGCTTTTGCACAGCAGGGTGCGGACAAGATCAACATCAATGGTGAACTGGTTCTGGCGGCCAAGAACGGACGCACGGAACGCGTGGCGGCCCTGCTCGCCGACGGCGCGGCCATCAATTCACGCGACCGCAATGGCGACTCGCCACTCAACATGGCGGCCAGCAAAGGCAATGAGGCGCTGATGGATGTGCTGCTGCGCGCCGGCGCCGATGTCAATTTGGCCAACATCTCGGGCGTCACGCCGTTGATGGGCGCGGCCTTCAAGGGCAACGCCTCGATGGTCCGCAAGCTCATGGCGGCGGGCGCCAGGATCGATCCGCTGGACCGTGTCAGAAAAAATGCCGCCATCTATGCCGCCGGCGTGGGCTGCAATGAATGCCTGGCAGAACTCCTGCGCGCAGGCGCCCCGGTCAATGCCCGCCTGGACAACGACGAGACGCTGCTGATGTGGGCCGCCGGCTACGGCCATGCGCAAACCGTGCGTTTTCTCCTTGATCAGGGTGCTGACCGCAGTTTGAAAGACAACCGTGGGAAAACCGCCGCCGACATGGCGCGCGAAGGCAATTTCAGCGATGCCGCCCAGCTGCTGGAAGCCAGCTGAAGCCGTAGCTTGGGGTCACGACCCTGGACTGCGTCGCGTATTCAATTGCAACAATCGAAAGGAAGTTGGCTTCTTCCCCTGAAAAGACCCCACAGGCACATAATTTTCAGTCGATCCATGCATTTGTTGAATTGAAACCGGGGCAGCGTCGTTCCGCTGCATGTGCTGGCCACCCACTGAAGCATGGTTCGTCGTCAGACTGACGGCGGGGACCATGCTTTAGGAGGCAATATGATTCGACTCCAACAGACCGCAGGGCTGGCCGCCCTGCTTGCCTTGTCCCTGACAGCTGGCGCGCAGGCGCAGGAAATACAACAGCAAAAAGGCAAGACCGGCGCGCCAGCGACCATCAAGGCCCTCAGCGTCTCGCAGGGACAGCTCAACAACTCAGGCCAGCAGGACAAGGACTGGCTGCAAACCAACGGCTCCTACGCGCAAACCCGTTATTACCCCGGCCAGCAGATCAACACCGGCAACGTCAAAAACCTCAGGCCTGAGTTCAGCTTCCAGACCGAGGTGCGCGAGTCCATGGAAACCGCGCCCATCGTGGTCGATGGCGTGATGTTCATGACCACCTCGTTCAACCATGTCTATGCACTGGACGCCACGACGGGCCAGGAGTTCTGGCATTACAAGCACAAGATGGGCCCGTTCACCACCTTCTGCTGCGGGCCCAACAACCGCGGTGTTGCCATTGAAGGCGGCAAGCTGTTCATGGGCACACTCGATGCCAAGCTGGTGGCGCTCGACGCCCAAAGCGGCAAGCTGCTGTGGGAAACCGAGATTGCCGATCCTGAAAAAGGCTACAGTGAAACCATGTCGCCGACTGTGGTCGAGGGCAAGGTGCTGATCGGCACCAATGGCGGCGAATACGGCATTCGCGGCTTCGTCAAGGCCTTTGACGCCAAGGACGGCAAGCTGCTCTGGACCTTCCACACCATCCCCGAGAAGGGCCATGAAGGCGTGTGGGCCGAAAACGATGCCACCGGCCGCAACATGCACCGCGACATTCCGGCCGAGAAAGCAGAACTCGCAAGGGACAGCAGCTTCTACCAGACCCTGGGCGGCGGCGTCTGGATGAATCCGGCGGTTGACTTGAAGACCCGGACGATCTTTTTTGTCGTCGGCAATCCTTCGCCCGACCTGTACGGCGCGGTGCGGCCGGGCGACAACCTGTACACCGATTCGCTGGTGGCCGTGGACCTGGACAGCGGCAAATACAAGTGGCACTACCAGTATGTCGCCCATGACGTGTGGGATCTGGACGCAGTCAGCCCACCCATCCTGATGGACGTGAAGGACAAGACCGGAAAGATGGTTCCGGCGGTGCTGCATGGCGGCAAGACCGGCCATGTTTATGTGAATGACCGCAGGGATGGCTCGCTGATCCGTTTTTCCGAAGCCATGATCCCGCAGGAAAACATGTGGGTGTTGCCCACGGAGCAAGGCGCGCGCATGCTGCCCGGCGCCAACGGCGGCGTGGAGTGGTCGCCGATGGCGGTCAACGAGAAGCTTCGCATGGCGTATGCGCTCAACCTGCACCAGCCCATGACGTACCACGTGGAAAAGGCAGCCTATCCGGGCGGCAAGCTGTGGCTGGGCGGTGCCTTCAAGACCATCGAGGGCGAGGAGCAATGGGGACGCGTCGCGGCCGTCCATGTCGACACCGGCAAGATGGCCTGGAAGTTCGATACCGCACAGCCGTTGATCGGTGGTGCGCTGGCCACGGCAGGCAACCTGCTGTTCTATGGCGAGGGCAACGGACTGTTCCGCGCACTCGATGCCCGCAACGGCAAGCTGTTGTGGGAATACCAGTGCGGCGCTGGCGCCAACGCAATGCCAGTGTCTTACACGGTCAAGGACCGGCAGTATGTGGCCATGGGTTGCGGCGGCAATACCCAGCTCGACTTCAAACGCGGCAATACGATGTTTGTCTATGCGCTGCCTAAAAACGTTGCTGCTGCAGGCCGGACCGTGGCCAGCCAGCGCTAGCCCAATCCATGCAGCAACTGACAAAACACCTCAAGGCAGGCAGCTTGAAATCATCGGGGATTTCGGCGCTGGCCCTGGCCGGCCTTTTGGCTGGACTGGCCTGGTTACCGGCTGCCGCGCAGGACATTGAAGCCGGCCGCGCCAAGGCGCAGGCGTGCGCAGCCTGTCATGGTGCCGATGGCAATTCAAGCGCTGGAAATTACCCCAACCTTGCCGGCCAGACCTGGCGTTATATCTACATCCAGCTCAAGGACTTCAAGGAAGGCCGTCGCAACGATCCGGTGATGAGCCCGATGGCAGCGCCATTGAGCCGCAACGACATGATCAACATCGCCAACTACTTTGCCGCGCAAACCGCGACGCCGTCGAGCTACAAGACAGATGACGCGAAAGTAAAGCTGGGCAAGGCCAAGGCTGACGAAACCCTGTGCGCCATGTGCCACCTCGGCGGCTTCTCCGGCCAGAACGAAATCCCGCGCGTTGCAGGCCAGCAATACGATTACGTCGTCAAGCAGCTGAAAGATTTCAAGGCCCGCAGCCGCACCAACGATGCGGGCAACATGACCAGCGTGGCGCAAACCCTGAGCGAGGCCGACATCGAAAACCTGGCGCACTACATCACCAGCCTGCGCTAGACAGGCAGGACCCGGACATGGACATGGACATGGAAGCACGCTATACCCGCACGGCCATGTTGCTGCACTGGCTTGTCGCGCTACTGCTGCTGGGCCAGTTTGCCTTTGGGTGGTATCTGCAGGACATTGCGCGCGGCACTCCGGCGCGCGGCTATTTTGTCAACCTGCACAAGAGTTGCGGCCTGCTGATCGGATTGCTGATCCTGGTTCGGCTGGGCTGGCGCCTGTCGCATACACCGCCTGCGCTTCCAGACACCATTCCGACGTGGCAACAGCAAGCAGCGCTGGCAAGCCATTACCTGCTGTATGTCTTGATGCTGGTGATGCCGCTTTCCGGCTACATGGCTTCAAATTTCAGCCGATTCGGGATCAAATTCTTCAATGTCATCCAGTTCGCGCCCTGGGGCATCGACAGCAAGCTGGTGTACGGAATTTTCAACCAGACGCACATCGTCACATCGTGGCTGCTGCTGGCGCTGGTGACCGTGCATGTGCTTGCCGCGATCAAACACCTGCTGGTGGACCATGATTCCGTGTTTTCCCGCATGCTGCCACAGCGCTTGCCAGTTCGGCGATAAAGCACGGATTTTTCAACCTTTCACGTTCCGGAGTCGCTCATGAAGATTCGCCAGCACCTGGCAGGACTGACCGCAGCGGGGCTGCTGGTCTGGTCGGTGGCAATCAGCGCCGCGCCGTTTGCCTATGTGCCGAACGAAGGATCGGGCACGGTTTCGGTGATCGACACCGCCAGCGACGAAGTGGTCGCGACCATCCCGGCCGGCAAAAAACCGCGCGGGCTGGCCATCAGCGGCGACTGGCTCTATGTCAGCGACCAGCCGAACAACCGGCTGCAGGTGATCGACCTGAAAATGCGCGCCGCCGCCGGGACCATTGCACTTGGCGAGTCGCCCGAAGGGGTGTATGCGTCGCCCGATGGCCGCTGGATTGCCGCCGCCATCGAGGAAAGCAATGCCGTGGCCGTCACCGATACCCAGACCAACAAGGTGGCGTTCACGCTCCAGGTCAAAGGGCGAAATCCTGAACACGCGGTCTTCAGCCCTGACGGCACAAAACTGTTTGTCAGCGCAGAGGAAGGCGAAGCGGTAGACATCATTGACTTGGCAACGCGCGAGCAGGTGGCGCAGGTGACCGTGGGCGCGCGACCGCGCGGCATTGGATTTTTGCCCGATGGCAGCCGCGCCTACGTGGCCACCGAAAACAGCAACGAGGTCTATGTGATTGACACTGCTACCAGCAAGTTGGTCACGCACATCAAGGCAGGCCAGCGCTCGAACGGCATCAGCGTGCACCCCGACGGCAGCCGGGTCTATGTTTCCAATGGCGGCGAGGCCAGCGTGTCGGTGATCGACACGCGTGACAACCGCATTGTTGCCACCATTGCGGTGGGCCAGCGCCCCTGGAACATGGCCATCACGCCCGACGGGAAAAAGCTCTATGTCGCCAATGGCCGCTCCAACAGCGTCTCGGTTATTGACACCGTCCGGAATCTCCGACTTCGCGATATTGCCGTGGGCGCGCTCCCCTGGGGCGTCGTCATCAAGTAGTTGGGTGCAAGCAAACTGCGCAGCAGACCCAGACGAAATGCCCTCTATCGTATAATCGCGGGCTTTGCTGCATCATCCACAGACTCCTCCCAGGATTAAAGGAAATTTATTATGGCAACCGCCAAACCCAAGAAAAAGAACCCCCGTCTCGCCTCCGGCCGCAAGCGCGTCCGCCAGGACGTCAAACTCAATGCCGCGAACACCTCGCTGCGTTCCAAATACCGCACCGCTGTCAAGAACGTCGAAAAGGCCGTCCTGGCCGGCGACAAAGACAAAGCCAAGGACATGTTCGCCAAGGCGCAAAGCATTGTGGACACGATTTCCGACAAGGGCATCTTCCACAAGAACAAGGCAGCGCGCGACAAGAGCCGCCTGTCCGCCAAGGTCAAAGCCCTGGCCCTGAAGCCCGCCCCAGAAACCGCAACCGCCTGATCATTCAGGCAAATCGCCCGGACTGACCTTTTCAAAGAGCCAGTCTGCCGTTTTGTCGGGTGCGCTGCAGCCAAAGTAAAAAAACCGCCTTCGGGCGGTTTTTTTATGGGTGCAGAGATCAGTTGCCAGAAAAAAACGTCAGCGTTTTGGCACGTCGGGCAGCAAGCAAGCCTCGGCCATCTGCAGGTTGTTGTCCTTGGCGAAATTGAGTGCAAAATCCCAGGCCATCGGTTCGGCATCGCGCAGTTCGGCATTCACCACAACACATTTGATGCCGTTGACGACCGTGGGAACGCACCAGGGCGAATAGGTCAGATGGCTGCCTGGCCGTGGCCCGCCAGGGCGGAACTGGCTCATCACGCCGCACAGCCTGTCAGCCCAGTCGCTGGGGCGGAAGGTTTTGCCATCATGCGTAATGCCCTGGATAAAGACTTCTTTGGGGGAATTGGAGACCATCGGATGGAAGGTTTTTGCACGGGCCAGGGGCGAGGATAAACCCCATGCTGCGCCGCACAACAATTCTATCTTATATAAGACTCAGAACCCGTACCGACACTTGGCGCTGATTTCCCGAGGGTGCATGACAGTGATGCGACATCGTCAACAAGGCCTGTGAAGAGTGCGCCTAAAATCAATTTAAACGCGCTGATTCTTTGTCCCTGCCAACTTGCCGTTTGCCAATTTCCCGGAGTTTTCCATGACCGCCGCCCTTTCTGATCACATCGAAGCTGCCTCCCCGCATGTAATGAACACCTACGGCCGCTTGCCGATCGCCCTCTCGCATGGCCAGGGCTGCCGTGTCTGGGATGTCAACGGCAAGTCCTACCTTGATGCGTTGGGCGGTATTGCGGTCAACACGGTGGGCCACAACCATCCAAAACTGGTGGCCGCATTGCGCGACCAGGTCGGCAAGATCATCCACAGTTCCAACTACTACCATGTGCCGCTGCAGGAAACGCTGGCGGCCAAACTGGTGGAACTGTCGGGTCTTGAAAACGTTTTTTTCTGCTCGACCGGCCTGGAAGCGAACGAAGCCGCGCTCAAGCTGGCGCGCAAGTTCGGCCACGACAAGGGCATTGAGCGCCCCGAGATCGTGGTCTATGAAAAAGCCTTTCACGGCCGCAGCATCGCCACGCTGAGCGCCACCGGCAACCCGAAGGTGCAGGCCGGTTTTGGCCCGCTGGTGGAAGGCTTCATTCGCGTGCCGATCAACAACATCGACGAACTGAAAGCGGCCACAGAGGGCAACCCAAACGTGGTGGCGGTATTTTTTGAAGCCATCCAGGGCGAAGGCGGCGTGCACCCGATGGACAACGAATATTTGCAACAGGTGCGTGCCCTGTGCGACGAACGCGACTGGCTGCTGATGATCGACGAGGTGCAGTGCGGCATGGGGCGCACCGGCAAATGGTTTGCACACCAGTGGGCCGGCATCAAGCCCGATGTCATGCCGCTGGCCAAGGGTCTGGGCTCGGGCGTGCCCATTGGCGCAGTGGTCGCCGGCCCCAAGGCCGCGCATATCTTTGCGCCCGGCAACCATGGCACGACCTTTGGCGGCAATCCGCTGGCCATGCGGGCCGGCGTGGAAACCATCCGCATCATGGAAGAAGAAGGCCTGATGGCCAATGCGGTGATGGTGGGCAACCATTTGCGGACCGCGTTCACCCGGGAACTCGGCAGCTTGCCAGGCTTCAGGGAAATTCGCGGTCTTGGCCTGATGCTCGGCATTGAACTGACGAAACCCTGCGGCTTACTGGTTGGCCGCGCTGCCGAAAACGGCCTGCTGATCAGTGTTACCGCCGACACCGTGATCCGCCTGGTGCCTTCGCTCATCATGACCATGGCCGAGGCCGATGAAGTCGTGGCGATCCTGTGTCCGCTGATCAAGCAACTGCTGCAGGAAGGTGCATAACCATGAGCATGTCCGGTCCCCCTACACCGCTCAAGCATTACCTGCAGTTCAGCGACCTGAGCGCCGATGACTATGCCTACCTGTTCGAGCGGGCGGCCTTCATCAAGAAAAAGTTCAAGGCCTACGAAAGGCACCAGCCGCTGATCGACCGCACCCTGGTGATGATTTTCGAGAAAGCCTCGACCCGCACCCGCGTCAGCTTCGAGGCCGGCATGTACCAGCTGGGCGGCACGGTGGTGAACCTGACCACCGAAGGCAGCCAGCTGGGCCGCGCCGAGCCGATCGAGGACAGCGCCAAGGTCATCAGCCGCATGGTCGACCTGGTGATGATCCGCACCTTCGAGCAAACCAAGATCGAGCGTTTTGCCGAGCATTCGCGGGTGCCGGTCATCAATGGCCTGACCAACGAATTCCACCCCTGCCAGATCCTGGCAGACATCTTCACCTACATTGAACACCGGGGTTCCATCCAGGGCAAGACGGTGGCCTGGGTCGGCGACGGCAACAACATGGCCAACACCTGGCTGCAGGCCAGCGAAATCCTGGGCTTCAAGGTGCACCTGAGCACGCCCGGCGGCTACGAGGTGGACCAGTCGATCGCCGGCATCCGATCGAGTGAAAGCTACCAGGTCTTCAAGGACCCGATGCGGGCCTGCGCCGGCGCCGACCTGGTCACCACCGACGTCTGGACCAGCATGGGCTACGAGGCGGAAAACGAAGCCCGAAAAACAGCCTTTGCCGACTGGTGCGTGGACAGCGACATGATGCGCGCCGCCAAACCCGATGCGCTGTTCATGCACTGCCTGCCGGCGCACCGGGGCGAAGAAGTCGAAGCCGAGGTGATCGACGGCCCGCAATCGGTGGTCTGGGATGAGGCGGAGAATCGCATGCATGTGCAAAAAGCCCTGATGGAATTCTTGCTGCTCGGACGCCTGTAGCAACGCAATAGCGTTGAAAGTCCCGACGTTAACGATCCGGCTTCATCCACAGCGGCTGGCGTTGCCCTTCAGCGCCATCCGCTGCAGGGCGTTTTCCCGTCGTGGCGCAGCCGCCGCAACTGCTGCAAGCGCCGCAACCGGGTTTTTCACCCAGCTTTTTTTGTACCCGCCCGAGCCGTCGCCGCAGGCCGGCAGGCAGCCAGTACCACAGCGCATAGGCAGCGGCGAAAGCCACCATGACTCCGGCAATCCATTGCTGCAACATCTCAAGCACCTCCCCACCACAAAGTCAGTCGATAAGTGATCAAGCTGGCGCCATAGGCCAGTCCAAACATGTAGCCCGCCATGAAAAAGGCGTAGCGCCAGCTGTTGGTTTCGCGCCGCACCGTGACCAGGGTCGAAATGCATTGCGGCGCAAACACATACCAGACCAGCAGCGACAGGGCCGTGGCCAGCGACCAGCTGTGGGCAATCACCGGCCCCAATGCCGATGCCACGTCTTCACCCGTGGCCGACAGCGCATACACCGTTCCCAGCGCGCCGACGGCCACTTCGCGCGCGGCCAGGCCTGGCACCAGTGCAATCGCAATCTGCCAGTTAAAACCGATGGGCGCAAAAATCACCTGCAACGCGTGCCCCAGCCGTCCGGCCAGGCTGTACTGGATGGCCGGGCCGACAGCGCCCTCCGGCGGTGCCGGAAACGTGGACAAAAACCACAGGATCACCGTCAGTGCCAGGATGATGCCGCCGACGCGCTTGAGGAAAATCGCCGCTCGTTCTTGCAGCCCCATCGCCAGCTGGCGCAGGCTGGGCACACGGTAGGCAGGCAACTCCATGATCAGCGGCGTGGGCCGTGCATGGCCGCGCCAGAGCTTGAACACCGCTGCCACCGCCATGGCGCTGGCAATGCCGCCAACATACAGCGCAAACATGACCAGCCCCTGCAGGTTGAAGATGCCCGCCACTGTGCGTTCGGGAATGAAGGCGCCAATCAAGAGCGCATACACCGGCAGCCGTGCCGAGCAGGTCATCAGCGGCGCGATCATGATGGTTACCAGCCGGTCGCGCCAGTGGGTAATCGTGCGCGTCGCCATCACGCCGGGAATCGCGCAGGCAAAGCTCGACAGCAGCGGAATGAAGGAGCGGCCCGACAGTCCGACGCTGCCCATCATCCGGTCGAGCAGGAAGGCCGCGCGCGGCAGGTAGCCCGAATCCTCCAGCGCCAGGATGAACAGGAACAGGATCAGGATCTGCGGCAGGAACACCAGCACGCCGCCCGCGCCCGCCAGGATGCCGTCGGTCAGCAGGCTTTGCAGCACGCCTTCGGGCACATGACTTCGCAGCAGGCCGGACAGGCCATCGACGGCCGACTTGATCAGCGCCATCGGCAGCGTGGCCCAGCTGAACACGGCCTGGAACATCAGGAACAAGATCACGCACAGCAGCCCCATGCCCCACAGCGGATGCAGCACCACCCGGTCGATGAGGTCATTGGCATGCAGGCTGTCTGGGGGAGATTGCACCGCCAGGCGCATGATGCGGCGCACCTCCAGCTGGGTGTCCATGACCTGATCGAAGGTCGGCGCCTGCCAGGCGGCGGCGCTGTTGGCGTTCGCGCCCTGCCCCGGCCAGTCGTCCAAAAAATGCAACAGTTCGCGGGCGCCGTCGTGGTGCACGCCGACGGTTTCGACCACCGGTATGCCCAGTTCACGCGACAGCGCCTCGCGGTCGATCACGATGTTGGCACGCCGGGCGGCATCGCTCATGTTGAGCGCCAGCACCATCGGCAGCCCCAGTGCCCGCGCTTCCAGCACCAGCCGCAGGTTGAGCTGCAGGTTGGTCGCGTCGGCCACGCACACCAGCCGGTCCGGCAACGGCTCGCCGGGCCGCCGGCCGATGACGATGTCGCGGGTCACCGCCTCGTCGGCGCTCAGGGCGTTCAGGCTGTAGGCGCCGGGCAGATCAAGCACCATCACGCGCTGGCCCGAGGCGGTCAACGCCCGGCCTTCCTTGCGCTCGACGGTCACGCCGGCATAGTTCGCAACCTTCTGGCGGCTGCCCGTCAGCAGGTTGAACAGCGCGGTCTTGCCGCAGTTGGGATTGCCCAGCAGCGCCACCCGAAGCGGACCACCCATGGCAGTGCCAGCCGCTGTCATGCAGCGCAGCCAGCAACAGCGGCCAGCGGACCGACGCGAATCAGCGCGGCCTCATGGCTGCGCAGCGCAAACGTCGTGTGCCCTACCCGCACTGCCAGCGGGTCGTTGCCCGGAAAACCCCGCGCCATGACCTGCACCGGCTCGCCGGGCAGAAAGCCGATTTCCAGCAGGCGCAACAAGACTTCACGCTCTTCTGCATCGCCTGCCGGCATCAGCCTGAGCACCTGCGCGGGCAGCCGTCGTGGCAATTCGTCGAGTCCGATGTCTGCCGTACCAGAGGGGAAATGGGCCAAAGTCATGGTTGCCGCACTTTATTAAATGATAATTATTCTCATTGTAAGAGTGGCGAGCGCCGCAGCGTTGCGGGTCATCCTGAATCACCTTGATCCAGATCATCTTGCCAGACCGCAGCACCCGCTTACTTGCGCTGTGCAGCCGTCAAGGATGTTTGGTGAAATGCTTTGCCGGCAGCATCAGCCCCGGCCGACAAACGGCATTTTCGTCGCCATGATGGTCATGAAGGGGATGTTGGTGGACAGCGGCAGTGCGGCCATGTGCACTACCGCATTTGCCACTTCGCTCGCGTCCATCATCGGCTCGATGGCGATTTCGCCATTGGCCTGTGGAACGCCGGTCGCCATGCGCGCGGACAACTCGGTCAGGGCGTTGCCGATGTCGATCTGCCCGCAGGCGATGTTGTACTTTCGCCCGTCGAGCGAAATCGTCCTGGTCAGGCCGGTGATGGCATGCTTGGTCGCCGTATAGGGCGCCGAGTTTGGCCGGGGCGCATGGGCCGAGATCGAGCCGTTGTTGATGATGCGGCCGCCCTGCGGCAGCTGGTCCTTCATCAGCCGGAAGGCGCCTTGCGCGCACAAGAATGAGCCGGTCAGGTTGATATTGACGACGTTTTGCCACTGGTCATAGCTCAGGTCTTCAAAGCTGGCGCGTGGTGAATTGACGCCGGCGTTGTTGAACAGCACGTCGAGGCGGCCAAACTTTTGCTTGATGGTCGCAAACAGGGCATCGACCGACGCGGGCAGGCTCACATCGGTGGCCACCGGCAAGGCGCGGTCGCTGCCCGACGCCGCCGCCGCCTCGTTGAGCGGCTCGATGCGACGCCCGGCCAGCACCACGTGATAGCCTTCGCGCAGCAGCGCCAGCGCCACCGCCCTGCCGATGCCGGTGCCAGCGCCGGTCACCAGGGCCACTTTTTCATTCGATGTCATGGGATGCCTTTGTTGTGTATGGGTCAATGTATAACGACGCAGCCCGGTGGCCGTGCAAATGGCGATTCTCGCCCATTGTTGCCAAAATCATGAACCCCGCGAACCAGCCCATGGCAGTCAAACGCCAGACAACTTGAAGGCTCTGCGACAACCGCTCAATAAAATAAACGCTCCGCGCAGCTTTCCAAGATCTATGGCCTGTGAGATATACCCGCCATCAGGTCAAGGGCCGAAACTGACAATTTTTTGGTCTGCCGCTTAATCAGCTCGCCGCCAGCGACCGGAAGCTGGACACACCTCGGCCCGTGCGCCGTTCAGCCAGACCTGCTCCTCATCCATCAGCAGCGAAGACGCTGTACCGATGTCGAAGTCAATCCCGAGTGCGTGCGCCACATCGGCTTGCTCGATGGGCAATTCCCAGGTCAGAAATACCTGCGTGCAGTCACGGCCGGGCGGGAAATCGGCCGCGTCAAAGCCGCTGCTGTCGCGCGCAATGACCGCATGCGGCTGGCCGGTGTCGAAGATCACCGCCGTTCCCCGGGTCAGGGGAATCCGATGGCCGCTTGACGGGAAATGCAGGTCCAGGCCCTTGTCGTCGCTCAAAAAAAGATTGCAAAATGCAGCGCCGCCGTACTGCGCACCGTCATGGTGGTACCGTGCGCCCCGGCAGGCCATCAGGGCGACGTCACAGGTGGCCAACAGGTCAGGCAAACCAGGCATGGCCGTCCAGTCGGACACCGCTTGTACCCACTGCCGGTAGTCTGGCCAACGCGCCCGGGCGCGCGGCAATGGCAAGGTCTCGACGTCTCCGGGGGCCAGGCCCAGGCGCAGCGATATGTCCCTGTCCCAGTCGGCCACCAGCCTTACAGGGAGCACAGGCACATCAAGCATGCCTGACAGCACAACGCTGCTGACGCTTCGGCCACGAATGGCCTCGCCGCTCCAGAAATAGGAAACAGGCCGGTGCTGCAGCAAAAGCGGCTCAGAAGGGTGGATCATCCAGACCAGTGTAGTCACGACGCTATAGCAGGCAAGCAGGCTTGGCGCAGGAGCGGGTCAAAACGCGGGTCAAGAAAGCCCCCTTTTTTTTCAACCCCATCGCCGGCTTGCTGCTTCACCGATGCCATGCAACTGCCCGCCCCACAGCCGTGTCAGGACGGATTTCCCGAAATCAGTTGGAAATAACCGACACCACGGTTTTTTCTTAAGTGCTACCTTTGCCGCATGACGCAACCCGCTTCCCCTTTTGCAGCCGCTGCTGCCCCCGCCAGGCGCCTGAAACTCTGGGACATCTCGCCTGTGGTGGACGAGCGCTCCGATGTCTTTCCCGGCGACACCGCCTATTCGCAACACGTGCATTTTTCGCTCTCGCCCGTTTGCCCGGTCAACGTCAGCCGCATCACGCTGTCGCCGCACACTGGCGCGCATGCGGATGCGCCGCTGCACTACGCCAGCGGCGCATCGGCGATTGGCGCGGTCGATCTGCAGCCTTACCTCGGGCCGTGCCGCGTCATCCATTGCCTGGACAGCGGCCCGCTGGTCGAGCCCGCGCACCTTGCTCACGCGCTTGAAAACCTGCCCGCCCGCGTTCTGCTGCGCACCGCGCGCGCTGCCAGCCAGTCATGGGCATCATTTACTGCCTTGTCGCCCGCCACGCTTGCGCTGCTAGCTAGCAAAAACATAGCACTGGTCGGCATCGACACGCCCAGCGTCGATCCGGCCACCAGCCAGCACCTGCCCTGCCACCAGCTGCTGCTGGAGCGCGGCCTGCGGGTGCTGGAAAACCTGGTCCTTGACGACGTGCCCGAAGGCGACTATGAACTCATCGCCCTGCCGCTCAAGCTGATGCAGGCCGACGCCTCGCCGGTGCGCGCCATCCTGCGCGAACTGCCCTGAAAACCCGGAAAGACCTCGCGCCATGACCCCCACCCTGCAAGACTGCCGCGCCCTGGATGCGCAAGACCCGCTGCGCGCGCTGCGCCAGCAGTTCACCCTGCCCGAAGGCTTGATTTACCTCGACGGCAATTCGCTCGGCGTGCTGCCTGCCAACACCGCCGCCCGCGTGGCCGAGGCGGTGACCCAGGAATGGGGCCAGGGCCTGATCCGCTCCTGGAACAGCGCCGGCTGGTTCGATGCGCCACAGCGCCTGGGCGACAAGATTGCACGACTGGTGGGCGCCGCGCCCGGCGAGGTCGTGGCCACCGACAGCACCTCGGTCAACCTCTACAAGGTGCTGAGCGCCGCGCTCAACATCGCCCGGGAGGATGCGCCCGGCCGCAGGGTGCTGGTCAGCGAACGCAGCAACTTTCCGACCGACCTCTACATCGCCGAGTCGCTGTGCCGGGAACGCGGCTTGCGCCTGCTGCTGGTCGAGCCCGAGGACATGGCCGGTGCCCTGACAGCCGAAGTCGCCGTGCTGATGCTGACGCATGTGAACTACCGTACTGGCGCGATGCACGACATGGCGGCCCTGACAAACGCCGCGCACGCAGCCGGCATCCTCGCCGTCTGGGACCTGGCGCACAGCGCCGGCGCCGTGCCGGTGGACCTGAGCGGGGCGCAGGCCGACTTCGCCGTGGGCTGCGGCTACAAATACCTGAACGGCGGCCCCGGCGCGCCCGCCTTTGCCTGGGCACATCCACAGCACGCCAGCCGCTTCTGGCAGCCACTGGCCGGCTGGTGGGGCCATGCCGCGCCCTTCGAGTTCACACCCGACTACCGCCCGGCCCCCGGCATCACGCGCTTTTTGTGCGGCACGCAGCCGATCCTCAGCCTGACGGCGCTCGACTGCGGGCTGGACACCGTGCTGGCGGCCGAACCGCTGGGCGGCATGCCAGCCCTGCGCGCCAAGTCGCTGGCGCTGAGCGACCTGTTCATCACGCTGGTCGAAGCGCGCTGCGCGGGCCACGGCCTCGGGCTGGCGACGCCGCGCGACCCGGCGCAGCGCGGCTCGCAGGTCTGTCTGACGCGCCCCGAAGGCGCCTATGCCATCGTGCAGGCGCTGATTGCCCGGGGCGTGATCGGCGACTTCCGGGCCGGTGACGGCAACCGGCACCTGGACATCCTGCGCTTTGGCTTGACACCGCTGTACATCGGCTTTGCAGACGTGTGGCAGGCGGTCGAGCATTTGCGGCAAGTGCTGGAAACCGGCGAATGGCAGCAAGCCCGGTTCAACCAGAAGCAGGCGGTGACCTGACATGAACCCAGCTGCCCAACCCGCCGACATTGTTCGCGAAGAAAAAGCGCAGCTCGACTTCAGCCGAAGCATGAGCTATGGCGACTATTTGCACCTGGACGCCATCCTCGGCGCGCAGCAGCCGCTGTCGCCGGCGCATGACGAGATGCTGTTCATCATCCAGCACCAGACCAGCGAACTCTGGATGAAGCTGATGCTGCACGAGCTGCATGCGGCGATTGCCAATGTGGCACAGGACGAACTCGGCAGCGCCTTCAAGAAGCTGGCCCGTGTCAGCCGCATCATGGAGCAGCTGGTGCACGCCTGGGACGTGCTGGCCACCATGACGCCGCCCGAATACAGCGCCATTCGCCCCTACCTGGCCCATTCCAGCGGTTTTCAGAGCGCGCAATACCGCTGCATCGAGTTTGCGCTAGGCAACAAGAACGCCGCCATGCTCAAGCCCCATGCCCACCGGCCCGACCTGCTGGCGCTGGTTCAAACTGCTTTTGAAGCGCCTTCGCTGTACGACGAAGCGCTGCGCCTCCTGGCCCGGCGCGGCCTGCCGGTGCCCGCCAGCCATACCGGGCGCGACTGGACCCAGGCTTACCAGGAAAACGATGCGGTGCAAAGCGCCTGGCTGACGGTGTACCGCGACCCGAAGCAGTATTGGGACCTGTACCAGCTGGGCGAGGAACTGACCGACCTGGAGGACGCCTTCAGGCTCTGGCGCTTTCGCCATGTCACCACGGTCGAGCGCGTCATCGGCTTCAAGCGCGGTACCGGCGGGACCGGCGGCGTGCGTTATTTGCGCAAGATGCTGGACATGGTGCTGTTTCCGGAAATCTGGAAGCTGCGCACCGATTTGTAGCCGCCCCTGCTGCAGAATCTTCAGGCACTGCTCAGCCAGAGGCCACTTGATCGGCCACTACAGCCGCCGTTGCAGCAGATGCAGCAGTTACAGCGGCGGCGGCTGTCGCCAGCCCCATCCCTCGTTGCGCAGACAGCGCCGGCTTTTGCAAAATCAGCTGCAGCTTGCCAGTGGCCCAGCCAAAACTCCATATCCACTCGGCCAGCAAGGCCTTTCCCTGGGGCCGCCGCAAGGCCCGCGACAGCAAGGCCTTGGCGCCTGAAGGCAGCGACCGCACGATTGAAAACAGATGCCGGGGCAGGCTGAGCCGGCCCATCGCCGTTCGATAGTGATGGTGCAGGCGGGTGGTGTCGCGCCCCCAGCTCTGCCCCTGGCGAAACCGCGCCATGAGCGCCGACTTTTCCCGGTAGTGAACCAGCGCTTCGGGTTCAAAGTGCAGTGCATAGCCGGCCAGTTGCGCCCGCCAGCAATATTCCCCGTCGTGAACGATAGGAAAATCAACATTCAGCGGACCCAGCTTTTCATAAATCGAGCGACTCAGGCCAAAACCACAGGCGCTTGCCGAGAAAAAATGCGGGGCCACCGGCATGCGAAAAAGCCCCGCGGACTGGTAGCCCTCGCCATGCGGCGGATGCAGCCAGTCGGCGTTCAGCTTGCGGTGGTCCAGCCGCGCCAGTACAAAGTCATGCACCGTCAGGGCACGGCCCATGGCAGCAAGCCAGCCTGGCGCGACTTCATCGTCGGCCTCGCAAAAGACAAACGCATTGCCGGTGGCGGCCTGGATGCCCGTGTTGTAGGAATGCGGCACGCCCAGCCGGGGCGTGCCGGGCACATGCGCCTCGACGATTTTCAGCACGGGAAACCGCGCCCGGTAGGCCTCGACCATGGCCATCGAATCATCGGTCGAGCCGTTGTTGACGACGATCAGTTCCCAGCCGCCCGGCCAGTCCTGGACGGTGAGCGCTTCAAGCTGGACTGCAAGGGTAGCTGCGCCGTTGAAGCATGGAAGGATGACACTCAATTTCCGGGCATCGGGTATTGGTCTGTTGTGCATGCTGTAGCGCTTATGGTTGGGTATTCACTGAATTATTGAATCCCGAAACCCTTTTAACAATATGACGCGTTAGCCCGTTTGACCTATTCCCCAAGGGCCGAAACAAGCCAGGCATTTCCACGCCAAAGGCATTCAGACGCCAGCGTCCATCCGGATTCAGGGCCGGGGTTCACGGATGACATGACCAGCTCAAATTTCAAGAATAAAAAGCGCTTTGCGCACGCCTGATATACGCAATCAGCTATGTATTCAATAGCGTTTTTCACCGCGGCGGGCTGCAGGTTTAGCGCCATCAGTCGCTTGAAGAGGTCTTCTTTCGTGTCCACATCAATACGGCGTGTCGTGGCGCCTCGTTGTCGTTCTGCAGCACCGGCGGCGGCTTTGCGCCTGATCCCGAATTGATTGAGCCAACGAACAAGCCGGACCGCCGGGACTTCATTGTTGAAAAAGTCCCGGCGGCCCGGCTTCATGGCGCGGGAAGAAATGACGGCTGCACAGCGCAGCCGTTGAAGCCCGATTGACGCGGTCGCGCCCAACCCGGCTTACCCGTTCAGCGCTTGAGCAAGGCCTTGAGGGCGTTCTGCAGGCGTCGGGCATTGCCGGCGTCGAACTCGGCGGCCAGCACCCTGGCGGTGTCTTCGCCCCAGGTCTCGGCCGGCGCTGGCGCATTGCGGCGGGTCAGCAACTGCAGTTGCAGCATGCGGCGCGCGCTGATGTGCTCGGCCGGCGTTGGCAGTTCGGCAGCCATTTCCAGGCGCAGCAACGATTCGGCGGCATCTTTTCCGGCCGGGGCGCCCAGCGCTTTCACCCAGCTGATGCGCACCGCAGGCGCGACCTGCTTGCCCAGTTCCTGCGCGGCGGGCAGTTGCTCGGGGTCGCGCTTTTCCCACGCGGTCAGCAGGTGGGTCAGCACTTCGCCGTGCGCCTGCATGGCGAGCTTTTTCAGCGCATGGTTGGCGGCCTCGAAAGCCTCGCGCTGGGCGCGGAAGGCGGCATCGCCCAGGCGCGGACCGCGATCTTCGAAGGCCGGACGCTCGCTGCGTTCGCTGAAACGCTCGGTGCGTTCGGGACGGTAAGGCTCGAACTTGTTGTCGGTGCTCTGGCGCGGGCCGCTGGGCTTGCCGCCCGGACGCGCGTCCTTGCGGTCGCCGAACTTGCCGCCACGGCCAGCAGGACCGGCGGGTTCGGCCTTGCGCATGCCGGGACGGTCGTCACCGCGCATGGCGACGACAGGCTTGGCGGCAGGCTTCGGCGCGGGCACAGGTTCGGCAGGCTCGGTGGCGGGCTGTGCGGATTCGGAAAAATCGTCCTCAATGGCTTCAGCGGTCGGGTTGCCGTCGGCATCGACGGCGGGCTCAATTGCTATGCTTTCCGTAGCTGCATCGCCTTGTGCACCCTGCGCAGAAGGGTTATTTTGTTCAGAATCCAATGGCTTCACGCCGCTGGCGGCAGCGTCGGCCACGTCGGCAGCGGTCTTGGCATCGGCTGCGGCGGCGGCTACCTGTCCGCGCACGGCGGCCTCCAGCGCCTTGGCGGCAGCATGGATTTTTTGCGCATCGCCGCTGGCAGTCGCCAGTTCGACGGCCTTGGCGGCATCCAGCACGTAGCGGTCGTGTTCGCCCAGCGCGGAAGCAGCTTTTTCGCGCTCGACAGTCTTGCGCTGGAAGGCGTCGTCAATCGGCTTGCGGAAGGCGTCCCACAACTTTTGTTCCTGCTTGCGCTCGATCGGCACGCTTTGCGCTTCATGCTGCCAGCGCTGCTGCAGCGACTTGACGGCATCGATGCGCAGCTGTGGCTCGGCGCCCAGCGCTTGCGCTTCCTCAATCATGGCCCGGCGGCGCGCCAGGCTGGCGCCTCGGGCGGCGGTCAGGCCGGCATCGGCCTGGTCCATGGCGGCTTTCCACAGCGGCTGGACTTCGGCAAATGCCTTGTCACCCAGGTGGCCGGCTTCGCGCCATTTTTCAACAAAGCCGTTCAGGCTGCGAATGTGCATCTTCCAGTCGCTGTTGTCCTTGTGGGCTTCAGCCCAGACCAGCACTTCGTCGATCAGCGCCTGGCGCTGGGCCTTGTGCGCTTCGGCCTGTTCCTTGACCTTTTCCAGCCAGGCTTCGACGACCTTGTGCGCTTCGTTGCAGGCGTCGTCAAAACGCTTCCACAGCGCATGGTTGGGTGTGCCGCCCTGGTCGCTGGTTTTCCACTGCTCGCGCATGTGGCGCAGCGCGTCCTGCTGCTTGCGGCCGCCCAGCGGCTTGACGAGCAGCGCCTCGGCCTTGACAACCAGTTCCTCGCGGATCTGGTCGGCACGCCAGCGCTGCCAGCCTTCCAGTTCGCCAGCGGCGGTCAGCGCGGCATGCGCGGCGGCCTCCAGCTTGCTGTCGATGTTGCGGATGTTGTCCTTCAGCGCCTGGCGCAGTTCGGCGGCGACCTTGGGCGTGGACTTGCCGTGGCCTTCGGTGACTTCATGCTCCAGCCTGGCAAGTGCCTGCTGCACAAAAGCGGACGACTTGGCGCGCAGGTCGTTCAGCGCGGCCGGGTCCATCCGCGTCTTGGGCGCGCGGGCCGGCTGGCCGGTGTCGGCAGCCCCCTGCTGTTCGGATTTCGAGGTCGGCAGGCCGCGCGCAGCGCGCAGCTCGTCGGCCCAGACCGGCACGGCCGGCAGTGGCGCGGCACTGTCCTCGGCGGCTTTCATGGCCACGGCCAGGGCGCTTTGAAAAGCTTCCCAGACGGCCAGCAGCTGGCCGCGCGAGGCATCGAGCAGCGGCGGGAACTTGGCATCGACGCTGGCCCAGTTGGCGTCCTGCGCCAGTTCGTCGGCCTGTGCCTGCCAGTGCGCCACGTCGGTGCGCAGCGTGTCGAGCACGGCCACGGCATCGCGCCACGGCTTGATCGACAGCACTTCGATGCGCTGGGCAATCAGCACGGCGGCTTCGCGCTGCACCTGGGTGCGGTGCTGCAGGTCTTCAATCGTCTTGACGCGCTCGGCCAGTTGCACCTTCAGGCCGGCCAGCGGCTCCTTGGACAGCGGCGCGCCGGCCTTGGCGGCGTCGCGCTGCCAGGCCAGGGCATTGGCCAGGTTGAGCTTGGGCAACGCCAGCAGCGCCTGGGCTTTTTCAGCCCATTCGACGGCCACGGCTTCCTGGCCCTTGCTGCGCCGGGCTTCATCGAGCTTTTCCTTCAGCGGCTTGGCCGCGCCCTTGTCGCGGTTGGCCAGGTCCTTGTACACCTCGGCCATCTGCTCGACGCTGGGGTCGGTGGCCAGCCACTGGCGAATGCGGGAAGCCCGCTCGCCCGATGTGGAGGCAGAAAAAGCGCCGCCCGTCAGGCCGTCCAGCGGATGGGCTTCGGCGGCTTTGGCGGTACCGGATTTCACGGCAGCGGCCAGCGTGGTGTCGGCTTTGGAAGATTTGGACAAGGGAAAGCGCAGCATAGTTGACAATCGTTTCGGAAAAAAAGCCGCCAGCAACAGCACCTGCGCCACGCATTCAAAGCCCCCGACGGGCGTGCCTGCCGGCAGCGTCAAGAGTCAGGGGGCGAAGAACAGGAAGTTCTGTCAGCGAAGAAAAATTTGGTTTGTGGCTTGCAAGGCCTGGCTACCTACAGCTTTAGACATTAAAGCAATCCGCGTATTTTCGCTGTTTTTACGGCATTGCCAAATTAAGTTCGGCATGCGATGCCCATTTGGCGTCTGGCCGTACGGCGCGGGCAGCGCCCAGGAACAGCCTGACGGGCGGAAAATCACGAGAAACCAGGCAATCCTTGAGCGCCTGGCCGCGCCTGACAGCCAGCTGGCGCAGGCCCTCGCCGCTGACCGGAATGCCGCAAACCAGCAGCTTTCCATCTCGCCGACCCGCTGAATGTTTACCAGGCCGACCAGGTTGGGCGGCTCGCTTTGCCGGTATAACGCCTTGAGTAGCGCCGGGTATTGGTCCGGGCTGAAGCTGGGGAGTTCGGTCGCTGCGGCGCCCTGCCGGGCCTGCTGGCGACGCTTTGGGGCGCACGCTCGCTCGGCCAGCTACTCGCGCTGAAAGGCGTCGCGCTTGGCGTCCAGACTGTCGATTCCAACCGCCGTCAGCTGCTGTGCCGGGCGATCAGCCAGCGCCTTGGGAATGACATTCAGAATCACCGTGATGATGACCAGGCCGATGCTGAACTGCGGGTGATTGAGCGAACCGCCATTGACATCCACCCTACCCACCTGAATGCGCCAAGGTTGGTCGAAAGCTGCTGCAGTCTGCTTTTCTGCATCATTTTGGCCTGTTGCGCTTGCTGGACCTGCACTTGCAGCTACGCTTTTTGTAGTACCCGGCTGGCTGACCGACAGCCGGTTGCGCCACGCTGTCCGGTCGCGCGCCACCGACAGCGTGGGCACGCTCAGCGCCACTGCCGACAGCTTGACCCGCCGCTGCAGCGGTCGCACATCGTCCAGCGCAAGGTGCAGGCGGTCAAAAGCCAGCAGCTCGGGACCGGCGTCAGGGGAGTTGCCCGGCCTCCAGCAGACTGATCTTTTCAGCCGTGACACTTGCGGAAATCGTCACGGCCGGTGCGAGATTTTGCTCGAAACCGAGCTTGAGTTCGACCTGCAGCACAGCGCTTTGCAACCGGAACGGCAGGCTGTCGGGCCAGTACGCCGATAGGGCTGCAAATCAAGATCAGGCAGCTGGAGCGTCGTCTCGGTCTGACGCATCGGCGCAAACGGCGTGGCCACGGCCGCCGTGTCAAACCGGCTGCCGTTGCGCACGGAACCCAGCCGGTGCGCTGTCTTGATCTCGCGCTGCGAGGGCAGATTAATCAGGAATGGCACCGCAACATGCAGGTCCCTCAGGGCATGCGTCATGTGGACCGATTCATCCACAACGCCCAGCCGGCCGCCGTTTGGCACCAGTTTGTAAAGTGCAAACCGCCCGCCGCTGCCAGCCGGTTGCGATTCAGCCGTTTTGAACCGCGCCAGGATGTCGTCGATGTCCTGGCGGCCCTGGCCGAAATAGGTCAGAGAGCGCCGGTTCCTCGAGCCTCAGTGCATCTGTCACAGGCGCCAGCCGCAGCAGCGACGCCAGTTCCGCATCTATATAGTGGCGCCGGATTTTCAGCTGGGGAACGGCCTGTGGCGAAGCCGGCCGGAGAGTGTCCGGATCGACCTCGGTGACCGCCAGGTCATGAAGCGTCAGGTCCAGCGACCAAGGCCTGAAATCCACTGAACCGACACTCACATGGCACGCAAGTTTTTCAGAACCCCGGCGTTCGAGCCTCGACGTGACGATCAGCGGAGCGACGGTACAAGCCACCGCCCGAACCAACAGCCCGATGCCCATGGACCAGGCCGCACATTGAAGTCAGCGGGGTGAGTGAAGCACGGAGCCAGAGCGGGGCACAAAAGTTGTTTTGACGGTTTCGCCGCACTGAATTGTTTTAATTGACAGCCGAAACTGCGTGATTTTTTGACCCCTAACCGGAAAGGTCAATGTCCTGTCGTGAAGTGGGTTGCCGGAAAAAAGAGAAACCCCGGTCAGCATCACCGACCGGGGTTGATGGCGGGCATAAAACCCATGCCATCTGGCTTCGCAAAAGGAGAGATGAATCGTCTCGCAGTGCGATGGAAGCAAGTGATTGCTTCCGGGTATTACCGGGACTGGTTACCCGGTTGGTGTCCGAAAAACCCGGACAACTGAAGGTTAAGGCCGCAACATCTCGCCCGCAAGCCTAATTTTTCAATCACGCAAACCGGGGTGATTGAAATTTTCTTAGTCCTCTTCTGGCTGCAGCCGAAAAAACTCAGTGCGGATCGACGCCAGACGTTACATGAAGCAAGCATTGCAAAGAAACACTGTAGAGCGTCGAATAAGGCGTTTTTTCAACAAAAAGGCCTTTTGTAACCACTTTTAAGAATATCAATCAAATTCTTTATGATTGACAGGTTATTTGACCAGAAATTAGAATGCCCACAAGTTCTACAAAGATAAGGGCTTACCCGAACGCGCTGCCTTCCCTGGCAGTATCAACGAGGGTCAACAACCAGCAGGCGTCTGCCTGGTTTGATGGCGACCCAATCAAAGCCTGCGCCACCCCACAAGGTTTGCATGCAAAGAAAGGAGTGCTATGACAGCGCTAGTGAATAACCGTCTTGACTTCAACGTCAAGGCTTGTCTGAAGAATGCGAAAAGCGGCCTGGGGACGGTTGCAGACGACATTGCCCGCGGATTTTTTGTGATCACGCACAGCAGTTTTGCCCTGATTGGATTGGCTGTTGCCTTTGCCGTGGTCACTCTGATGGCCCGTCCCGACCTGCGCGACACAGGCGAGATCAAGCTCATGGCCTGGCTGCAAGAGCGACGCGGCGTCGTGGTCGAACCGGAAAGCTTCACGCCCAGGGAACCGGTGGTGGCCGAGCGTCCGGTGGCCGACAAGCCCAAGGTCCTTTCGAGCCAGCAGGCGGCGGTCGCCTCCTGGATAAGCAAAAAGTACTCGGTGGCGCAGGAGCCCGTCGGGGCACTGGTGGCCGAAGCCTTCGAAATCGGCCACAACGTCAAGCTAGATCCGACACTGATCCTGGCGATCATGGCGATTGAGTCGGGCTTCAACCCGTTCGCCCAAAGCCCGGTCGGCGCCCAGGGCCTGATGCAGGTCATGACGCAGGTTCACCATGACAAATACGCCAAGATCGGCGGCCGGCTCGCAGCCTTTGACCCGGTGGCCAACCTGCGTGTCGGCGTCAAGGTACTGCAGGAGTGCATCACGCGCGCCGGCTCCATTGAAGGCGGGCTGAAATACTATGTTGGCGCCGCCAACCTGGAAAGCGACGGCGGCTATGCCAGCAAGGTGATGGCTGAACGCGCCCGCCTGCTGGCCGTGGTGGGCGGCAAGCGCCCGCCCACGACCACACCGCGTTTTGTTGCAGCGCCAGCACCTGCGCAAACCACATCGGTGTCCTTTCCCGCCAAACCGAAGACTTCAGACGAAGTTGCGCAATTGGACCAGTCCTGAGGGAGCGAACAAGCCGGCTGGGCGCCCTGCGCTACACTAGCGCGGTGCGCGACTGGCGATAGGCATCCAGGTTTTCAACCATTGATGCGGACGTGGGACACCACGGGGAAGCGCACCGTTTGCGGCCATCGGGCCAAAAAGCGTTCAGCCGTTCGCCTGGGCAGCCCTTGCTTCCTCGGCTCTGCAACAGAGCCAAAGGACAAGGAACCGAAGTCTTGAAGGACTGCCATGTACCATCGCAATATTCTCATCGAACAGACCGACCCCGAAATCTTTGCGGCCATCCAGGCTGAAAACGCCCGGCAAGAGCATCACATCGAGTTGATTGCCAGCGAAAACTATGCCTCGCCCGCCGTCATGGCTGCGCAAGGCTCGCAGCTCACCAACAAATACGCCGAAGGCTACCCCGGCCGCCGCTATTACGGTGGTTGCGAACATGTCGATGTGGCCGAGCAACTCGCCATCGACCGCGTCAAGCAGATTTTTGGCGCCGACGCCGCCAACGTCCAGCCGCATTGCGGCGCTTCGGCCAACGAGGCGGTGTTCCTCGCTTTCCTCAAGCCTGGCGACACCATCATGGGCATGAGCCTGGCCGAAGGCGGCCACCTGACCCACGGCATGCCGCTGAACATGAGCGGCAAGTGGTTCAACGTGGTGTCCTACGGTCTGAATGACAAGGAAGAAATTGACTACGACGCCATGGAGCGCAAGGCCCATGAAAGCAAGCCAAAGCTGATCATTGCAGGCGCCTCTGCCTACAGCCTGCGCATTGACTTTGAGCGTTTCGCCAAGGTCGCCAAGGACGTCGGCGCGATTTTCCTGGTTGACATGGCGCATTACGCCGGTTTGATTGCCGCCGGCATCTACCCCAACCCTGTGCCGCATGCCGACGTGGTGACGTCGACCACCCACAAGAGCCTGCGCGGCCCGCGCGGCGGCATCATCCTGATGAAGGCGCAGCACGAAAAAGCCATCAACAGCGCCATCTTTCCCGGCTTGCAAGGTGGACCGCTGATGCACGTGATTGCTGCCAAGGCCATCGCCTTCAAGGAAGCACTGTCGCCCGAGTTCAAGACGTACCAGCAGCAAGTCCTGAAAAATGCGCAGACCGTGGCTGAAACCCTGACCGAACGCGGCCTGCGCATCGTCAGCGGCCGCACCGAAAGCCATGTCATGCTGGTTGACCTGCGCGCCAAGGGCATCACTGGCAAGGAAGCCGAGGCCGTGCTGGGCAGCGCCCACATGACCATCAACAAAAACGCGATTCCGAACGATCCGGAAAAGCCGATGGTCACCAGCGGCGTGCGCATCGGCACGCCGGCCATGACCACGCGCGGCTTCAAGGACGAGGAAGCGCGCATGACGGCCCACCTGATTGCCGACGTGCTCGACAACCCGCGCGATGCGGTCAACATCGAGGCAGTGCGCGTCAAGGTTCATGCCCTGACAAGCCGCTTCCCGGTTTACGGCTGACTCACATGACAGGTAAAACAGCTATTCATTTGATAGCTGCTTGCGCCCGCGGCTGTTGCGCCAACGGCCTCAAACGCTTAAATGCTTGACCAGAGGACTTATGAAATGTCCTTTTTGCGGCCATCTTGAAACTCAGGTGGTCGAAACCCGGATTTCAGAAGACGCCGACTTCATACGCCGCCGCCGCCAGTGCGGCGCCTGCGAAAAGCGCTTCACAACCTATGAACGCGCTGATGTCAGCTTTCCGTCCATCGTCAAGAAAGACGGCCGCCGTACCGACTACCAGCGCAGCAAAATCCTGGGTTCAATGACCCTGGCCCTGCGCAAACGCCCTGTCAGCACCGCGCAGATCGATGCAGCGGTTGAGCAGATCGAGGAAAAGCTGCTGAGCCTGGGCTTGCGCGAGGTGGCTTCGAGCCGTCTGGGCGAATTGGTCATGCTGGAACTCAAGAAGCTCGACAAGATTGCCTACATCCGGTTTGCCAGCGTGTACCGCAGTTTTGAGGACATTGACGAGTTCAGGATACTGGTGGATGAGGTGGGGCGTTAAGGTCCGACAGTGGTTGGTGACCGTTTGCAGGACCGTTTTAGATATCATCGCGGCGGGTTTTCATTCCAAACGGTCAACTGAACTGGACAGACGGTGCAAGCTTCTTGCCGTTTGTTCTTGATGTCACATACCATTACAGTATGAAACGTCTTGAAGCCGTCGGTTCGTTAAAGGTAGATTCGTGCGGTTGCAGAAAACCAGCATCGTCGTACTCCACGGTCCGGCGCTCCAACGGTTTTTCCCTGATTGAAGTACTTATTTCCATCATCATTTTGTCGTTTGGTCTATTGGGCATGGTAGGGCTGCAAGCTGCCGCGTTGCAGGCCAACCGCGAGGCACGGCTCCAGTCTTCAGCCAGTGTTCTAGCACGTGAGATGGCGGAAATGATGCGTGGAAACAAGGACATCGGCCTTCTTTCAACCGCTAACCCTTATTTAGGCGACTTCACCAGCCCCCTGGCACCAACCACTGCGTCCTACTGCCTTAATGTTGCGAGTTCAACGGCCTGTGCCAGCAACACCGCAATTGCAGACGCACAGATGACTGAGTGGCTGGCGAGGGTGGCAAGCGAACTGCCTGGCGCTCGTGTAAGGGTCTGCATTGATTCCGCACCATTTGATACCAATGGCATTCCACAATGGGCATGCACTGCCAGCAGCACAGACGCAACAGCAATGATCAAAATGGGCTGGACCCGTGGCTCGACAAACCGTTCTTCAAGCGGCGACGCGGCCCTCGACAGGGCTACAACCCCCGCCATTGTTCTTCCGATCACACCTGGCAGCAGCTCATGAAAAGCTTGCATGCTCAGCTTGCCCCTTCCCCGCGCCGATGGAAGTCTTCACAGTCAATCCGGGACAGAGGGTTTACCCTTGTCGAACTGCTGGTTGCAATGGCCATCAGTTCTGTCATTGTGATTGCCGCAATATCCGCACTCATCGTCAGCCGTCAAGGATTCGTCACCGTCGATGCCGCATCACAACTCAGGGACAACGCCCGATTCGCAACAGACCTGATGCATCGGCTGGGCGTTCAGGCTGGCTATGAGGACTTCATCTATGCAACGACCAACCGGCTTATAAATGTCACCGGTGTTGCCAGTAATCCCGACCCATCCATATCCGGATTTAACAACTCAACACCGAGTACATCAGATCCATTCAACACTGCTACGGTCCGTACAACTGGGCTCGGTTTTGGAAGCGATATTCTTATCTTGCGCTATCAGGCCACAGAGACATTCCCAGGTTCAGGCGTATCCGATAGAAGCATGATCGATTGCGCAGGCAATCCATCCACTGCCATCCCCATCAACCGGGACGACCGCATCACCAGTGTTCTGTATGTCGACCTCAGCCAAGGTGAGCCTTCTCTAATGTGCAGTACAGGACCTTTAACCGCTCAACCAATCATTCAGGGCGTAGAAAACTTTCAGGTTCTTTACGGTGTTGACAACGTGACACCCAACACTGCGCCCGCTGCCGGAGCCACTACAGACTCTGTAGCAGACCGCTTCCTTCGCGCTGACCAGATCGTGGTGCCCAGTGATCCGGTTGGAACCAATGCGAACTGGCGGCGCGTACGAAGTTTGCGCATTGGCATGGTTATTCGCGGCCCGACTGCTTCGGCGCAAGACTCGGCGGCTCAGACCTTTTTCCCGTTGGGTCAGTCCAGGGCGTCCTCAAGCGGAAGCGCTGGGTCGGCCATGTCATCCACCAACGATCCAGGAACGATATTTTCTCCAGGTGCAGACAGCAGAATGCGCCAGGTGGTCACCTTCACGGTTCACCTTCGCAATGAACAAGGGCTTTGAATGAGACCCGAAACACGAATAACTTGCTACGTTTTAGAAAGCAGCGCCCAACGCGGCGCTTCACTCATCATGGTCATGATCGTCCTGACCATTGTTTCGTTGCTGGGCATCTCGGCAATCCAGGTTTCCATGATGAGCGAACGCGGGGCACGCAATGACAGGGATCAAATGCTTGCCTGGCAGTCTGCCGAAGCCGGGTTGATGGACGCCGAAAACGATCTGTTTGGTCCCGGCACATCCTCGCGACGCGCAACTTTCACGCCAGACACCAACTCACTAGCTTTTATTGACGGCTGCGGAACCACAGGCAACAGTAAAGGGTTGTGCCGTCTGGTGACCGCAGGAAAGCCCTCATGGCTGACGGTTGATTTCACCAACACCAGCAGTTCTGCCAAAACGACAGCCTACGGCACCTATACCGGGCGTACCTTCACCGCAGGGGGCGCAGGGGTGCAGCCTGCACAAGCTCCGCGCTACATCATTGAAGCGATCAAGGATCCCGGTGATACCAACGCCCTGATGTGCAAAGACGACGAATGCAAATATGTGTTCCGCGTGACCGCCATGGGTTTTGGTCCCCGCGCTGATATTCAGGCGGTCTTGCAAATGACCTACAGAGATTGAAAAAATCGCGCCCATCATGCAAAACAGTTCTCGCATTCATTCGCAAACCTCGGTGCATTTAGCGAATTTCCCCGTCGCATTCAAGTCATCAAAGCAGTCGATGCTGGCATTCGCGCTGCGCAAGCGTTGGTTGCCACTGGCCGTATTGCTGTCAATGGTCCTGGTCGCGACGTTGGTGGTAGGGCAAAGTGCGCCCCCCAGCATTCCTGTCATCAACCTGTCCACTGACCCGCTTTTTTCTGCGGCCGGCGGTGACAAGCCCGTAATGGCGCTGGCCCTGTCGGTGGAATACCCGACCGTCGGCGCGCAGTACTTGCCGCCAGTGTCCAATGCGACAACAGACGCGACCTACAGCAATCTGAATGAGTATTTGGGATATTACGATGCGGAAAGCTGCTACAGCTATAACAACACGCCCACTGAAATCCCAGCCACAGGGCTGAGTGCATCTGACTACAAACGCTTTGACCGCAGCGGTTCCGCAGGAACGGGTACGACACTTCATATGTGCACCAATGCCTTTAGTGGCAATTTTTTGAATTGGGCGTCCAACTCTGCGATTGACATGTTGCGCTTGGCACTATCAGGCGGTGACCGCTACATAGATACGGCCAGCTTGACAATCCTGCAACGGGCGGTAATTCCTAACGGCGATCCCGTCTGCATGTGGAACAGCAGCAACTTTCCTGGCAAGCAACTGCAAAAAGATGGCGGTGGTTCTGGAAAGTATTGGGGTGCCGTTCCCACTGCATTGGTGACCCAGGCTGCGGGAAGTGACATTTGGGTGGGAAATACCCTGAACCGTATTTACTTCGGTACCGGCAAAACCGGGGGATGTGGAGACACGGGGGCATATATCCTTGGCACGTCGACAAACTCATCGAATGTCGGTCCAATCACCGACTCATCCACCGCATTACCCGGCGATGCAGTGAGTTGCGCATCCGAAAATGCCACCTGTAGTTTTTCAGGTGTGAAAGAAGTTTGGTATGGCGCCAGCATCACTACTGGCAACGGCAAAAAAACGGTCACTACGAATTACTGGAAAGTAGCACCTGCATCCAATGGTCTTTCTTGCTCAAACAACATTTTTGGTGATCCGATAAGCGGGACTGCTAAAAATTGCTATACGAGAGCTAGCAATTGGGTACCGCCTACCTCAGCGTCCACACTTAACTCAGACGGTTTCTTCTACTCGCGAGTGCAAGTGTGCAATGCATCTGGCAGCCCTCTCGTTCTCCAGGATGTACGTGATTACGGGCTCTGCAAGCAATACCCCAGCGGTTACTTCAAGCCAACCGGCAGCATCCAGAAATACAGCGATCAGCTGAGACTGGCCGCATTTGGTTACCTGATGGACCAGACCGCCAGCTACAGCGGAGGCCGTTACGGAGGGGTGTTGCGTGCCCCAATGAAGTTCGTGGGATCAAAGACGTTTGACACGGCAGGACAGGACAATACCCCGACGGGTGGTAACCCAAAAACGGAATGGAACGCGAGTACTGGCGTATTCAACACAAACCCAGACAACGACGCGACACAGACAACGCCTATCAGTGGCGTTATCAATTACCTGAACAAATTTGGCCGAACTGGACCCACGCCTGGACGCTACAAAATCTATGACCCGGTGGGCGAGTTGTATTACGAAACCCTGCGCTATTTGCAAGGTCTGCAGCCAACGCCAGCAGCTGTCAGCGGGCTTACTTCGCCAACCGATGCAATCTACGATGGATTTCCAGTCACGAAAACCTGGACCGATCCTTATGGCGATGGGCGCTCTGCCACGACCGACTATGCATGCCTAAAAAGCAATATTGTGGTGATTGGCGATGTAAATACCCATGACGGCAACAACCTTCCGGCAGTCAGCATCGCCAATAATATTCCTGACATCAGCGCCTGGACCAGTGTGGTCCAAAAATTTGAAAAAAATACCAGTTCAACCTACTTCGACGGACAGGGCATCTCAAGAACTACTGGAAATCCTAACAACCCCACTAACGGAAACCCGCCGGGCAATCAAATTGTCGGAACTGCGTATTGGGCACACACGCATGACATTCGGGGTACAGACTGGATCGCAAGTCCGAGCCTTCAGCGGCCAGGCCTGCGCACCAAAACGTTTTTCTTTGACGTAAATGAATATGCAAACTCCAACAGCACGGCATACAGACAAAACAACAACCAGTTTTTTACGGCGGCCAAGTATGGTGGATTCGAATCCGATGCAGGAAATCTGGGTGGCAAACCGTACAACACTTTCGGCAATCCCTTCAAAAGCCAAAATAGCACCAATGACAATGACGTGTGGCAAGACTCAACCCGTCCCGGTGAAGCCAGTACGTACTACCTCCAGAGTAGTGCACGGGGTGTGTTGAACGCTTTCGACAGCATTTTCAGCCGGGCATCTACCAGCGCCCGAAGTATTGCCGGAGCCGCAACTTCGGGCAGATCACTGACGCCAACAGGCAGTAATTCAACTTACCAAGCTGCTTTCGATACCTCTGACTGGAGTGGTGATGTGTTGTCAGTGCCACTCAACTTGACCGGTACCAGCACCGTGACGGTAGGGTCAGCGACATGGAGCGCTGCCGAAAGGCTGGGCCTCCTGCCGACGCCAGCGATCAGCCGCAATATCGTGATTGGCATGCCAGGAGCAACGGCCAATCCGGTGGCTACCGCATTCACCTGGGCGGCTATTGGCGCCGCTATGCAAACCAATCTTGCCAAATTGACACCTGCTTCCGCTACCGACAGCCTGGGTGAGGCCCGTGTGAACTACCTTCGTGGCGACAGGTCTAATGAAGGAGCGTCTTTCCGACGCCGCAACAAACTTCTTGGTGACATTTTGAATTCAGGCATTGTTGCTTCAGGCAAGCCCACGGCAAGCGTGTCGTCCACAAGTGCGTATGCAACATTTTCAAGCGAAAATGCCAGTCGAACCCCGACGCTGTTTGTAGGTGCCAACGACGGCATGCTGCATGCCTTCAACTCAACCAATGGTGACGAGATTTTTGGCTACATTCCGAGTTGGATGGGGACCAAACTGGCTGCACTGACAAGCAAAACCTACTTGAGCAACCATCAGGCATATGTGGATGGCACGCCAGCGGTGGCAGAGGCACAGGTTGGCTCATCCGGTACAGCAAGCGACTGGAAAACTGTACTGGTTTCGGGTACTGGTGCCGGTGGCTCAGGAGTCTTTGCCCTTGACGTAACAGACCCGGGACGCTTTTCAGCGTCAAATGTCATGTGGGAATTTACCCGGGCCGACGACGTGGACCTTGGTTATGTCGTGGGCAGGCCTCAAATTCTCAAATTGCGCACCAGTGCCCCTAGTCAGGCAACCGCTACTTACCGGTGGTTTGCGGTAGTTGCCAGTGGCGTGAACAACTATTTGCCCGACAGTCTTTTTAATGGTGCTTTCAGCCCATCCGGTAATCCGGCCCTGTTTTTACTTGCTCTGGATAAGCCTGTGGGAGCGGCATGGTCTTATGGAACCAATTATTACAAGATATCCCTGCCTGCTGACAGTATTTTGAATGCCAATAACGGCACAGGGCTGATCAATTTTCAGCCAATCTTCGGGGGCAACGTCGGAGAGCTTACTCAGGTATATATGGGAGACCTGCATGGCAAGCTCTGGAAGCTCGACTTTGCGGCGCGTGGCGCTAGTGAATGGACTATGGACAAACTGTCACCTTACAAGAAAGGCAGTTCAGCCCCCTTCATACCCTATCCCCTATACATAGCCAAAACGGCAGACAATACAACCGGTTTGATTCAACCTATTTCCATGGCTCCTGCTGTAGTACCAGGCCCCAACCTAAACGGCATCAGCACAAATTACATTACTTTTGCGACGGGTAAGTACCTTGAAGCATCCGACAAAACATCATCGATCAGCAATTCGATTTATGAGGTTTTTGATAACGGATCAACTGCCGCAGACAGTAGCCCGGCAGGGGCCAGCATTATTTCAGGCCGTGGGCGCCTGACACCGGGCACTATAAATACATCTACTGGCGTAGTAAGCACCCCGGCTTTTAAGTGGGGGCGTGCTGCCAGTGACACAGATGCCAGTCAGCGTTCAGGAATCTATGTCGACTTATCCATCACCGGAGAGCGCGGAATTACCAATCCAAAGGTAGCAGGAGACTATCTGCTTCTCAACAGCCTGATTCCAGCCTCGGCGGGCGCCACAGGCTCTTGCACAGCCGCTGGTGGTGACGGCAGACAGTACCGAATTAATTACCTTACAGGAAAAGGCACGGTGGAAAACTCAACCACCGGCCTGCTTGGCGAACCTCTCCTCATTAATTTGCCATCTGCAAGCACCTACACGATCAGCTCAACCACAGGCCAACGGACCAAGACCGTTGTACAGCAGGTAATTCAGCCAGGATCTCTTGGCGTAGCAACGGGCAGTTTGGTCACCAACACGGTTGTCACAGGCCGCCTTAGCTGGCGGCAGATCAACAACTACCAAAACTTGAAGAACGTCCCATGAAAACAGCGCACAGTCAAGGCTTTACCCTGATCGAATTGATGATCGTAGTAGCCATTGTCGCCATCTTGGCATCCATAGCCTACCCGTCATATAGGAGTTCCATATTAAAGGGAAACCGCGCTCAGGGCCGTACCGCACTTGCAGAGTTGATGCAGCAACAGGAGCGCTATATGACGCAAAGAAATTGCTATCTGGGTTTCACCACTTCTACCACTTTTACAGCCACTGTCACCGCGCCCTCGCCTTCTACAGCTTGCGTCGGCGTGACGGCATTGTCGGTTCCATTTAAAACATTTTCTGGGGAAAGCCAGTCAAGTGCTGCCTACAGAATGTATACGGACACTTGTCCTGCTACCGGCGGTACGCTTTCTATTGCAGAATGCGTTCGTGTAAATGCACAGCCTGTTGGCAGTGACCCTGACGCTGGCGTTCTGTGGATGACCAGTACGGGAACCAAGGGTTGTACCGGGACGGTCAGCACATCAAACCCTGCGCTTTGCTGGCCATGATCCGGAACAAAAAGGGGAATCTGGGTTTTACCCTGATTGAGTTGATGGTCACGTTGGCTATCGGCGTAATATTGACGATGGTGGCCATTCCCAGCATGACGACCTATAAGCGCAACGCCGAACTTACATCGGCAACCAACACACTGCTTTCAGCAATCAATGCTGCTCGCGGCGAAGCCATGAAACGGGGCATGAATGCGATGGTATTGCCGGTCGATGGCACCAATTGGAGTAGTGGCTGGGTAGTGTTTGTTGATACTGACAGATCACAAACATACTCAAATAACATTGATTCAACTATTTTGGCTCAAGGTAGTCCTGCCAGCTACATCACGGTCACCGGCAATCAAACTGCAGGCTTGGCCTCGCCTTATGTTCTTTTTGATTCCTCTGGTTATTCAAAAACCAAAGCCGGTGGGTTTGGCGCGCTGACGCTTAGCCTTGCTCGCAATGATGTCACAGGTTCTTTGGTTTATGAGCAAACACGCCGAATCAAAATCGCAAATACAGGTCGTGTTCGGACATGCAAGCAGGTCAATTCCGGGGACACCACCTGTTCGGCAACCGCTACAGACTAATCATGAATTCAGCAATTGCCTCTGATAAAAACACCATTTACTTGGCTCTGAATTTGGCACAGAGTGCGCGTCTCGTCACTTCGCCCAACCCACTTGTGGGATGTCTTCTGGTTAGTCCAGATGACATAATTTTTGGCCGAGGCCACACCCAAGCCGCAGGCGGCCCGCATGCCGAAATCATGGCCCTTCGGGATGCGGCCGCTCAAGGCCATTCGGTCGAAGGCGCCACCGCCTACGTCACCCTCGAACCCTGCTCCCACCACGGCCGCACCGGTCCCTGTTGCGATGCACTCATTGCAGCAGGCATCAAAAAAGTCGTTGCCTCCATCGCCGACCCCAATCCACTGGTAAGTGGCCAGGGCTTTGCACGCCTGCGCGCCGCCGGCATCGAAGTCGAAGTCGGCCCCGGAGCCGCGGAATCACGCGAACTGAACATCGGTTTTTTCAGCCGTATGATCCGCAAAACCCCCTGGGTGCGCCTGAAAATGGCCGCTTCGCTGGATGGCACGACGGCGCTGTCCAACGGGCAGAGCCAGTGGATCACCTCGCCTGAAGCGCGGGCCGACGGCCACGTCTGGCGCGCGCGCGCCTGCGCTGTGCTGACAGGCATCGGCACCGTGCTTGAAGACAACCCGCGCCTCGATGTGCGCGAAGTGGCCACGCCCCGCCAGCCACACATTGTGGTGGTGGACAGCCGGCTGCAAACGCCGCTGGATGCTCATCTTTTCATAGCTGATCGCACCTGCATCATCTACGCTGCAGTTTCAAATGATGCAAAAAAGGCAGCGCTTGAAGCACGTGGTGCCACGGTCGTCATGCTGCCCGACGCCAACGGAAAAGTCGATCTGGCGGCCATGATGAAAGACTTGGGAGCCCGCGAAATCAACGAGCTGCATGTCGAGGCCGGCAGCAAGCTCAATGGCTCGCTGATCCGCGCAGGACTGGTCGATGAATTCTTGCTTTACCTGGCGCCCAAGCTGCTTGGACCAGGTCAGGGCATGGCGGCGTTTGGTCCCTTGGAGTCGCTGGCTGATGCGGTTGCACTGCAGTTTCAGTCCGTTGACAGGGTGGGGGCAGACTTGCGCATCGTGGCTCGCGTCGCTGGACGCGACCAGTTCTAAGCGTCTTCCAGGCCGAGGCGTTCCAAGGCTATCCGCAAGCCTTTTCAACGCCTTTACGGCACACCCGGGCATTCCACCTCTTTTCCCTGCGAAAATATCCGCATGTTTACCGGAATCATCACCGGCATGGGGCGCATCATCGCCATCCATCGCCTAGGCAACTCTACACTCCATGGCTTGCGTCTTACCATTGAGACCCCTCCGGGTTATCTCGATGATGTGGGCTTGGGCGACAGCATTGCGCTTAACGGCGCGTGCATGACGGCCACGACGCTGGACCCGGCCCAACACCAATTCACCATCGACATCTCCGCCGAATCGCTGGACAAGACCTGCGGCCTGGCGGAACCGGGCGTCATCAACCTCGAAAAAGCCTTGCGCGCCCATGACCGGCTCGGCGGCCATATCGTGTCGGGCCATGTCGATGGCATCGGCCATGTCACGTATTTCGCCCAGGTGGGTGAAAGCTGGGAGCTGCGCATCCGTGCACCGCAGTCGCTGGGCAAGTACCTGGCCTATAAAGGCTCGATCACCGTCAACGGCGTGAGCCTGACGGTGAACCGGGTGCAGGACCTGCCGGGCCATGCGCCAGAGGCGCCGGGCTGCGAGATCAGCATCAACCTGATTCCCCATACCGTCGAAAATACCGCGCTGGGCCAGTTGACCCAGGGCTCGCCGGTCAACCTGGAAATCGACCTGATCGCGCGCTATGTTGAGCGCATGCTGCAGGACTCTCCCCTCAAACAAGCAACCCTCTAAATGACCCCTTTGATTTCCCCTGTTGAAGACATCATTGCCGACATGCGTGCCGGCCGCATGGTCATTCTGGTTGATGAAGAAGACCGCGAAAACGAAGGCGACCTGGTGCTGGCCGCCGACCATGTGACGCCTGAGGCCATCAACTTCATGGCCCGGTTTGGCCGCGGCCTGATTTGCCTGACACTGACACGCGAGCGCTGCGAACTGCTGAAGCTTCCGCCCATGGCAACGCGCAACGGCGCGCAGTATTCGACGGCGTTCACGGTGTCGATCGAAGCGGCCGAAGGCGTGACCACCGGCATTTCGGCCGCTGACCGTTCCCGCACGGTGCAGGCCGCCGTGACCCCTGGCGCGACGTTCAGCGACCTGGTCCAGCCTGGCCACATATTCCCCCTGCAGGCCGTCGATGGCGGCGTGCTGATGCGCGCTGGCCACACCGAGGCGGGTTGCGATCTGGCGGCTATGGCCGGCTGCTCGCCGGCAGGGGTGATCTGCGAGATCATGAATGACGACGGCACCATGGCCCGGCTGCCGGACCTGCAGGTGTTCGCCGCCACGCATGGCCTGAAGATTGGCACGATAGCCGACCTGATCGAACACCGCAGCCGCACCGAATCGCTGCTGGAAAAGGTCGGTAGCCGTAACCTGAAGACGGCCTGCGGCGAATTTTCCGCCTACGCCTTCCGCGACAAGACCAGCCACGACCTGCACCTGGCGCTGGTCAAGGGGCAATGGGCCGCTGACGACACCGTGGCGGTGCGCGTGCACGAGCCACTGTCGGTGCTCGACTTACTCGAAACCGGTCGCACCATGCATTCATGGAGCCTGGACCAGAGCCTGAAGCACATTGAGGCCGAAGGCCGGGGCGTGGTGGTGTTGCTGAACTGCGGCGAAAGCGCGGCCCAGCTGATGGCGCAGTTTGAAGGCACGGCCCGCGCAGCCCAGGCGCCCGAGCGCGGCCGCATGGACTTGCGCACCTACGGTGTGGGCGCGCAGATTCTGCGCGAATGCGGTGTGCAGAAAATGCAACTGATGGGCAATCCGCGCCGCATGCCGAGCATGAATGGCTATGGCCTGGAGATTGTGGGCTACATCGGCAAGCCCCAGACCCAGCCTGAAACCGTTTAAGGAAAGCGCAGCATGCTCAATGCAGACAAAGGCCTGGGCGAAAAGCTCGACGGCAAAAAACTCTCGATTGGCATCGTCCAGGCGCGCTTCAACGAAGGCATCACCAATATCCTGGCGGCAGCCTGTCTTCAGGAACTCGAAGCGCTGGGCGTGAAAGAAAACAACATCACGCATGTCAAGGTACCCGGCGCGCTGGAAGTGCCCTGCGCCCTGCAAGCGCTGGCAGAAACCGAGAGCTTCGACGCGCTGATTGCCCTGGGCTGCATCATTCGAGGCGAAACCTACCATTTCGAACTGGTCGCCAATGAAAGCGGTTCGGCCGTGACGCGACTGGCGCTGGACTACCAATTGCCGATTGCCAATGCGATCCTGACGGTCGAAAACCTGGCGCAAGCCGAGGCGCGTCAGGAAGAAAAAGGCCGCGATGCGGCACGCGTGGCGGTTGAAATGGCGAATCTGCTCAACGCGCTGGCCTGAACATCCCTTCCACAAAATTTCAACGGAGCTTCATGGCTGAACCCTTCATCAAAACCAAACGACCACCGCAAACCCGCACCGGCCTGACCGATACCGGGGTGAAAAAGGCCGCTGACAAATCGGCGCGAACCCGGGCGCGCGAGTTTGCGCTGCAGGGCCTGTACCAGCACCTGGTCGGACAGAACCCGGCCGACTCGATTGATGCTTTCACCCGCGACCTGGTCGGATTCCACAAGGCCGATTCTGCCCATTTCGATGCCTTGCTGCATGGCTGCATTGAATCGGAACCAACGCTCGACGCCGCCATCATTCCCTTGCTGGACCGGAAAATGGCCGAGATTTCCCCGGTGGAACATGCCATTTTGTGGATTGGCGCCTATGAATTCACGCATTGCCTGGACGTGCCTTACCGCGTCGTGATCAACGAATGCATCGAGCTGACCAAGGCGTTTGGCGGCACCGACGGCCACAAGTACGTCAATGGCGTGCTGCACAAGATGGCGCCTTCGCTGCGCGCGGCAGAAGTCGCGGCCGACCAAGCGCGCCTGGCCTGAAAACTTGTCTTTTGCTCCTCTTTGAAAGCCCCGTCTTGAAAATTTCCCAGCGGGCCGCCCGCATCGAGCCCTTCTACGTCATGGAGGTGGCCAAGGCTGCCGGTGCGCTGGCGCAGCAGGTGGCCCATACTGCCTCGCCGATGATTTTCCTGAACATCGGCGAGCCTGACTTCACCGCGCCGCCGCTCGTGCAGCAAGCGGCCAGCCGTGCGATTGCACAAGGCAAGACGCAATATACGCAGGCGATGGGCCTGCCCGCCTTGCGCGAGCGCATCAGCGGCTGGTATGCGTCGCGCTTTGGTGCCGACGTGGCGCCCGGCCGCATCGTCATCACGGCGGGCGCATCGGCCGCGTTGCAGCTTGCGTGCCTGGCCTTGATCGAGTCAGGCGATGAAATCCTGATGCCGGACCCGAGCTATCCGTGCAACCGGCATTTTGTCAGCGCCGCCGAAGGCACGTCGGTGCTGATTCCCACCACGGCCGACGAACGTTTCCAGCTGACCCGCGAGAAGGTCGAAGCCGCCTGGAACGACAAAACGCGCGGCGTGCTGCTGGCGTCGCCCTCGAACCCGACCGGCACCTCGATCGCGCCCGAAGAACTCCAAAGCATTCACGAATTTGTTCACAGCCGGGGCGGCATCACACTGATCGACGAGATTTACCTGGGGCTCAGCTACGAGGAACACTTTGGCCATTCGGCACTGGCCTTGCCCGGCGAACTTGGCCAGAGCGTGATCAGCATCAACAGTTTCAGCAAATACTTCAACATGACCGGCTGGCGCCTGGGCTGGCTGGTGGTGCCCGAAGCGCTGGCGCCAGTCATTGAGCGCATTGCGCAAAACTTGTTCATTTGTGCCAGCACGGTCGCCCAGCAGGCCGCGCTGGCCTGCTTCGAGCCAGAAAGTCTGGCCGAGTACGAACGCCGTCGGGCTGCATTCAAGGCCAGGCGCGACTACTTCATTCCCGAACTCAACCGCCTGGGCCTGCGCGTGCCAGTCATGCCCGACGGTGCGTTCTACGCGTATGCCGACTGCACCGAAGCCGCGGCCCGGCTCGGCGTGACCGGCAGCTGGGATTTCGCTTTCGCATTGATGGAACGCGCGCACCTGGCCGTCACGCCAGGCAGGGATTTCGGCCATGCCGCGCCCGAGCAGTTCGTGCGGTTTTCGACGGCCAGTTCAATGGACCAACTCAAAGAAGCCGTGGCCCGGCTTGAGTCCGTCCTGGGCTAGCCAACAGATGAGCCAACCCAGCATTCGCGGGTCCGCAGGCGAAATAGCGCCTTCCACGAACAGCAAGCCGCACGAAGCGGCGCGCGTGAATGCCCCCGCTCCAAACCAGCAGGGGCCGCAGGACCGGCTTTGCCGGACTGCAGGCGCAGCAGCCCCCTCGGGGGGCAGCGAACCACACGCAGTGGCGAGCATGAATGCGCCCGCTCCGGACCAGCAGGGGCCGCGGAACCGGCTTTGCCGGGCCGCAGGCGCAGCGGCCCCCTCGGGGGGCAGCGAACCACACGCAGTGGGGAGCGTGGGGGCCATATTCCAGTGGCCTGTCCGGGTCTACTGGGAAGACACCGATGCCGGCGGCATCGTGTTTTATGCCAATTACCTGAAATTCTTTGAACGTTCGCGCACCGAGTGGCTCAGATCACTCGGTATTCAACAGCAGAACCTGAAAGACAGCAGCGGATGCATGTTTGTGGTGACAGACACCACGCTGCGCTACCACCGCCCTTCCCGCCTTGACGATGAACTGGTGGTGACTGCCAGATTGTATGAAATGGGTCGCGCGTCCATGACCCTCAAGCAGCAGGCGCTATTAAAATCAGAGCAGGTAGACGGCCAGCCCGCAACCTTGCTGTGCGAAGGTACGATACGCATCGGCTGGGTCCACGGCACCAGCCTGCAACCCCGGCGCATTCCTGTTTCCATTCTGGAACGCTTGAAAAACTGATGACAAAAAAAGCTTCAACATGAACCAAGACCTTTCCATTGTCAGCCTTCTCCTCCATGCCAGCTGGGTTGTCCAGGCCGTCGTCGCCCTGCTGATTGGCATTTCGATTGCCAGCTGGGCAGCGATTTTCCGCAAAATCGTGGCGCTCAAGCGCGCCCAGCAACTCAATGATGAGTTTGACCGGGGCTTCTGGTCGGGCACCAGCCTGAACGACCTGTTTGCCGGCGCGGCACAAAACGCCAAGACCTCGGGTTCGATGGAACGCATCTTTGCCAGTGGCATGCGCGAATACCAAAAGCTGCGCGAGCGCCACATCAGCGACGCCGGCACGCTGCTCGACGGCGCGCGGCGCGCCATGCGCGCCAGCTACCAGCGCGAGATGGATGCGATCGAGGCGAATTTGTCGTTTCTGGCCACCGTCGGCTCGGTGTCGCCCTATGTCGGCCTGTTCGGCACGGTCTGGGGCATCATGCACGCCTTTACCGGACTCGCGGCGATGGAATCGGTGACGCTGGCCACTGTGGCGCCCGGCATTGCCGAAGCGCTGGTGGCCACGGCGATTGCGCTGTTCGCAGCGATTCCTGCCGTGGTGGCCTACAACCGCTTTGCGCACGACATCGACCGCATCGCCAACCGGCTGGAAACCTTCATTGAAGAGTTTTCGAATATTTTGCAGCGAAATTTGGGCGCGCAATCGCCTTCAGGTCACTAACCCGCCAAGGAAACCGCCATGCCAGCAGTCAGTTCACGCGGCCGGGGGCGCCGCACCATCAGTGAAATCAACATGGTGCCCTTTATCGACGTGATGCTGGTGCTGCTGATCATCTTCATGGTGACGGCGCCGCTGATCACGCCGAGCATGATTGCCCTGCCCAAGGTTGGCCAGGCGTCCAAGCAGCCCCAGAGCCCGGTGCGCATCGACATCCAGAAAGACGAAAGCGTCCAGATCCGCTTCAAGACCGACACGGTGCCCAGCACCGTACGCGGCGTGGCGGTCGATATCGTCAGTCGAGAGCCCGGCGTGAAAGCACAAGGCGCCGAGGCCGTGCCGGTGGTGATCAGCGCCGACAAGTCGATCAAGTACGAAACCGTGGTGCAGGTCATGGACACGCTGCAAAAAGCCGGTGTGGGCCGTGTCGGACTGTCGGTGCAAACCAGCAAGTAATTCACCCCGCACAACCGCAAGCCTCCCCCAGAAAGCCATGTCCAGTAACGCAGACCGCCTTGAATTTGCCCCGCCGCGCGACAAGGGTTCGCCGCGCGCGTTCGGGCTGGCGTTGCTGGTCCATGCCCTGCTGATTGCCGCGCTGACCTGGGGCGTGAACTGGAAGCGCACAGACGACGCGGCATCGTTTGAAGCAGAACTCTGGTCTGGCGTGCCGCAACCCGCCGCACCTCGGCAGATTCAGTCCCCACCGCCACCACCGCCCGCACCCGAGCCAGCACCGCCAGTCCTACCCACGCCAGCGCCGCCGCCCCGCCCGGCTCCGCCCGTGGCCAAAGCGCCCGAAGTCAAGGAAACGCCGCCGCTACCGGATGTGGACATTGCGTTGGAAAAAGAAAAGAAACGCAAGCTGCTCCAGCAGCAAAAAGAGGCTGAAGTGCTGAAGTCGCAAAAGCTGCAGGAAAAACGCGAGGCTGAACTGCAGGCCAAGCAAGCCAGGGAACTGGAGCGAAAGAAGGAAAAAGAACAGCAAGCCCGGGAGGAACTGGCAGAGCGCAAGGCCCGGGAAGTGGCTGAAAAGGCCGAGGCAAAAAAGCAGGAAGCCCGACAACTGGCCATCGACAAGGAAAAAGAAAAAGAGAAACGCACCGCCGTCGCCAATGCCGCCGCAGCAGCAGAGAAACAAAAGCAGGCAGCCGCTGAAAAACAAAAGGCCGCTGCCGCCGCTGCCACGGCTGAGGCCAATGCCGAAAAGCAGAAAGAGGCAGCCGCTGCCGCTGCGGCCGCGAAACAAAAGGCCGCTGCTGCCGCTGGCGCGGAAAAAGCCCGCCAGGCGGCCATTCAGAAACGCATCATGGACATGGCCGGTGCGGGAAATTCCGACGGGCCGTCTGGCGCGGGCGCTGCCAAAGCCAGCGGTCCTTCGGCGGGTTACGCCGGCAAGGTCAGGGCGCGGGTCCTGCCGAATGTGGTGTTCAACGACGACATCCCTGGCAACCCTGTGGCAGAAGTCACGGTCGCCACGACCGCGGACGGCACCATCATGAGCCAGAAATTGAGCAAATCCAGTGGCAACAAGGCCTGGGATGATGCCGTGCTCAAGGCCATCGTTCGCACCGGCTCGCTGCCGCGCGATGTCGATGGCCGGGTGCCGACACCCATGATCATCGAATTCCGGCCCAACTAGGCCGGACGGGTCATCACTATCAAATAGATAGCTGATAGCGCCCGTATATCGTGCACAAAAGCACTATTTCATTCATAAACGATGCGTGCCAGGCCGTTGTCGGCCTGCGCCGTCCAGCTGGCCAGCGCCGCGTCGGTCGGGAAAAACCGGGCGGCATCGCCCAGCTGCAGCTCAGCCGTCGCACCCTGGCGGCGCAGGCTCAGCCGCACCGGCAGGCCACGCAGCGGCTCTGACACATCGGCCAGGCCGCTCGGGCGCGGCGGAAAGTCCCGGACCAGCCTGAAGATGTCCGGCGCCGTGCCGTTGACGGCGACGCGCAGGAACTTGCCGAAACGGCAGCGCGCCGATTCCAGGTCCCAGACCTGCGTGAGCTTGAAGCGCCGGCCAAAGCGCTCGGACGCGCCCTGCAGCGTGCCCTGCACGACCACCAGTTCGTCTTCCTTCAGCAAATGGCGGTTGGCGTTGTAGGTCGCCTCGTCCACCGAGGCTTCCAGCACATCGGTCTTGTCATCCAGCTTGAAGATGATCAGCTTGCCACGGTTGCCGTTGATGATGCGCAGGTCGGTGACGATGCCGGCCAGCAATTGCGAGTCGCGCGAGTCGATCAGGTCGTCGATCTTTCGCTTGGCGAACTGCCGCACTTCAGGCTCCACCTCGTCGAACAGGTGGCCCGACAGGTAAAAGCCGATGGCGGTTTTCTCCAGCACCAGCCGCGCCTTGACGCCAAACATCGGCGCCTCGACCAGTTCCGGCTCCTGCGTGCTGGACGCATGCGAGTCGGACATGTCGAACAGCCCGCCCTGGTTGGCGTTGGCCTGCGTGGCGGCGGAGAAATCAAAGGCGCGCTCGACGGACGCCATCAGCTCGGCGCGGTTCAGGTGCAGCTTGTCAAAGGCGCCGCCCTTGATCAGCGCTTCCACCGTGCGCTTGTTCATCTTGCTGCGGTCCACGCGCAAGCAAAAGTCAAACAGCGAGGTGAACGGGCCGCCTTCCTTGCGGGCGGCGACGATGGCGGCAATGGCCTGCTGGCCAGTGCCCTTGATCGCGCCCAGGCCGTAGCGCACCGACCTGGCGGTGATTGGCTCGAAGCGGTAGTCGCCCTGGTTGATGTCGGGCACCTCGAACGTCAGCCCCATCTCGTGCGCGTCGCCAAACAGGATTTTCAGCTTGTCGGTGTCGTCCATTTCAACGGTCATGTTGGCCGCAAAGAACTCGGCCGGGAAATGCACCTTGAGCCAGGCGGTGTGGTAGGCCAGCAGCGCGTAGGCGGCGGAGTGCGACTTGTTAAAGCCGTAGCCCGCGAACTTTTCCATCAGGTCGAACACCTCGTCGGCCTTTTCCTCGCCCAGGCCATTGATGCCGGCGCCCTTGCGGAAGATTTCCCGGTGCTGGGCCATCTCCTTTTCGTCCTTCTTGCCCATCGCGCGGCGCAGCATGTCGGCGCCGCCCAGCGAATAGCCGCCCAGGATCTGCGCGGTCTGCATCACCTGCTCCTGGTACACCATGATGCCGTAGGTTTCCTCCAGCATCGGCTTGACGCGCGGGTCCGGGTATTCGGGCACTTCCTTGCCCTGCTTGCGGGCAATGTAGGTCGGAATCAGGTCCATCGGGCCGGGACGGTAGAGCGCGTTCATCGCGATCAGGTCTTCGAGCCGGTCGGGCCGCGCGTCTTTCAGCATGCGCTGCATGCCGATACTTTCAAACTGGAACACGGCTTCGGTCTTGCCGTCGGCAAACAGCCGGTACACGCGCGCATCGTCGAGCGGCAGGTCTTCAAACTTGAAGTCTTTTTGCGCCGGGTAGCGGGCGATGATGAATTCGCGCGCAATTTCCAGGATGGTCAACGTCGCCAGCCCCAAAAAGTCGAACTTAACGAGGCCGATCGCCTCCACGTCGTTCTTGTCGAACTGGCTGACCGCCGATGTGCTGCCCGGCTGCAGGTAGAGCGGGCAAAAGTCGGTCAGCTTGCCCGGCGCGATCAGCACGCCGCCGGCATGCATGCCGACGTTGCGCGTCAGGCCTTCGAGCTTGCGCGCCAGTTCCAGCAAGGTGCGAACGTCTTCTTCCTTGGCTTCGCGCTCAGCCAGCACCGGCTCGGCTTCCAGCGCATAGACCATCTTGTCGTTTTTCTTGCGGTCGGCCGGCACCAGCTGCAGCGTGACGGCCTGGCCGGGCTTGTTGGGAATCAGCTTGGAAATGCCGTCGCAAAAGCCGTAGGGAAAGTCCAGCACCCGGCCCACGTCGCGAATCGCCGCGCGCGCTGCCATGGTGCCAAAGGTGACGATCTGGCTGACGGCGGTGTGGCCGTACTTGTCCTTCACGTAGTCAATGACGCGGTCGCGGTTGCTCTGGCAAAAGTCGATGTCAAAGTCGGGCATCGAGACGCGTTCAGGGTTCAAAAACCGCTCGAACAGCAGGTTGTAGCGCAGCGGATCGAGATCGGTAATTTTCAGTGCATAGGCCACCAGAGAGCCGGCACCGGAACCGCGTCCCGGCCCCACCGGGCAGCCGTTGGCCTTGGCCCACTGGATAAAGTCGCCGACGATCAGGAAGTAGCCGGGGAAGCCCATCTTCAGGATGGTGTTGATCTCGAACTCCAGCCGCGCCACGTATTCGGGCCGCTTGGCATCGCGAACGGCCGGACTCGGGTACAGGTGCAGCAGCCGCTCTTCCAGCCCCTCGAAGGACGTGTGCCGAAAATAGTCTTCAGGCAGCATGCGGGCGCCATTGACCTCGGGCGTCGGGAATTCGGGCAGCATCGGCTTGCCCAGCTCCAGTGTCAGGTTGCAGCGCTTGGCAATTTCAACGGTGTTGGCCAGCGCCGACGGCACATCGGCAAACAGCGCCTCCATCTGCGCCGCTGACTTGAAATACTGCTCGCGGGTGAACTTGCGCACCCGGCGCGCATTGCCCAGGATCTCGCCTTCCGAAATGCAGACCCGCGCTTCATGCGCCTCGTAGTCGTCGTAGGTCAAAAACTGGACCGGGTGCGTGGCCACCACCGGAAGCGTCAGTTGCGCCGCCAGCTGCACCGCGGCCCTGACATGGCGTTCGTCGTCGGCATGCCCAGAGCGCTGCAGCTCCAGGTAAAAGCGCTGCACAAACATGTTGGACAGGTGCAACGCGCATTCAGCGGCCCGGGCGCTATCGCCCTGCACCAAGGCCTGGCCCACGGCGCCGCGCTGCGCGCCCGACAGCGCGATCAGGCCTTCATTGAGTTCCTGCAACCACTGCAGCTTGACGACCGCCTGGTCGCGCACCACATTTTGGGTCCACGCGCGGGTGATCAGCTCGCACAGGTTGAGGTAGCCCTGGTTGTCCTGGACCAGCAGCAAGAGGCGCGACGCCGGCGCGCTGGCTTCCTTGCCGGGCGATTCGAGCCAGATGTCGGCGCCGATCAGCGGTTTGACACCCACCTTGCGCCCTTCCTTGTAAAACTTGACCGTGCCAAACAGGTTGCTCAGGTCGGTGATGGCCAGCGCGGGTTGCTGGTCGGCGGCGGCGGCTTCAACAATTTCATCGATGCGGTTGGTACCGTCAACGACTGAAAACTCGGTGTGGATTCTTAGATGGACAAACATGCGGTTCATTTTAGGTCTGGGGATGCGGCCCGGTTGCCGCCGCCCTGCCAGCGCGCCCGGGCCATGCGCCGGAGCGCCTGCCTACAATTGCGCATCATGAAAATTCTGAATATTGCTGCCTACCGTTTTGTGGCGCTGGACCGCTTGCCCGAACTGAAGGACGCGATCGCGCAGGCGCTGGCGGCGCGCCACATCAAGGGAACCGTGCTCCTGGCCAAAGAAGGCATCAATCTTTTCCTGGCTGCCGACAGCACCGCCATTCATGATTTTTTGGCATGGCTGCAACGGGATGCGCGTTTCCAGGACCTTGACATCAAGCAAAGCTGGTCGGCGGCCCAGCCTTTCGGCAAGCTGCTGGTCAAGGTCAAACCGGAAATCATCCGCATGAACCATCCGGCCATCCAGCCCGCAGCAGGCCGCGCGCCAGCGGTGGACGCGCCCACGCTCAGGCGCTGGCTGGACCAGGGCCAGGATGATCACGGACGGCCGGTGGCGATGCTGGATACGCGCAACACCTATGAAGTCGAGGCGGGCACTTTCCGGCAGGCCATCGACTGGCGCCTGGCCAAATTCACCGAATTCCCGCAGGCGGTGCAGGACCACAGCGACGCGCTGGCCGGCAAGACCATCGTGAGCTTTTGCACCGGCGGCATCCGCTGCGAGAAAGCGGCGATTTACCTGCGCGAAGCCGGCATTGAGCATGTTTACCAGCTCGACGGCGGCATCCTCAAATACTTTGAGGAATGTGGCCCGGCACATTTTGACGGCGAATGCTTTGTCTTTGACGACAGGCGCGGAGTGGATTCAGCACTCAACCCCCGCGTCGATATTGAGGCATCGTCTGACAGCCACACCGCACACACCGTGGGATGCTTGGCAGCCCGAACCTGACGGAACCCACCATGCCTTCCTTTCAAACTGCACGCCCCATCGCCGCAGCGTCAGCGCCGCTGGCACTGCGCTTCGAGCACGTTCGCGCCCAAACCGTGCAACTGGTCAAGCCGCTGAGTGCCGAGGACTGCCAGCTGCAGTCCATGCCCGACGCCAGCCCGGCCAAATGGCACCTGGCCCACCTGACCTGGTTTTTTGAAACTTTCGTGCTGGAACGCTTCGAGCCGGATTTCAAGCCCTTTGACGCTGGCTTTCGCGTCCTGTTCAACAGCTATTACAACGGCGTGGGCGACAAATACCCACGCCCGCAGCGCGGCTTGATCAGCCGGCCGTCGCTGGACGAAGTGCTGGCATACCGGGCGCAGGTCGATGCGCGCGTGCAGGACGTCGTGTCCAGGGCCGGTGATGCCGACCACGCGGAACTGGCGCAGCTCATACGCCTGGGCCTGCAGCACGAGCAGCAGCACCAGGAACTGCTCTTGTCCGACATCCAGCATGCGCTGTCGTTCAACCCGCAGCGCCCGGCTTATGCCAGGCGCTGGCCGCTGGCGAGCACCGCGCCGCAGCCGGTGCGCTGGCATGGCTATGACGGCGGCCTGGTCGCGCATGGCTTTGACGCCGCTCTGGACGGCGCATTTGCGTTTGACAATGAAACCCCCCGCCATCCGGCCTATGTGGCGCCGTTCGAGCTGGCCAGCCGGCTGGTCACCAACGGCGAAATGATCGAATTCATGGCGGACGGCGGCTACCAGCGGCCGGAACTCTGGCTGTCGATGGGATGGGACTGGGTGCAGGCCGGGCAGCGGCAGCTTCCGCTGTACTGGCAGGAAGACGACGCTGGCAACTACCGCCATTTCACGCTGCAGGGGCTGCAGGACGTTGACCCGAACACGCCCGCCTGCCACCTCAGTTATTTTGAAGCCGATGCGCTGGCGCGCTGGGCCGGGGCGCGGCTGCCGACCGAGTTTGAATGGGAACTGGCCGCACGCCGGCTGCCCGCTTCAAGCGCAACGTCGGGAAATTTTGTGGAAACCGGGGCCTACCATCCGCTGCCGCAGCAGCACGCCAGCCTGGCGTCACCGGCCCAGATGTTCGGCGATGTGTGGGAATGGACGCAGTCCAACTACAACCCCTACCCGGGCTACCAGCCGTGGGAGGGGCTGGTCGGCGAATACAACGGCAAGTTCATGTGCAACCAGTTCGTGCTGCGTGGCGGCTCCTGCGCCACGCAGCAAAGCCATATTCGCGCCAGCTACCGCAATTTTTTTCCGCCCGACGCGCAATGGCAGTTCAGCGGCGTGCGGCTGGCGCGCGACGTTCAGGGCTGAAAATCCGTCGCGCGTATTTCCGGCGTTCCGGGGATCTCCGGCATCACGGGCGTCTCAGGCGTTGCCGGTATTTCCGGCATGTCTGGTGTTGAAGGAATTTCCGGATAGTCGGGCTTAACTGGCATTTCGGGCACTGCAGGCGCAGGGGCTATTTCAGGGGTGGCAGGCGTCACTGGCGGGATTTCGGGCTGTGCTGGCGTGGGGGATATTTCAGGGAGGGTTGGCATGGTCGCGGTTGGAAAGGTTGGGGGGCTGTCCCGCCCCTACGGCCTGCGCTCGGGCAGGGAAATGAATTCTTCGTCGCCGGCGACCTGGCCCATGCGCTGGGCTGCCCAGTCATCGCCGGCCTGGGCTATGCGCTCTTTGCGGCTGGAGACAAAATTCCACCAAATGAAGCGATGCCCGTCACCGATTGCCGGCTGGCCGCCGGCAACAGGCGGCTGACCAGAAAGCCTCCGCCCAGGTCGTTGCCCTGTCCGATCAATGTGAGCTTGATGCTCATGGCAGCCGCTCCATCCGGGTGGTAATTTCAGTCGTGACCGTGGTCATGAGCTTGTGGACCGGGCATTTCCGGGCCACCGCTTCAAGTTCCTTGAGTTGTGCATCGCTCAAGGCGCCGTGCAGCTTCAGGGTGGTGGTCAGGCGGTAAATGCCCTTGCGCTCGTCCGCATCGTCACGCTCGACCCGCGTCTGGATGTCATCGACCGGAATGCCTTTCTTGCGGGCATACCATATCACCGTCAAGGCCTTGCAGGCACCCAGCGCGGCATCGTAGAGGTCATGCGGGCTGGGGCCGGTGTCGTCGCCGCCTTCGGCCTTGCTGGTGTCGGTCACCAGTTCGTGGCTGCGGACATGCACCGTCTGCGCCAGCGTGGCGCTGCGGTCAAGCAGGAGTTCAATCGTCATACAGTTTCCTTATGAAAAATTGACAAGGGCTGTGGTGCCGCGGCACCGGCACATCAGCGGTGAAAACGGCCTGCCACAGCCGCCACACGCTCGCCGAAACTGCGCGCCGTTTCCAGGTCGCCCTGCGCCATTTCACCAGCGCCGGCGTCCGAAGGCGAATGCGCCATCGCGCCGGAGTAAGAACCGAGAAAGTTCGGGTCGTTGCGCTGCGCGGCCTTGCTGTTGCTGGGCAGGATGCCCTGGCTGATCCAGATGCCGCCGTGCTGCATGGCCAGGGTGAACAGGTAGATCAGCGTGGACGACTTGTCGCCGTTGGGCGCCGCACTGTTGGTGAAACCGGCAAACAGCTTGTCCTTCCAGGACTCGGTGTACCAGGGTTTGGACGACGCGTCGGCAAACTTCTTGAACTGCCAGCTGACGCTGCCCATGTAGGTCGGCGAGCCCATGATGATGGCATCGGCGGCAGCCAGCGCCTCCCAGCCGCCTGCCGGCAGGTTGCCTTCGCCATCAATGGCAATGAGTTCGGCACCGGCCCCCGCCGCAACGGCTTGCGCCATGCGTTGGGTGTGGCCGTAGCCGGAGTGGTAGATGACGACCACGACCGGGTCGCTGGAAGCGGCGACGCTGGCCATCACGCACCCCGCCGGTTGCCGTCAACACTCCAGGCGCCAGCGCCCCAGGCGGCCACTGTCAGCAAGCCGCCGACCACGGCGATGTTCTTGAAGAAAGACTGCTGCTGCGCCATGACCTGCTCGGCGGGCACGGCCCAGAAATTGTGAAAGATGAAGGTGATGACAACGGTGAAAAAGGCGATGCCGAGCGCTGCCCAGCGCGTCTGCCAGCCGATCAACAGGAGCAGCCCCAGCCCCAGTTCCACACCGATGGCGGCGGCGGCGGCCAGCTCTTGAAACGGCACGCCCTTGGAGGCAATGTAGTCTGCAGTTTTGGCAAAACCGCCGATCTTGCTGAAACCGGCTGGAATGAACAACAGTGCCAGCAGCATGCGGCCGATGAGCGAAAGGGGATTTTGAAGCGAAACGAACATGTTGAATCCTTGAAAAAGTGAATGCAATGATGAATCAAAAAAAGCCGCCGGGCAAGCCGGCTGCGCGTCTGGCGGTGATCCGCCTTGCCTTTCAGGGCGCCAGGTCGAACACCAGCACCTCGGCGGCCTGGCCTTTTGCCAGGCGCAGGCGGTCTTCTGCCTGGAGCAGCGCGGCGTCGCCGGCGTGAAGCACCTGCCCGTTAACCTCCAGCTGGCCGCGCACCAGATGCACATAGGCCTTGCGCTGGGGATCCAGCGCCAGCACGGCCGACTCCTCACCATCGAACAGGCCGGCATGCAGCCGGGCATCCGCATGGATCAGCACCGAGCCCTGCGCACCCTCGGGCGAGGCCACCAGCCGCAGCGCGCCACGCTTGTCCAGTTCGGCAAAGGTTTTCTGCTCGTAGCCGGGCGCAATGCCGGTGACGTTGGGCTCGATCCAGATCTGCAGGAAATGGGTGGTCTGGCCCTCGGCATGGTTGAACTCGCTGTGCTGCACGCCGGTGCCCGCACTCATGCGCTGCACGTCGCCGGGCGGAATGCCCTTGACGTTGCCCAGGCTGTCCTTGTGCGCCAGCTCGCCGCTCAGCACGTAGCTGATGATTTCCATGTTCTGGTGGCTGTGCGTGCCAAAGCCCCGGCCGGCGGCCACGCGGTCTTCATTGATGACGCGCAGGTTGCCAAAGCCCATGTGCGCCGGGTCGTGGTAGCCGGCGAATGAGAAGGAATGGAAGGACTTGAGCCAGCCGTGGTCGGCATAGCCGCGTTCGCCCGAGGGCCGTAATGTCATCATGAGGTGCGCCTTTCAAGGTGCGTTGCAATGCCTTGACTTTAGGTGCCGCCAGCGCTTGCATCGTTGCGCCGGTTTGCTGGCATCATTCAAATATTTTGAAGGATTTTCATGCTGGCGCCCCAAAATCTTGTGCGCGACGCGCTGACGCCCGAAGTCATCCGTCTGATCGACACCATCCACCGCACAGGCAGCATGGCGGCCGCCGCACGCGCGCTGGGCGTGGTGCCCAGCGCCCTGACCTACCGCATCCGGCAGGTCGAGGACGCGCTCGACGTGCTGCTGTTTGACCGCTCGACGCGCCAGGCCAGGCTGACCGTGGCGGGCCAGGAACTGCTGCGTGAAGGCAACCGCCTGCTGCTCGAGCTCGACGCCATTGCCAACCGCGTCAAGCGCGTGGCCACGGGCTGGGAGCCACAACTCACGCTGGCGGTGGACAGCGTGGTTTCGCGCACCACTGTGCTCGAACTGTGCGAAGCCTTTCTTGCCTTGAATCCGCCGACGCGCCTGAAGATCCGAGAGGAAGCGCTGTCGGGAACGCTCGAAGCGTTGACCTCGGGCCAGGCCGACCTGGCCATTGGCGTGGCGGTGGAACCGGCGCCCAACCTGTCGGTGCAAAGCCGGCCGCTGGGCACCCTTCACTTCGTCTATGCCGTCGCGCCGCACCATCCGCTGGCGCAGGCCGCCGAGCCGGTGCCTGACGCGCAGCTGTTGCTTCACCGCGCCGTGGTGGTCGCCGATTCGGTCAGGCAGGGCAGCGGCGTGACCAGCGGGTTGCTGGGCGGGCAAGACGTTTTCACCGTTCCGGGCATGCCCGAAAAGCTCGCTGCGCAGTTGCGCGGACTGGGCGGCGGCTTTTTGCCGGAATACCTGGCGCGGCCGCACATTCAAGCCGGACGCCTGGTCAAAAAACAGATGCAGCGCGCCACGCGGATGATTCCGATGCGCTACGCCTGGCGCTGCGCAACGCCCGGCGCCGAAGGGCGGGCGCTGCAATGGTGGCTGCAGCAGCTCGGCCATCCGGCCACCCGCAAGGCGCTGCTGGAGCCCGCCCACCCACTATAAATCCGTGCCGGCGGGCGCCAAGCACCGGCTGCGGTGTAGAGTGTGCGCATGGCATTGGCTGATGCCTGACTTTTCGTCACGATGCCATTTCTTCCCGACCTTTTCCTTCACCTCAGAAAAAGTAAAAAAGTCATGACAAACAAACCCTTCACCGCTGCTTTCTTTGAACCTGCCGTACAGCGTCACATCGCCGTCGTGGGTGCCGGCATTGCCGGCGTCACCTGCGCGCGAACGCTGGTCCAGGCCGGGCACCGCGTCACAGTCTTTGAAAAAAGCAAGGGCGCCGGCGGGCGCATGTCCACCCGGACCACCGAATTTGGCGGTTTTGACCATGGCGCGCAGTATTTCACCGTGCGCGACGAACGCTTCGAAAAAGCCCTGGCCACTGCTTCCGGGCTGGTGCGGCCCTGGAGCGCCAACAGCGTGCAAGTGCTGGACGACCTGGGACGCGTCGTGGCGGCGTCGCTGCCCGCCAAGGAAGCCCACTGGGTGGCCAAGCCGGGCATGAATGCGCTGGTGCGCCAGTGGGCCCAGCCTTTGGCAGATGCTGGCCAGCTGGTGCTGGACACGCGCGTGGTCTATATCGAGGAAGACAAGCTAGACCCCAAGCGCTGGCAGTTGCAGACCGATGGCCCGGGCGCCGGCGTGCATTCCGGCTTTGATGCCGTGGTGCTGGCGATTCCCGCACCGCAAGCGCATGCCCTGCTGCGCGATTCGGAACAGGCCGCGCCGCTGCTGGCCGACGTGGCAGGCGTGAACGTGGCACCCTGCTGGACGCTGATGGTGGCGTTTCCACAGGCGCAGCAGCCCACGCTGCAAAGCCTGGGCCCGCAGTGGAACGTGGCCCGCAGCACCCACCACCGGATTGCCTGGCTGGCGCGCGAGTCGTCCAAGCCCGGGCGCGGCCCTATCGAACGCTGGACGGTACAGGCCAGCCCCGCGTGGTCGCAGCGCCACCTCGAAGACGACGCCGAGCGCGTCAAGGCCAAGCTGCTCAAGGCGTTCACCGAAGTGACCGGCATCCGCGCCGAGCCCCCCTACGCGTCAGTGCACCGCTGGCGCTATGCCCAGACCACCAAGCCGCTCGGCAAGACGCATGCGTGGGATGCCGAATCGCGCATCGGCGCCTGCGGCGACTGGTGCCTGGGCCACCGGGTCGAGGACGGCTTCGTGTCCGGACTGGAAATGGCACTGGCGATTCTTTGACAGGTTGAGGCGATGCCGACCGGAGCCGCGAACGAAGCGACCAGCGTGGAGGCATTTCTTACCACCCAGCAGGCACCGTGGAACCAGTTTTGCGAGGCCGAAAACTCAGCCGCTCACCAAGACAAAGAGTTATGCGAAGCGGGCGGCTGTAATGCGGCGCAGGCGGGCGCGACGAGCGTAGCGGCATCCTCTCCAACCCAGCAGGGGCCACGGATCTGGCTTTGCCAGTCCGCAGGCGCAGCAGCCCCCTACGGGGGGCAGGAAGCTACACGCAGTGAGCGACCGTGGGGGCAACATTCTCGGGCCACAGGCGCAGCGGCCCCCTCGGGGGGCAGCGAACCACACGCAGTGGGGAGCGTGGGGGTCAAATACATTGGCCGCTTCGCCCCCTCGCCGACCGGACCGCTGCACGCCGGTTCACTGGTTGCCGCGCTGGCCAGCTGGCTGGACGCGCGCGCACGCAGCGGGCAATGGCTGGTGCGCATCGAAGACGTCGACACGCCGCGCTGCCTGCCCGGCGCCGACCTGGCCATCCTGTCTCAACTGGCCGCCTGCGGGCTGGTGCCCGACGCGCCGCCGGTTCACCAGTCGCAGCGTGGCGCGCTGTATCAGCAGGCACTCGATCGGCTCGTGCAAGGCGCCAAAGCCTATCCCTGCGGCTGCACACGGCTGGACATTGCCCGCGCGCTGGCCGCTTCGGGACATTCCAGGCAGCGGCATGGCGAACTGGTCTATCCGGGCACCTGCCGGCCAGGCCTTGACGGACGGCCTGCGCGCGCCTGGCGCTTGCAGGTTGATAAAAATGAATCAAAACCCGCTCTTGCGCAGGCAGGAAAAGCGCAAGCAGCTATTGATTTCATAGTCAACCCTGCCAGCAAGTCGGTTGAAGCGCACGTGCGCTGGCACGACCGGCGGCTCGGCTGGCAAGGCCAGAATGTGAGCCGCGAGGTGGGCGATTTCGTGCTCAGGCGCGCCGATGGCCTGTGGGCCTACCAGCTGGCCGTGGTGGTCGATGACGCCGTGCAAGGCATCACCGATGTGGTGCGCGGCGCCGACCTGGCCGACAACACGGCACGGCAAATCCTGCTGCAGGGCGCGTTGGGCCTGGCTGTGCCGCGCTACCTGCACACGCCGCTGGTGCTGGGTGCGAACGGCGAAAAATTGTCGAAACAAAATGGCGCGCAGGCGCTAGACACCCGGGACCCGCTCGCAGCGCTGAACCGGGCGGCTGTCGTGCTGGGGCTGAAGGCGCAGACTGGCCCGGTGGCCGATGCGCTGGCCCGCTGGGTGAACGCCTGGCAGGACACGCTGGCTCTTCCTGCGCACGGTCCGGCGCCCGGCACTGGCCTTTTTGCGAACCCTCCCTGCCAGGAGGTGCAGTGACATGACCCCATCACGCATCCTTTTCCTCACCGCAGGGGCCATGGCCGCCTTTGCCGGCAATTCATTGCTCTGCCGGATGGCGCTGAAAGAAACCGGCATCGATGCCGCGTCGTTCACCGCCATCCGTCTGGTGTCCGGCGCGCTGGTGCTCTGGGCGGTGGTGCGCAGCACGCGCAGCACGCGCGGCGCGCAGGCGGGCAAGGGCAACTGGCTGTCGGCCCTGGCACTGTTTTCGTATGCCGCCTGCTTTTCATTTGCCTACGTCAGCCTGCCCACAGGAACCGGTGCGCTGCTGCTGTTCGGCGCGGTCCAGGCCCTGATGATCGGCTACGGCATCTGGTCGGGTGAACGACTGCGGCCCTTGCAAATCACTGGATTGGCACTGGCCTTTGGCGGGCTGGCCGGCCTGCTGCTGCCCGGCGTGTCCGCACCGCCGCTGGCCGGTTCGGTGCTGATGCTGCTGGCCGGCATGTCATGGGGAATCTATTCGCTGCGCGGCAAGGGCGCGGGCGACCCGACGCGGGTGACCGCTGGCAACTTTTTGCGGGCGGCGCCGCTGGCGGTGGGGCTGGGCCTGGTCATGCTGCTGTCCCGGGGCGCGTCGCTGGACGCGGCGGGTTTCTGGCTGGCGGTGGCGTCGGGTGCATTGACCTCGGGCATCGGCTACGCGGTCTGGTACAGCGCCCTGCCCGCGCTGAAAGCCACGAGCGCGGCCAGCGTGCAGCTAAGCGTTCCGGTGCTGGCCGCGATCGGCGGCATCGCCTTTCTGGGCGAGCCGCTGACGATGCGCCTGGCGTTGGCATCAAGCGCCATTCTGGGCGGTATCGCGCTGGTGGTGCTGCAACAGCGCGCCTTGCCCGAGCTTGTGCCGGACGGGCAGAAGGCGGCGCACTAAAATCGCTGGGTGATTGAATCTCCCCCCCCCATCCCGCCCGCCACGCCCGCCATGTCGGACCTTCACGAAGGCGCTCCCGCCGACGTGAGCCATCCCCGCACCATCCGCAGTTTCGTGCGCCGCACCGGCCGCACCACCGTCGGCCAGGCCAAGGCCTTCGCCGATGTCGGCCCGAAGTTCCTGCTGGCCTACACCGGCACCCCCATGGACTTCGCAGCCGTTTACGAACGCGACGTACCGACGGTTCTTGAAATCGGCTTTGGCATGGGCGAAGCCACCGCGCACATCGCGGCCCTGATGCCAGAAAAGAATTTCCTGTGCTGCGAAGTGCACACGCCCGGCGTCGGCGCGCTGCTCAAGCGCATCGACGAGCAGGCACTTGGCAACATCCGCATCCTGCAGCATGACGCGGTCGAGGTGATCGACCACCTGCTGCCGCTGGCCAGCCTGGACGGCGCGCACATCTTTTTCCCCGACCCGTGGCACAAGACCAAGCACAACAAGCGCCGGCTGATCCAGGCGCCCCTGATCGCCAAGCTGGCCGCGCGCCTCAAGCCAGGCGGCTACCTGCACTGCGCGACCGACTGGCAGCCGTATGCCGAGCAGATTCTGGAAGTGCTCGCCGCCGAGCCCCTGCTGGTCAACACGGCTGGCGCGGGCAGCGATGGCTACGCGCCCAAACCCGGCTACCGCCCGCTGACCAAGTTTGAGAACCGGGGCATCAAGCTCGGCCACGGTGTGTGGGACCTGGTGTTCACGCGCGCGTGAGCCAATTGCTGGCCCATGGCGGGTTGCCGACGCGTCACGGCGTCGGCCCGAGCTGCGTCAGCCTGCCGGCGGGCAGCTGGCCGACCTTCACCGATTTTTTGGCCGAACGTTTTCCGGCCATCACGCGGACCACCTGGCTGGAGCGCATGGCCGCCGGTCTGGTGGCTGACGAGTTTGGCGACCCGGTGACGGCCCAGCGCCCGTTCCAAGGCCACATGCGGCTGTACTACTACCGCGCCCTGCCCTTGGAGGCGCGCATTCCGTTCGAAGCCGCCGTGCTGTTCCAGGACGAGCACCTGGTGGTGGCCGACAAGCCGCATTTCCTGCCGGTCACGCCTTCGGGCCATTACCTGCAGGAAACACTGCTGGTGCGGCTGAAAAACCAGCTGGGCATCGACAGCCTGACGCCCATCCACCGCATTGACCGCGAAACCGCCGGCCTGGTGCTGTTTTCCGTCCGGCCGGCAGAACGCGACGCCTACCAGGCGCTGTTCCGGCGGCATGAAATCGTCAAGCATTACGAAGCGCTGGCGCCGTGGCGCCCCGAACTGCGGTTTCCCCTGCAGCGCAAATCACGCATCGTGCAAGACCAGCCTTTTTTCCGGCAGCGCGAAGTGCCGGGCGAAGCCAACAGCGAGACACATATCGATGTATTGCAGATCCGGGGCGAACAGGCGCTGTATGCGCTGAGCCCCGTGACCGGAAAAAAGCATCAGCTGCGGGTGCACATGAATGCGCTGGGCCTGCCGATCCGCAACGACCGGATGTACCCGCCAGTCGACGTGACGCCTGACGATGATTACGCGCGGCCGTTGCAGTTGCTCGCCAAGTCAATTGCGTTCACCGACCCGCTGAGCGGCGAGTCGCGCCGGTTTGAAAGCCGGCTCGGTTTATTCCTGGAATAAGGCAAATACTCTCATTTTGGTAGCTGCTCGCGCTTATGCAGCAAGCGCGAAACGCCTGTTTGGCATAAGTCGCAGATGTCGGGTTAGGCTTCGCCAACCCGACTTGTATCGTGCCAGCAGTGCTTGAGGCACAAAAGTAACGATCAAGCAGAGCGTGAAGCTGTTGGCGAACGAGCGGTCAAACCAGCAAGCCAAGGCATGGGCCCCTGGCTGCCGATCAGAGAACCCAGGGCCCAGCGAAGCGATGGCCCGTCAGAGCGTTCAGCTCTTCCCCGAATCAAGGCAACTTTCTTTGGTGACTTTCTTTTTTGCCAGAAAAGAAAGTCACCCCCGCCGGGAAGGCGCTCACCCCTCAAACCACAGTAGAAATTACCCAAAGGCAAAGGAACAAGAACAGAAAACGCAGCCATCAATGCGCAAGCGTCAGCAATTATCAAAAATCAGCCTCAAGCCTTGATTTCCCGCGCCGTGATCTGGTACTTGAAATCATCTGGCGCATACGAGTCAAAGCGTCCGGCAGCGTTTTCAGCCACCGGGTACATGAAGAACCCCAGCGGGCTAGCCTTGGCGTTCGGCAGCGACACGTCATGCGCGGTGTTGTAGGCCATCCAGTTGCCTTCCCAGCCGCCGAACAGCGCCTTGTTGACCGGCGCCACCACCGGGCTGATGGTGTTCTTGATCCAGTCGGCCGTTTCCATGCGCATGACCTTGGCGACATCGGCCGGGTCCATCGCCACCCAGCCGTAGCCCTTCAGGTAGGCTTCGCTGCGGCAGTGCTGCGCGCCCTTCAGGCTGGCCGGATTGCCCGACAGTTCCTTGTAGCCAAAGGCTGACGGCACCAGCCGGATGCCGTACACGTCGCGCGCCGGGATGCCAACGGCGCGGCACAGGCCGACAAAGATCGCATTCAGGTCGGCGCACTTGCCGCCCAGGTTGCCGGTTTCCAGCATGGTCCGGATGTCGCCTTCGCCGCAGCCGCGCACCTTGGGCTCGCGGTAGGTATTGGTGACCACCCAGTCGTAGATTTGCTGGACTTTTTGCACGTCGGTCCTGGCGCCCTGCGTCGCTTCCAGCGCGGTGGTGCGCACGATGCCATCGGTCGGGATCAGGTCGGTGGGCCGGGTGAAATAACGCAGCGTGTCGGCATCCTCGGCAGGGGCGGTCTTTTGCGACCAGTCGGTTGCCCGGTTTTGCGTCTGCACGCGGCTGATGAGTTCGACAAACGGCCTGGCCTCGCCAGCGGCAAAGTCAACGTACAGCATCTTGGCGCCCTCCTGGCCGTCTTGCATGAACTTGCCCGTGCCATTGCTGGAGAAACTGCTTTCCAGCGAACGCTGGTAGTCGCTGTTGACCGACGGAATCGGCAACCACACGCGGGTGGCGCCATTCAGCTGGGCAATGTCCACCCGGGTCGTGACCTCGAACGCACGCCAGGCGCCGCTTTGCGGTGCAAACAGGGTGCGCGAGGCAGCCAGGGGCGACTGGGCAAAGTTAAGGCCTGGCAGGGAAGCGGCCAGGGCGGCGGCGGCCGTGTTTTTCAGCAAGGTGCGGCGTAGGGTGGTCATCGATGAACTCCTGGGAAGGATGGTGAAAGGGTCACAGCACCGGGGCAGGTGAAGAAGCACCGGGAAGTGGTGCCGGGGTGGGCGGCTGTTGCAGGGCAGCGCGCCAGTCATGGGCAGCCCTTGATTATCGCTGGAGCCGATGCAACCGCTCGTGCGGCTTGTCACGCGGGGTTATTCGAGCATTCTGTAATTCCATTTCCAAATCACGCCGATATGTCGTGGCTTCGCCTTGCCGTGCTACAGCACTGCCTGCGGCTTCGCGCCTGATCGCGGAATGATTTGGAAATGGAATAAGGACAGCGTCGTGTGTATCAGCTCAACATTTGCTGGTCAATTCGCAGGGCCGAAATGCCATGCCATGGCAGAAAGCTGGAAAGACCCAGGGTCACAGCAGGCTGGCGATCAGCTTCCCGGCTGCCTGGCCAGTCCAGTCCAGTTCGCCCTGCACCCGGTGCCTTGGCCGGCCCCGGCGGTCCAGGGTCAGCGTGGTCGGAAAAATCCTGACACCCCATTGCCGCGCGGCCTGGCCATCGACATCGAGCAGCACCGGCAGCATGATGCCGGCCTGCTGCGCGAACTGCAGGGCGCTGGCCGGTTTTTCCTTGAAGTTGATGGCCAGCACCAGCAGCTTGTCGGCGCCCTGCAGGGCGGCTGCCTGCTGGAGCGAAGGCATCTCGGCGCGGCAGGGTTCGCACCAGCTGGCCCAGAAGTTGAGCAGCACCGCCCGGCCCCGGAAGTCGGCAGGTCGCCAGGTCTTGCCGGTGGTATCGACCAGCGCGAAAGCATCCACCGGACCGCCCCACGGGCTGACCTGGTAAGCCTCGCCGGAGACGGCCTGCGGCAACACGGCAGCGCCGAGGGTGGCAAGCGCGGCCTGCACAAGGGAACGGCGTGAGCGAAGGGCGGAAAACATGTCGGGCATGGGTGTCAAGCTTAACGGGGAATTTGCAGCAGCCCGGACCTTGCAGGGAAAGCGCTGGAGCGAAAGTTCGCTGCCTCACCACACAGCGCACAAGGCGCCTGACCGCTTCTTGCTACTTAATTTATAGCTTCTTTTGCATACCAGTCGTGCGCCAGAGGCCTATTTGATGCAAAAACCCGACCGACTGGACGGAACGAATGCGCTCCAGCCTTCAATAGGTTTCCAGATGCAGCCGCCCTTGAGTCTTGAGCGCCGCGCCGACCGTTTGCCACTCCAGGCCAGCCTGCTGCGCCACATCGCGCAGCGCCAGCACCACGCCCTCCTCCATGCTTTTCAGGCCGCAGACATAAAAGAAGGTCGAAGCATCCTGCAGCAGCAGCGCCAGGTCGGCCGCTCGCTCGCGCATCACGTCCTGCACATAGCGCTTGGGTTGACCCGGCGTGCGCGAAAACGCAAAGTTGATGTCGATGAAATCCTTGGGCAGGCTTTGCAGCGGGCCAAAGTAAGGCAGCTCTTCCTGGGTGCGGGCGCCGAAAAAAAGCATCAGCTTGCCCGCCTCGAACTTGCCCGACTTGCGCAGCCGCCGGCGCCACTCGGTCATTGCCCGCATTGGCGCGCTGCCAGTGCCTGTGCAGATCATCACGATGTTCGAGCGCGGATGGTTGGGCATCAAAAAGCTCGCGCCAAACGGGCCAATCACCTCGACCCGGTCACCCACCTGCAAATCGCACATGTAGTTCGAGCCGACGCCGCGCACCGGATTGCCCTGGTGGTCTTCAAGCACCCGCTTGATCGTCAGCGACAGGTTGTTGTAGCCGGGACGCTCGCCGTTGCGCGGACTGGCAATGGAATACTGGCGCGCATGGTGCGGCCGGCCGTTGGCATCAACCCCCGGCGCCACGATGCCGATGGACTGGCCTTCAAGCACCGGGAAAGGCATCTTGCCGAAGTCCAGCACGATGTGGTGCGTGTCGTAATCGTCGCTGCCAATCTCGGTCACCCGCACATTGCCTGTCACGGTGGCGGTGATGAATTTTTCAGCCGCTTTCGGGCCGTACAGATTGAGGTAGGCATGCGCGGCCGACCAGGGCGGCAGGCTTGCGCCGGACTGGGCGCTGTTGAAAACCGTCTCGCCACTGGCGGCGGCAGGCAGCGCAGGCGCCACCGGTTCGATGTCGGGAATGGCACCGGCTGCCACGCCTTCTGCCGCCAGTTCTTCGGGGGTGAGTTCGGCCGGCAACTCGTCCCAGCCCAGTTGCGCCTCCAGGCTGTAGGCCTTGATGCGCGGCAGGGTACGCCAGTTGTCAATCGAGCCGGTCGGGCATGGCGAAATGCAGGCCATGCAGAAATTGCACTTTTCAGCATCGACCACGTAGTTCATCGAGTCATGCGTGATGGCCTGCACCGGGCAGGTCGCTTCGCAGGTGTTGCAGCGAATGCAGATTTCCGGGTCGATCAGATGCTGCTTGATGACGTGTATTTCGGTCATGTCCATGGCGGTTTCCGATAAGGGCTTGGTGGCAACTACGCTTCAAACGTCAATAATAAAGCGCGAAATAAGGAAGCAAAAGGCCGTCACGCCAGGCCACCCGCTTGAGGTATCACAGTTCGCAAAGCAGGAAACAGAACGGTACCAAATCCCCGCCGTCCAAATTCCGGACGCGGAACCGGCTTCGCCGGGCCGCAGGCGGAGCGGCCCCCTCGGGGGGCAGCGAACCACGCGAAGCGACAAGCGTGGGGGTCAATTAAATCGGACATAGTCGTAATCCACGGGCTGGCGGTTGATGCCCATGACCGGCGGCGCAATCCAGTTGGCGAACTTGCCGGGCTCGATGCAGCGGCCCATCAGGCTGGCGACGTAGGCGCGGTCTTCGCTGCTGGGCAGCCACTGGTTGACGCAGGCATTCCACTCGGCGTCAAGCACCACGCGGCCATCGGGCGACACCTTGACTTTGGACAGCGAGCCGATGTTGCGGTGAAACGCCTTGTGCGGCACCTTGAGCCGTGTCGCAATGCCGGCCTTGGCCAGCACCTTGTTCCAGCGCTCGACGCCGGCCACCGAGTCACGGATGTAGTCGTCGCGCAGCACTTCATTGAGCGCGTTGAGCATTGGCACTTCCTTTTCGGCCAGCTGGCCGTCCTTGACCTCGATGACCTGGTAGGTCTGGCCCTTGAGCACATGGTCATCGACACGCTTGCCTTCTTCGTAGCGGCCTTTGAGGCCCGAACTGTAGAAAGTGGCGGCATTGCTCGACTCGTCGGCGCCGAACAGGTCGATGGTGACGCTGTAGTGGAAGTTGATGTAGCGCTGGAGGGTCGGCAGGTCGATCACGCCGGCAGCGCGCAGCTTGCCCACGTCGTCGGTCTTGAGCTCGTTCATCTTTTGCGCGGTGCGCTGGATGACGCGGGAAATGCCGCTTTCGCCGACAAACATGTGGTGCGCTTCCTCGGTCAGCATGAACTTGGTGGTGCGGGCCAGCGGGTCAAAAGCGCTTTCGGCCAGCGCGGCCAGCTGGAACTTGCCGTCGCGGTCGGTAAAGTAGGTGAACATGAAAAAGCTCAGCCAGTCCGGCGTCTTTTCGTTGAAGGCACCCAGGATGCGGGGGTTGTTCTCGTCGCCACTGCGGCGCTCCAGCAGGCCTTCGGCTTCATCGCGGCCGTCGCGGCCGAAATGCTTGTGCAGCAGATATACCATGGCCCACAGGTGGCGGCCTTCCTCAACATTGATCTGGTAGAGGTTACGCAGGTCGTACATGCTGGGTGCGGTCAGGCCGAGGTGGCGCTGCTGCTCGACCGATGCCGGCTCGGTGTCGCCCTGGGTGACGATGATGCGGCGCAGGTTGGCGCGGTGTTCGCCGGGCACGTCGGTCCAGGCTTTTTCGCCCTTGTGGTCGCCAAAATGAATGTCGCGATCGGCGCTGCCGGGGTTCAGGAAAATGCCCCAGCGGTAGTCGCGCATCTTGACATGGCCAAACTGCGCCCAGCCTTGCGGATCGACGCTGACGGCGGTGCGCAGGTACACGTCGGAGTTGGTCGAGCCTTCGGGGCCGATGTCATCCCACCAGTTGAGGAAGTTGGGCTGCCACTGCTCCAGCGCGCGCTTGAGCGTGCGGTCTTCGCCGAGGTTGACGTTGTTGGGAATCGTTTCGCTGTAATTAATGCTGGACATGAGGGTCTCCAAAAATAACGGACGGATTCGGGGGAAAAAATTTCGGTTGCGGCGCGCCACCGGACCACGCCGCACAACGAGGGGATTGCGGTTAGACGCGGTTCCAGTCGAACTGGGATTTTTCGCCCTTGCCATACACCTTGAGTGCGCCTTTTTCACCGACGGCGTTGGGCCGCTGGAATATCCAGTTTTGCCAGGCAGTCAGACGGCCAAAAATTCGGGTGAACATGTTTTCGGGGCCGTTGAAGCGCAGGTTGGCTTCCATGCCGGTCAGCGCATCGGGCGACATTGACACGCGCTCTTCGATGGCAATCCGCACTTCGTCGGTCCAGTCGATGTCGTCGGGGTTGGCCGTCACCAGGCCGACCGCAAAGGCGGCGTCAGCATCGAGCGGCTGGCCGGCCTTGGCGCGCACGGCTTCCAAGGCCGGCTGCTCGTCGTAGAAGCGGCGGCCCAGGCGGCTCTGGCCGGTGACCATCGGGTACAGGCCAAAGTTGGTGTCGGCCACGGTGATTTTGGGTGCGCGTTCTTCATCATCCGGCAGCGCCAGGTGGTAGCTGCGGTCGCAGGCCAGCGCCAATTCAAGATAAGTGCCGACAAAACACGAACCGGGCTCGATCAGCGCAAACAGGCTGCGCGACGACAAGTCAAGGCGGCTCAGCGTGCGGCGCAGCAGTCCAATGGTTTCACGCACCAGCCAGTGTTTCTGGTTCGCCAGCAACACGTCATCCATGGCCAGCACGGCGGCCGCATCGCCTGCGGTCTTTATCAGCCAGACACCGATGTCAAGTTCGTTGGTGCGCATCATCAAAATCGCGTCTTCGAGTTCGCGCGCCAACACCAGCGGGAACCAATCGGCGCCCAGCGCTTCAATGCCAGCTATGTCGCAGGGCTGGACGCCCGCAGGGGACTTGATGGTCCAGGTGGCCGTGCGTTTGGTGCGGTTCATCTCCACCCTCACGTTCGAATAACGCAGTGCATCCGCTTCGACGGTTCGATTCAGGGCCTTGAGCACCACGCCCTTGCCATCGGCGGGGCGGTCGCTCTGTTCGGCCAGTGCCAGCGCGCGGGTTTGTACTTTCTGGGCAAAATCGACGGCCTTGGCAATGTCGTCGACCAGACGCCAGTCCTTGGCCTTCTGGCCGCGCACGCCTTCAACGCTGGTGCAAAACAGGTCTGCCAGGTCATGGCGCACATGGCGCTTGTCGGTCACGCGGGTCAGGCCGCCAGTGCCGGGCAGCACGCCGAGCAATGGCACTTCGGGCAGGCTGACGGCGCTGGAGCGGTCGTCGATCAAAATAATTTCGTCGCAGGCCAGCGCCAGCTCATAACCACCGCCAGCGCAAGCGCCATTGACGGCCGCCAGGAACTTCAGGCCGCTGTAACGGGAGGAATCCTCCAGCCCGTTGCGGGTTTCGTTGGTGAACTTGCAGAAGTTCACCTTCCAGGAATGGCTGCTCACGCCCAGCATGAAGATGTTGGCGCCGGAGCAAAAAACTTTTTCCTTGGCGCTGGTGACGACCACGGTGCGCACTTCCGGATGCTCGAACCGGATGCGGCTGATGGCGTCGTTCAATTCAATATCGACCCCGAGGTCGTAGCTGTTGAGCTTGAGCTTGTAGCCAGGACGCAGGCCGCCGTTTTCATCAATGTCCACCGCCAGCGTGGCAACAGGGCCATTGAAGCTGAGTTTCCAGTGCTTGTACTGCGCGGGGTCAGTCTGGTATTCGACACGGGTGGCAGTGGTCATGGGTTCAGGTCTCCAGTTTGATGCATGAAAATGCATTCATTGAAAGTCAATATACGCATGATAATGCAACCAACAAAAAACAAACAAGCATTTTTATGCAGATTTTTGTAAACGATCAAACCGGCAACTGCAACGCCTCCCGAACGGTCTGACGCAACACCTGATAAGTCAAGTCAAGACTCTGAGCGCTGGTATCTACCTTGAACTGCGCCTTTGAATAGAAAGCCGCACGCCCCGAAAGAATGCCCTTGAGGTCTTCCATGGCCTGCTTGCTGGCCGCCATGGGCCGCAAGTCACCCTGCGCCAACACCCGCTTCATGTGGTCTTCGGGGTCGGCCTGCAGCCAGACCGTGGTGCAGTGCGACAGCAACTGGTTGAACGTGGCCGGGTCCGACACCAGGCCGCCGGGCGTGGCAATGACCGCTTCCGGGTAAATCTGGATGGTTTCTTCCAGGGCCCGGCGTTCATAGCGGCGGTAGGCATTCATGCCATACAGCGCCTGGATTTCCGAGACGCTGCAGCCGGCAAATTTTTCGATCTCACGGCTCAGTTCGACAAACGGAAACCCCAGGTCTTCAGCCAGCAGCGCACCCAGCGTTGACTTGCCGGCGCCACGCAACCCAATCAGCGCGACCTGCGAACTGATGGCAGTGTTGCCACTGCCAGTGCCCAGCAACTCGCCGACGGCAATGCGCACCCGCCGCAGCGCCACCTCGTCGCGGCCTTCGAGCAACTCGCGAATCAGCAGCCATTCGGGTGACAAGGTCGTCACGTCGCCAATCAGTTCGGCCAGTGAACAGTGCAGCGCGCGGGCCACCTGCAGCAGCACCAATATGGAGGCATTGCCTTCGCCGTATTCCAGGTTTGCCAAATGTCTTTCGGACACATCGGCGGCGATTGACACGGCTTTTCGGGTCATTCCGCGCCGCGACCGCAAGGCCTTGACCCGTTCACCCAGCGAAACCAGGAAAGGATTTTTCTCATCAGTTTCAGCCGCATTGAGCACTGGAAGCGGCGCTTCGACGAAATCATTCGTCGGTACAAAGGAAACAGGTACTAACCCTGATACATGCAATATATTGCTTGACATGATGTTTTTTAAGAATTATGGTTCATACAAGCACAATAATTCATATTGCGTGAATTGACAAGTTCAACACACTATACGGAGAACACGCATGCCGCCTGCAGAATTCCGAGAACAAATCACGCAACTGACAGCCCAACTGGCCGGCCGCCCGCTGGATGCCGAACTGGATGCGTGGCTCAACGCCGAGCATGGCGTCGACAGCAGCACCTACTGTCAGCTCAAGCAGTCGTGCATGACCGGCGCTGCCGAAGGCTGGATGTGCGACCGCGCGGGTGGCGGCATTCGTTACGGTCGCATTTTCAAGCAGGCTGATGACCTGCACGGCTTTTCGGTCGATGTAGTGGACATGAAGGACATCGCCGGCCCGCACCATGCGCATCCGCTGGGCGAGATCGACCTGATCATGCCGATTGATGAAGGCGCGCAGTTTGACGGCAGCCCCGCCGGCTGGCTGGTTTGTCCACCCGGCAGTGCGCACCAGCCCACCGTGTCCAGCGGACGCGCGCTGGTGCTGTACCTCTTGCCTCAGGGCAGCATCGAATTCAGCCGGCAATGATTTTTCAGGAAAAAATCTCTTTATGAGTGCACAGGCCGAAGTGCTGCACGATGGCGCCAGTCATCAACTGGTTGAAGCCGATGCAACGCTGGCCTGCTGCGTCGGACCCGCGCTGCTGACGTGTTCGTATGGCAGCGATGGCGACGCGCTGGCCACCACGGCCCTTGAGCTTGCCGACAGCCATGGCCGCGTGCATGTGATCTCGCTTGACATGGCCGTACTGCAGAGCGGCCACCGCAACGTCATGCTGCAGTCGCTGCATGGCGGACCGGGCCGCGCAGGCGGCGGTGAAGAATTCGGCGGGCTGCGCGCCCTGAACTTGTGCCACCGCCGCAGCGCCGTGCAGGCGCATTTGTAGGGCAGACGCCCCCGCGCTCTGAAGCAAAAGACAAGGAGACAAACCCCATGCGCATCCCATCCCACATCCCGGCGCCCGGCACGACGTTCAACTTCGCGCAGCACCTGATTGCCCGCAACACCTCGCGCCCCGCCAAGACGGCCTATATCGACGATGCTGGAACCCTGAGCTACGGCGAATTGGCGGAGCGCATCCGTCGTCTGGCCGCTGCACTGCTGGCCGCTGGCGTGCGCCGCGAAGAGCGGGTGCTGCTGCTGATGCACGACTGCAGCGACTGGCCGGTCAGCTTTTTGGGCGCGATGTATGCCGGCATCGTGCCGGTCGCGGTCAACACGCTGCTGACGGCTGATGACTATGCCTTCACGCTGGCGCACAGCCGCGCCCAGGCCGTGCTGGTGTCGGGTGCGCTACTGCCGATGCTGCAGGAGGCCATGGGCAAGGGCGCGCATGAGATCAAGACCGTTATCGTTTCGCACCCCGGTGCCGACTTGCCTGAAGGCAGCGTGGCGCTCGATGCGCTGATCCAGCAGCACCTGCCGCTGGCCCAGGCCGCCGCCACCAGCCCCGATGATCCGGGCTTCTGGCTGTATTCCTCGGGCTCCACCGGCAAGCCCAAAGGCACGCTGCACACGCAGGCCAATCCTTACTGGACGGCAGAGCTCTACGGCAAACCCATCCTGGGCCTGACCGAGCGCGATGTGTGCTTTTCCGCCGCCAAGCTGTTCTTTGCCTACGGGCTGGGCAACGGCCTGAGCTTTCCGCTCAGCGTCGGCGCCACGGTGGTGCTGATGGCCGAGCGCCCGACGCCGGCGGCCACCTTCAAGCGCTGGATTGACCACCAACCCACGGTGTTCTTTGGCGCGCCCACCGGCTTTGCCGGCATGCTGGCCGCGCCCGGCCTGCCCAATAAAAACCAGGTGTCGCTGCGCATGGCGTCTTCAGCCGGCGAAGCCTTGCCCGCCGATTTGGGCGAGCGCTTCACCGCCCACTTTGGCATCGAGATCATCGACGGCATTGGCTCGACCGAGATGCTGCATATCTATCTGTCCAATCTGCCGGGCAAGGTTCGCTACGGCACCACCGGCTGGCCGGTTCCTGGCTACCAAGTGGAACTGCGCGGCGATGACGGCCGCCCGGTTCCTGATGGCGACACCGGTGACTTGTACGTCCAAGGGCCAAGCGCGGCGCTGCTGTACTGGGGCAACCGCGAAAAATCCCGCGAAACTTTTCAGGGCGGCTGGACCAAAAGCGGCGACAAGTATGTTCGCAACGCCGACGGCACCTATACCTATTCGGGCCGCAGCGACGACATGCTCAAGGTCAGCGGCATTTACGTCTCGCCCTTCGAGGTCGAGGCCACGCTGTCGCAGCACCCTGCCATTCTGGAGGCGGCCGTCATTGGCGTGGCGGATGCCGATGGCCTGACCAAGACCAAGGCCTTTGTCGTGCTCAAGTCCGGCCAGCTGGTCAGCGAAGACGAACTCAAGGCCTTCGTGAAAGAGCGGCTGGCGCCCTACAAGTACCCGCGCACGATCGAATTTCTGGCCGAACTGCCCAAGACCGCCACCGGCAAGATCCAGCGCTTCAAGCTGCGCGACCTGCAAGGCCCGGCCCAATGACGCTGGCGGCGAAGTTCATCGACATTCACTGGGCAGGCTGCAGCCTTCGCATTGAGCACCAGTGGATTGCCCGCGAAAAGTCTGACCAGCCGCTGATCGTCTTATTGCATGAAGGCCTGGGGTCAGTCTCGATGTGGCGGGAGTTTCCGCAGCGCCTGTGCGAGGCGGCAGGCTGCCGGGGGTTGGTGTATTCGCGCCCCGGCTATGGCCGCTCGACGCCGCACACAGCGGAAGAGACACTGGGAACGGACTTCATGCACCGGCAAGCGCGGGAAGTGCTGCCTGCCCTGATGGAGGCGCTGGGCATTGACGCCACGACAGACAAGCCTTGGCTATTGGGCCACAGCGACGGCGGCTCCATCGCCCTGCTCTACGCGGCCCGTTTTGCGCAGCGTATTGCAGGTGCCATCGTGCTCGCACCGCATATTCGGGTGGAAGAAGTATCCGTCAGCAGCATTGCCAAAGCGCGCACCGCCTATCTAAAAACCGACCTGCGCCAGCGCCTGTCCCGCCACCATGACGACCCGGATTCAGCCTTCTGGGGCTGGAGCGATATCTGGCTGCGCTCCGACTTCATGCACTGGTCTATCGAAGAAGAAATCAGCACCATCACCTGCCCGCTGCTGGCCGTGCAGGGACTGGACGACGAATACGGAACGTTGGAACAAATTCGTGGCATCGCGCGCCGCGTTCCGCAAACCCAATTGCTCGAACTGCCTGAATGCGGCCATTCCCCCCACCGCGACCAGCCCGACAAGCTGATCGCCGCCCTCGCTGCTTTCATTCACCAGCCCTCTACAGGCTTCGTCAGGCAAGGTTCAACGCCATAGGCTCAATCGTGGCGGAGATCGCCAGGCCAACAACGCGTTGTGGACCGTTGCAATGGTTCGTATGCGAAGCGACGCGCGCACGCGGCAATATGTAGAGCGGCGTACCGGTGAAGGCCTGTCAAAAAAGGAAATTCACCGTTGCTTGAAACGCCACATTGTTCGGGAGCTGTACCCTCTCATCTTGGCTGATTTAAAAGACGCTGCATTTATTGCTTGATATAGGAGCGTCAATGCCTGCAGCGAGACGCTGCTCTGTTGGCGCCGATTGAATATTGACCAGCTGGGGGTGCGGCGGAAATCTTGGACTGGTTTATGCCGGAATTCCAAGGCTATCCCGGTATTCGAGGGGACTAAGTGAGCCGAGGGATATTTTGATC
>NZ_JADOVE010000006.1:0-184122 GCF_015752225.1 Polaromonas sp. CG_9.11
AGCTCAGCCCACCCTCGGCAACCATCAGACACATGCCTGTGCACTGTCAAGTCGTTGTTTCTAAATGAGCTTTCTCTTAAGGTAGTGCCATTGGGACTTGATCCGCAATCCATGACCCCGCTGGGGAGAAGGCATGGATCCCGGGTCGAGCCCGTGATGACAGAGAAGGGATAACAGATAAGGGATGACAGACAGGCGGGATGACATTTCCTTCCTCTCTCGTTGGACGTTCACCTGAAAGCGACCCGGGTAGTCACAAAACCCCGCAGCCAGGCCTGGCGCAATCCACCCAACGCCATCAAACCAGATGCACCGGCTCCTGCGAGGCCGTGACCGGCAGCATGTCGCCGGTTTCAAGATAGCGCGAATGCCACGACAGTGCTTCTTCCAGCAGGTGCGGCGTGTGCTTGCCCGAGGCACCCGCGAGCGAGCGCTCGAAGTAGTCGCGCAAGGCGGGGCGGAAATCCGGATGCGCGCACTTTTCGATGATCAGCCGCGCCCGCTGTGTCGGCGACAGGCCGCGCAGGTCGGCCAGGCCTTGCTCGGTCACCATGATTTCCACATCGTGCTCGGTGTGGTCCACATGCGAGACCATCGGCACGATGCAGGAAATGGTGCCGTTTTTGGCCACCGACGGCGTCATGAAGAACGACAAATACGCATTGCGCGCAAAGTCGCCCGAGCCGCCAATGCCGTTCATGATGCTCGACCCCATGATGTGCGTCGAGTTGACGTTGCCGTAAATATCGGCCTCGATCATCGCGTTCATGGCAATCACGCCTAGGCGGCGCACCACCTCGGGGTGGTTGCTGATTTCCTGCGGCCGGAGCACGATGCGCTGGCGGTAAAAATCGATGTTCTGGTTGAAGTCGGCCAGCGCGTCGGGGCTGAACGACAACGCAGTGGCCGACGCCATCGCCAGCGTGCCCGAGCGCAGCATGTCCAGCATACCGTCCTGCAGCACTTCGGTGTAGGCCGTCAGGTTCTTGAACGGGCCGTCGTCCAGGCCGGCCAGCACCGCGTTGGCGATGTTGCCCACGCCCGACTGCAAGGGCAGCAACTCGGGCGGCAGGTGACCGAGTTTCACCTCGTGCTGCAGGAATTCGATGATGTGCGCGGCTATGCGCTTGGAGTTTTCGTCGGGCGCGGCAAAGGCCGAATTGCGGTCAGGCTGGCGGGTCGGCACCACGGCAATCACCCGGCTCAAATCGCACGTCAGATACGCCTCGCCGATGCGTTCGCCGGGTTCTGTCAGTGGAATCGGCACGCGGTGCGGCGGCAGGCGGGTGCCGTAGTAGATGTCGTGCATGCCTTCCAGACCGGCGTTTTGCAGGCTGTTGACTTCCAGGATGATCTTGTCGGCCTGGTCCAGCCAGGTCTTGTTGTTGCCGACCGACGACGACGGAATCAGGCGGCCGTCGGGCAGGATGCCAGCAACTTCCACCACCGCCACGTCGAGCTTGCCCAGGAAGCCGAACCAGACAAACTGCGCCACGTTGGACAGGTGCATGTCGGTGTACTGCATGTCGCCGGCGTTGATCTGGCGGCGGCAGGTCGGGTCCGACTGGTAGGGCAGGCGCATGTCGATGCCGTGGACCTTGGCCAGTGCGCCGTCGAGTTCGGGCGCGGTCGAGGCGCCGGTCCACAGGCCGATGCGGAATTCCTCGCCGGCGGCATGCAGCTTTTCGATGCGCCGGGCCAGCGCCTGCGGCACCGACTTGGGGTAGCCCGCGCCGGTGAAGCCGCTCATGCCGACATGGGCGCCCGCCGGGATCAGCGCGGCGGCCTCGTCGGCCGACATGATTTTTGCTCTCAGGGCAGGGTTTTGCACGCGATCGGCGAAAGACATCTGAAATCACTCCGGGTAAGGCCATGGCGCGGGAACGCGCGAGGGCTGCCAGAATTTTATCAGTCGATGCGGTTTTAGTTAGGGTAAACCCTTGATTTTGGGGCCAAACCAAACGTTCCAATGCTTCCACATTGCAACGCCTCAGGCTGAATACCTTGGCTGACGCCGCAGACGCTATGACTAGCTCATCTATTCATAGCTGCTAACGCATGTCCCATAAGCGCAAACGCCGGTTTTCACCCCTATTTCGATGCCAGAACCGCCATCGTGATGCGCGACACGCAGGTCAGCGCGCCTGCGTCGTTGCGCAGTTCGATGGACCAGACCTGCGTGCTGCGGCCGATGTGCACCGGCCGCGTGATGCCGGTGACCCAGCCGCCGGTCGTTCCCTTGAGGTGGTTGGCGTTGATGTCCAGCCCCACCACGCGCTCGCCTGGCCGCGCGCAATAAGCCGCGCCGCAGGAGCCCAGGGTTTCGGCCAGCACCACCGACACGCCGCCATGCAGCAGGCCGTAGGGCTGGATGGTGCGGCTGTCCACCGGCACCCGGGCGCGGATGAAATCGTCGCCGACTTCGAGGAACTCGATGCCCAGGTGGTGGACGGCAGTGTCGGCGTTCGAGGCGGTGAGCAGTTCGACCGAGATGGCTTGCTTCCAGATTCGCATGGCGGGTCCATAAAGAGAAACAGCCTTCACTATAAGGTGGTCACCTACAGCGGATGGGTCCCTTGTCGCGCCCGCGTCTGCTGCGTCCGGCTTAAGCTGCAGCTTATGGCAATGAACCCGGAAACCGCATGATGCGCACCCGCAAATGGCTGCTGGGCGCGGGCCTTGTCCTGGGCGCGCTGGGCCTGCTGGCGATTGTCCTGGTCCGCCTGGTTCCTTCCGACGAGGAACTCAGGCTGCGCGCCACGGCCGAACTGGAGGCGGCGCTGGGGGTTCCGGTCAGCGTGGGCGCGCTGCACTGGCAGTTGCTGCCATCGCCCCGCGTGGTGATTGAAAACGTCGCGACAACGCAGACCCAGCCGGTTGAAGTGAAGAAACTCACGGCCTACCTGAATACGGCGGCGCTCTGGCGGCGCCGCCTGAAGCTGGATAGCGCCGAACTGGAGGGCGCCGTTCTGCCGCAGCTTTCATTGCACGACCTGGGTAACCAACAGCCCTTGGAAGTGACGCAAAAACCGGAAAAACGGGAAGAAGCGCCAAAGACGGGTCCATTGCCTTTTGATGAACTGCCGCTGGTGCAATTTGCTTTTCGCGATGTGACCTGGATTTCGCGAACCGGCGTGCGGATCGGTTTTGACGGAGAAGCCGACTTTGATGCCGGCTGGCGGCCGCGCTCGGCCCGGATTCGCCGCCCGGAGATCACGCCGCCTGCCGATCTGGCGCTGACCCGCCAGGGACAGGAGGACCGCTGGGAAGCACGCATCAACCTGGGGGGCGGCACGGCCCATGGCGAGCTGCAGCTGCAGCCCCGGGACAAGGGCGGGCTGCGCCTGAGCGGCAAATTCAAGCCGCAAGGCATTGAGGTCGACAGTGCGCTGCGGGCGATCAACCAGCCGCCCATCGTTGCGGGCAAGGCGTCGGGCGACACCACCGTGTCGGCCAGCGGCGACACGGCGGGCGCGTTGGCCCGGTCGCTGCACACCACCACGTCCTTCACCATGGGCCGCTCGACCTTGCTGCGGTTTGACCTGGACAAGGCCATTCGCAGCCTGGGGAAAGCGCATGCCGGAAAAACCCCGCTCGACGCCATCACCGGCCAGCTGGACACGCAGAACACCGCGCAAGGCATGGTGGTGAGCCTGACCCGGCTCACCACCAGCTCGGGCGTCCTGAGCGCATCGGGCCAGGCGCGCATCGCCAGCCGGAAGATCGACGCCGAGTTTTCGGTCGATCTGGTCGATGGCGTGGTCGGCGTTCCGCTCAGGCTCAGCGGCCCTCTGGACAAGGTACAGGTGTCGGTGCCCGCCAGTGCCCTGGCCGGCGCTGCAGCGGGTTCGGTGGTGCTGCCTGGTGTCGGCACCGCCATCGGCGCGCGCATCGGGGCGGCCATCGGCCGGATGCTGGGCGCGGAGCCGGCGGGCGGGCCGCGTCGCCTGGCGCCGGTCGAAAAGTAGTTCCGGTCCTGCCGGCAGTCCAGCGGCGCGGCCGGCCCTGCAAGCCTCGATACCGGCGTTTCCGGACGTGTTTCTGCTAAGCTTGATCGCTTCTTTCTCCTCCCATCCATTGCCCGCGACCATGCCACAAGCCCAGAACGCCTCCAATTCCACCGCGCTGGAGCACGCGCTTGACAAGAACGAGGCCATTCAGGAAGCCGTCGGACAGTCGGCCGCCGAACTGTGCGTCGTCAATGCCGTGCTGACGCAGGAAGTCCCGGCGCACCTGCAAACCGGCGAGGTCGCCCTGGCCATCGAGCGCACCGAGGAGCTTGAAAATCGCATCCAGAATTCGGCCGACGAACTGGCGCAGGTCAACCTGGCGCTGAAGGAAGAAATCATCCTGCGCGCCGACCTGGAGCGCCAGCTGGCCTCGGCCCAGGCAGCGCTTGAGCAGACGCCGGGCCATTTCAAGGCCAAAGACCGTCCGGGCCAGGGCGCGGCTGCCCGCTAGACTGCAACCCCGTTGGACTGGCCACTGCGGCCTGCCGGAACTGCCGCATGTTTTGCTACGGTATTCATAGCTGCCAGCACAGACTCAGTCTGCGCAAAAAGCCTTTTTGATACTGAAAATGTCGTTTTCCGGCCAGTGTGAATCCGCGCCAGCCTTGCCCGGCTATTGCCTGCGGTCCAGCAGCGCGTAGAGCAGGATCGCGCCAAAGGTCGCCGTGCCAATGCCGCCCAGTGCGAACTGGCCGAACTTCAGCGTGAAGTCGCCGGTGCCCAGCACCAGCGTGATGGCGGCGACCAGCAAGTTCTTGTTGTCCGAAAAATCGACCTGGTTCACCACCCAGATCCGGGCGCCGGCCACGGCGATCAGGCCGAACACGACGATGCTCACGCCGCCCATCACCGGCAGCGGAATCGCCTGGATCAGCGCGCCGAACTTGGGGCTGAAGCCCAGCAGCAGCGCAACCAGCGCCGCGAAGACAAACACCGCCGTCGAGTAAATGCGGGTGGCCGCCATCACGCCGATGTTTTCGGCATAGGTGGTCACGCCGGTGCCGCCGGCGCTGCCCGACACCATGGTGGCAATGCCGTCGCCGATGAAGGCACGGCCCATGTAGACGTCCAGGTTCTTGCCGGTCATGGCCGTCACCGCCTTGATGTGGCCCAGGTTTTCGGCCACCAGAATCACCACCACCGGAACGATCAGCAGCATGGCATTGGCGCTGAACACCGGTGCGGCAAAGCCGGGTAAGCCAAACCAGTCGGCCGTCGCGATGCCGGACAGGGCGATGGGCTTGCCCAGGCCCAGACCGTTGGTCAGCAGCGCATAGACCAGCGACGAGACGACCAGGCCGATCAGGATCAACAGGCGCTGGAGCATGCCGCGCGCCATCACTGCCACCAGCGCCACGCTGACGAAGGTGACGACCTGCATCCAAGAATCGAAGTTGCTGGCCGCCATGTTCTTGATCGGAATGCTCGCCAGGTTCAGGCCAATCACGGCGACCACTGCGCCGGTGACCACGGGCGGCATGAGCCGCTCAATCCAGCGCGTGCCGACCAGCTGCACCAGGGCGCCAATGGCCGCATACACCGCGCCGCAGGCGATGATGCCGCCCAGCGCCACGCCGATGTTGGCATTCGGCCCTTTGCCGGCGTAACCCGTGGCGGCAATCACCACGCCGATGAAGGCAAAGCTCGACCCGAGGTAGCTCGGCACCTTGCCCTTGGTGATGACAAAAAAGATCAGCGTGCCGATGCCGCTCATCAAAATGGCGATGTTCGGGTCAAACCCCATCAGCAGCGGCGCCAGCACCGTCGCGCCAAACATCGCAATCACGTGTTGCACGCCCATCAATGCCGTTTGCGGCCAGGGCAGCCGCTCGTCCGGCCCGATGACGCCGCCTTGCCCCAGCACCGCGCTGCTTTTTTCCGTCCAGTCCAGCATGCCCATTGATCGCTCCAGTTTTGAAAGTGGGGCAATGCTAAAGGCAATTTGCCGCGCCTGGCCTTTCCAGGCGAGCGCGGAGCGAAGAAACCGGTTTGCGTCACCCAGGCGCGCTGACCGGCAAGAAGCAAAGCTCAGGCGGTGGACTGCATGAATCGGCGGGTGGCGTACAGGCCTGCCGGCGTCCAGTGCAGCTCGGGCGACATGGCCCGGACCAGCAGTTGCCGTTGCTGCTCAGCGTCAACGCTGGCGGCCAGTTCGGCCTTGAGCGCTTGAAGGTCCGGGTCAGGCGCTTCCTCCTGTGAGGTTTCCAGCACCTTGAGAAGGCCGGGATTGAAAACGCCTGCCTGGTGCTGCACCAGGCGGGAATGCGCGCGGAAGCTGGGGCGGCGCCGGCCGGGCAGCAACGGGGGTTCGTCATGCGCCTGGCCATCGGCGCTGGCGTCGCCGCGAATCCAGTCGTGGATGACCTGCAGCTCGTAGGGGCTGAACACGCCAAACATTTCAGCCTTGTCCCCCTGCAGCAGTTTCCAGAAGCGGCTCTCACCCACCGGCGCGTCGCGCTTGATCCAGCCGGCCTGCTCCAGCGCCGCCAGAAAAGCAGGAATGCCGTCAGGCTGCGCGAGCCAGTCGTTGACGCTGCGTCCCGCCACCCGGCAGTAGTCGGAATGCGCGCCCTGGCCGGTCATGCGCTTGCGCGAGAAAATCGCTTCGACTTCGCACTGCATGTCAAAGCCGGCAATCACGTCGGTGGTGCCGACGCCCGCGTTGCTGAGCTGGCAGCCAGCCTGCACGCGCTGCCAGAATCCGGCGCTGTCGCCAAAGCGCGGCAGCGTGTCCAGCACCGCCTGCACCGCCCGCTGCGCATGGCCGCTGTCGGCGTTGTCCACCGTGATGTGCAGGGTGAAGTAATACGGGTCGATGCCCAGTTCGTTCAATTCGTAGGCCGTGACCAGCAGGTGCAGCGGCAGCTGCTCGTAGCCCAGGTTGAAGCCGATGATTTCAGGCAAGAAATCGCGGGCGTTCCATCCCAGGGCCAGTTGCAGCACGCCTTGCGTATGCAAAACGTCCGGCAGGCCGTGCAACGGATTCAGGCCATGGCGCTCCAGCAGCTTGCGGTAGAGCAGCACATGGTTCTTGTCGGCCCGGCCTTCGCCCAGTTCTTCAACATAGGTGGCAACAAGGTCGGCAAAACGCGGATTCTGTGCATGCGACAGCAGGCCGTACAGCCAGGCGCCGTCGACCAGCTTGGTCGGCGCCACGGCGCGCAAGAAATGCAGCGCATGGGCGCGGTTCTGAAAATAGCGCCGTGGCGCGCCCGCCTTGCGCGCCAGCAGGTAGTCCCGGTAGCTGTCCCCGGCACGCTGTGCCGATTCATGCATCCAGGCGGCCAGGCCGTGCGGCGACCCGGGCAGGTCGCTGTCATCAGCCGCTGCCTGTTCCAGGGCCTGACGCAGAAAGACAAGGGATGCGTTCCGGGTCGCTTCGTCGGGTACGCCGCCAGCCAGCCGGCGATACAAGTCACGCGTGCCGTCCGCTGGCAGGTCCACGCGCTTGGCCGATGCGGCAGCGTCACCGACCGCACTGCCAGGCAAGGTCCATTCATGGGCTGCAACAAACATCGATTATTTTCCGGAGTTGAGTAGTTTTCAGTCTGAGCCAAGCAGCGTGGCGGTTTTATAGGTTCGTGGCCCTATTGCCCGTCGGTGTGTTCCTACCGGCACGGCCCGCGCGTTTCGAAGCCAGCCCGGTATTTGCAGGCGAGCCAAGCCGTTGGTTTTGCCAATGTCAGAAACCTCATGGCGCGGGCCCGCCAGGCTGGGTCACGACCAGTGCCACGGCGGCGATGCGTTCGGTGTCCGCATAGGCGGGCGAATCGAGTTCCTCGCCAAACACGTCCGGGTCGATCTCGCGGTAGCTGAAAGGGCAACCGGCCCTTTCCAGCAGCGGCGTCACCCCATCCAGGAACGGGTCGCGACCCTCGACAATGGGCGCGCCGGTGTACAGCACCAGCCGGCCGCCAGGCGCCAGCCGCGCCAGGCTGCCCTGCACGATGCGCAGCGACAGGCCGCTGCCGAGCGGGCCGCCGCCATGCCGGTAGGTGCGCTCGCCGGCATCGACCAGGTAGGGCGGATTGGCCACGATCAGCTCAAACCGCCCGGCCAGCGACTCGAACAGGTTGCTTTGCTGAAAGCCTGCCGTGGCCAGGCCCGCCAGCGCCGCATTGGCCCGGGCAAACGCCAGCGCCCGGGGGTTGATGTCGGCCAGCAGCAGGCCGGGCTGCGCCGCCGGGCTGGCCAGCGCGGCCACCATGCCACCGGGTCCGGCGCCGCAGCCGATGTCCAGGATGCGCGCACCCGTGCCCAGCGGGCGGCTTTGCAGTTCGGCCGCGATCAGGCTGGCAAAGCGGTAAGTGTCCGGCCCGAAAAACACCGCATCCGCCTCCAGCGTCGGGTAGGCCGAATGCGCGTACAGCGCGCTGCCCAGGCTGGCAAACCGCACCCGGCTGCGCAGCAGATGACCGCTTTCATCGAGCAGCCCGGAATCGCGCAGCCAGGCCAGCGCGTTGCCGGGCAGCAGGCCGGTTGCAAAGGGCCGGCTCCAGCCAAACACATCGCGCAGGTTGCCCGCGGCATTGGCGCCGCCCCGGGCATTCACCCGGGCGTGGCTTGCCGGCGTGATGGCGGTGAACCGGTAGCCGGTTTCTTCGAGCCAGCGGCCCAGCAGGACCAGCGCGTCGGGAACTGAAAGGGCCATGTGCGTCACGCCTCCGGGAAAAAGGAAACAGGCAATCTACGCCATGCAGGCCCGCAGGGTGTGTCGGCCGTCCTGCCGACGGACCGTAGGAAGTTGGCAAGCCTTGACCTTGAACAGCCTCGCACGGCTGTTGAACTGCTACGCTTGCCGGCTATGAAACCTCTTGTCAAATGGGGCATGGCTGCCGCGCTGGTCCTGACCGTGTCCGCCGCAGCGTTGCTGGCCAGCCGGCGCGGCACGCCGGTGCAGCTGGTGTCCGTGGCGCGTACCGGCATCGTGCAGTCGGTGGTCGCCACCGGGCGGCTGAATGCCCCGGCACGCATGGACATTGGTGCTGAAGTCACCGCCACGGTGCGGGAAGTCCGGGTGCGCGAAGGCGACCGGGTCAAGGCCGGCGACGTGCTGCTGCGCCTGTCGGATGCCGAAGCCCGCGCCGCGCTGCAGCAGGCCAGGGCCGCGCTGACCGAAGCGCGCGGCCGTGCCACCCAGCAGGCCACGGTGGCCGCGCCCGTCGCCTCGCAGGCGGTGGTGCAGGCCGAAGCGGCGTTCACCGCCGCCCAGCGCGAACACCAGCGCGCCCGGGATCTGGTGGCGCAGGGTTTCTTTTCGCAGCAAAAGCTCGACGACGCCCGGCGCGCGCTGGACATGGCCAAAAGCGCGCTGCAATCGGCCCGCGTGCAAGCGCAGGCCAACCAGCCCAGCGGCATTGAACACACACTGGCTGCGGCGCGCATCGACCAGGCGCTGGCGGCGGTCGGCGTGGCCGAGGCGCGGCTGGCACGGCTGACCATCGCCAGTCCGGTCGATGCCATCGTGCTCACGCGCAGCGTCGAGCCCGGCTCCATGGCCCAGCCCGGCCATGTGCTCTTGAGCCTGGCTGCGCAGGGCGGCACCCGCATCGATGCGAATGTGGATGAAAAAAACCTGCGCCTGCTGGCGGCCGGCATGCCCGCCAGGGCAGTGGCCGATGCCTATCCCGGCCAGTCGTTTGATGCGCAGCTCAACTACATCGCCCCGGCCATCGACCCGCAGCGCGGCACGGTCGAGGTGCGGCTGGCCGTGCCCAACCCGCCGCCCTTCCTGCGGCCCGACATGACGGTGTCGGTCGAACTGGTCGGCGGCCTGAAAAAGGATGCGCTGGTGCTGCCCTCGGGTGCGGTGCGCGACGCCGACCGCCAGGCGCCCTGGGTGCTGGCGCTGCAGGACGGCGTGGCGGTGCGCCTGCCCGTCAAGCTGGGCCTGCGCGGCATCGGTTCGGTGGAAATCACCGAAGGGTTGAAAGAAGGCGACGCGGTGATTCCGCAGACCGAAAAAGCCGTGGCCGGCGACCGCGTGCGGCCCGGCCCGGTGCTCGCGCCCGTCAAGGGCATGGAAACGCCGTCCTTCATCTCGCGCTGAGCCCAAACCTCCACCATGACCACTTCCCGCCACCGCCCCGCCTTGAGTTCCTGGACCCGCTGGATGCCGTTCGAGCTGTTGGTGGCGCTGCGCTTTCTGCGTGAAGGCCGCATGCAAAGCGTGCTGATCCTGGCCGGCGTGACCGGCGGCGTGGCGGTCATTATTTTTTTGACCCAGCTGATCAACCAGCTGCAATCGACCATCATCGACCGCGTGCTGGGATCGCAGGCGCATGTGGTGATCCGGCCGCTCGAGGAAGTCACCCAGCGCGTCGTCACGCCCGGCGCCGACCGTGCCGTGGCCGCCGTGGTGCAGCCGCGAGCGCAGCGCCTGCGCTCGGTGGACCAGTGGGAGCGCATGGCCGGCCTGGCGGCTGACACGCCCGGCGTGCTGGCGGTGTCGCCGGTGGTCAGCGGCCCGGCCTTTGCATCGCGCGGCAACAGCAGCAAGAGCGTCGCGCTGCTCGGCGTGCAGCCCGACGCCTACCGCCGCGTGGTGAAAATGGACGACTACATGACGCGCGGCCGCTTCGACGTGACCGGCAGCAACACGCTGATCGGCATTGACCTGGCCAGCGACCTCGGCGTCACCGTGGGCGACAAGCTGCGCGTGACCAGCGCCAGCGGCCGCAGCGAAACGCTGGACATCACCGGCCTCTTTGACATGGGCAACCGCGACCTGAACCGGCGCTGGGTCTTCGTCACCCTGAAGCTGGCGCAGACGTTGCTGGACCTGCCCGGCGGCGTGTCGAACATCGACGTCACGGTCAAGGACCTGTTCGGCGCCAACCAGGTCGCCGATGCGCTGCGCGCCCAGACCGGCCTGACGGTGGACAGCTGGATGCAGACCAACTCGGGCCTGCTCAACGCCCTGAGCAACCAGACCGTGTCGAACAACCTGATCCGCAGCTTTGTCATCATCATCGTGGCGCTCGGCATTTCCAGCGTGCTGGTGGTCAGCGTGGTGCAAAAACAGCGCGAAATCGGCATTTTGCGAGCCATGGGCACCGGGCGGCGGCGCATCATGACGGTGTTTTTATTGCAGGGCGGGCTGGTCGGGCTGGCCGGCTCGGTGCTGGGCTCGGCACTGGCCTTCGGCCTGCTGGTGGTGTTTTCGCACATCTTCAAGAGCCCCGACGGCGGCTCGCTGTTTTCGCCGCAGCTTGACCCGATGCTGGTGCTGCTGGCGTCGGTGGTGGCGTGCGGCGTGGGGCTGGCGGCGGCGGCCATACCGGCGCGCAGTGCGGCGCGGATGGACCCGGTGCAGGCGATCAGGGCGTGAGGAGCGGTTCGCGGCGCATCAGGTCGCTGCGCGTGAACGGCGTCTCGTTTCCGGACATGGACATGGCCAGGCGCACCACCAGAGAATGGGTGGGCGAGGCGTGCAATTTAAAAGGCATGACGGCCACCCATGCCATCAGGACAACCGGCACGATGGGCCGGATGCGCAGGGGCGATGTTTGGCAAACAGCCAGCGCCGCCGCGCTCACGGCGCCGCCCACGGCCCAGCCGGCCAGCACTTCGGACCAGGAATGCGCCCCCACTTCAACGCGGCTCACGCCTACCAACAGCGCAAGCGCACCCCCCAGTGCAACCGCCAGCCCGTGACGGCCGCGCAAGGGCGCTGACAAAAAAGCGACCATCAACATGGGGTAAATCGCGGCGGCAAACATGGAGTGACCCGAGACACCCGTGAAGTTGATGGCGGCCCAGCCAATGCCCCATCCCATGAATGCGACCTTGCTGGCGGTGGTGATGACAGCGGCGGCCGCGATGAGCGCCATCCAGCTCACCGCCAGCCTGCGCGTTGGCGCTTGTGCAAACAGCACCAGCACGGTCATCGCTGCGGCGGGCAGGAGGATTTGCGCGTCGCCAAGCCGGGTCAGCAGCTGCCAGAGGTGCAGGGTCGTCGAAGCGTGCGAAAAGATCATGCGCCGATTTTAGGGGGACACCCTATACCCGTCGCAAGCGCTGGCGATCGGGCAAGCGGCCTGGACATTTGAAAATCCACTGCCCGCCTACTGCAATCCGCCGTTTCACAGGGCAGCCCAAAGCCAGGTTCTGCCCCATTTGATGGCCGTGGCGACATGCTTCAGAGCGCTGCCATTCAAGCCGCCGACCTCACAAACCCATGCGTTCACAATACAAGGCGCATGAACACCCCATCCGCTCCCATCCTTCGCCTGGCCGACATTCACCGCAGCTACAACGTCGGCACGGAAGTCGAAACCGAGGTGCTGCACGGCATCAGCGCGAGCCTGCAGACGGCCGAGTTCGTCGCGCTCAAGGGGCCGTCGGGTTCGGGCAAGAGCACGCTGCTCAACATCATCGGCCTGCTGGAGCGGCCCACGTCGGGCACGCTGGAAATTGCCGGGCAGCCCACCCAGTTGCTCGACGACGCCGGGCTGACGAAGCTGCGCGGCGCCACCATCGGCTTCGTGTTCCAGTTCCACCATCTGCTGCCCGCCTTTACCGCGCTGGAAAACGTGTTGCTGCCCTCGATCATTGCCCACGGCACCGCTACCGCGCAGGCTGAAGCGAATGCGCGGGAACTGCTGGCGCGCGTTGGGCTGAAAGGCGCCGAATACAAGCGCCCCGGTGAACTCTCGGGCGGCATGCAGCAGCGCGTGGCGATTGCACGGGCGCTGTCGCTGCGGCCGCGCCTGATCCTGGCTGACGAGCCGACCGGCAACCTCGACACCGTGTCGGCCGACGAGGTGTTCGGCCTGCTGCGCGAGTTCAACCGCGACCACGGCAGCGCCTGCCTGATCGTCACGCACGACCCGCGTCTGGCGGCCGGCTGCGACCGGGTGATCGAACTGGTGGACGGGCGACTGGTGTCGGCTTGAAGCCATCAATAAAGCCGCTGCATATGCCGGTGCTGCATGCACCAGTGCACTGAAGGATGCTGAAAATGGCCAGTTCTGCAGCCTTTTCAGCGCTTGCGGCCTGCCGGGGCCGTTCCTGCCACTGAGGGCGAATTTTCAGTCAAGTTTCAAGCCATACAGCCCGTTCGCGCAAATGCCACATACGTAAGCAGCTATCATTTTTGATATTTTTACCTGCGCAGGCTCATGCGTCCACTGGTGCATTGCCAAGTGCGCCGGCTTGGGGATTTCATCGCGCACAAACGCTATGCGTGGGCCTTGGCAAAGGTGGCGTACGCCTTTTCCGGAGGTTTTGCAAATCCTCAGCCTACAGGACAAGGGTAAACCGACCCACACGCAGGCTTGGGCAACGATCGTCCAATAGCGACTGGCGCTGTTGCCAAAAAGATTCAAAGGACCGCCATGACTGACGACTTCAAGACTTCCTCGCAGATTGCTGATGAGGCCAGGCAAACCGGCCAGAACGCTGCCAGTGCGGCGGGTCAGCTGGCCAGCGAGGCGAAGGCCAACCCGGCCAGTACCGTGCAGGCCTTGCGTCCTGCCCTTGACGATGCCAAGGACACCGGCCGCGACGCCCTGAACACCGCCAAGGGTTTGGCGAACGATGCCAAGGCGATTGCCGGCGATGCCTGGAACACGGCCCGGGGCTACGCCAAGTCTGCAAGCGGCGTGGCAAGCGAAAAGCTGGGCGACTTCAAGGCCAAGGCGTCCGATTTTCAGGAAACGGCCGTCCGCCGGATTTCGGATGAGCCCCTCAAGGCGGTAGCCATTGGCGCTGCGGCCGGCGCATTGCTGGCGGCGCTGGTCATGCGCCGTGGGCGCGACCGAAGGGACGACTGAACATGGATGCGATGAAGTCCATGAAACCGATGGAGCCCCTGAAGCCCCTGAAGCCCCTGAAGCCCATGGAGGCGCCTGATTCCAGCTGGTGGCCCCCGGGGCTTTCGAACCCCTCCAGCAGCGCAAGCCAGAACGGTGTGCGCTATGCCTTTTTTGCCGACCAGCGTCGCCTGGCGGTGGAGCAGGAAGGGAAAGTCAGGCAATACGATACGGGCGAGCATCGCATTTCCGGGGTGAGCCAGGCGCAAGGCAGCCAGGGCGGCACCCTGCGCTTCACCAGCCAGCGCGGCGATGTTGACCTGGGATCACTCAAGGAAGTGCGCTGAAATGCGCTGACCGGCGAGGTGCGACAAGGCACAGCATCCTTCCCGGTTCGTCTCGGTTTGCGTTTCTTTGACAGATCCGGCCACGGCGGGAATGCTGTTCCAACCCGGTCGCGTCCCTTTGAACTCTGGCCGCCATCATGCGTTCCTCGCGGCCGGCAAGACCGCTGGCGGGTGCTTGGCCATCGTTCGTTCCAGTCCCTTGCGCGTCAATGCAGGGCGGCAGGCCGGCAGCACTTGAGGCCAGGGCGATGTTGGTCCCGGCGCCTAGCCCGGTGCCTCGACAGCGCGCAGGGTGAAGTAAAAGATGGCGCCCTCGTTTTCCCTGCCTTCAGCCCAGACGCGCCCGCCATGACGGTCAATGACGCGTTTGACGGTGGCCAGGCCGATGTCGGTGCCCAAAAAATCCGAGGGCGAGTGAAGTCGCTGAAAGGTGCCAAACAGCTTGCTGGCATAAGCCATGTCAAAGCCGGCGCCATTGTCCTTCACGAAATAAACGGTTTCTCCGGCTTTTCCCGGCTGGCTGCCGACCTCGATGCAAGCGAGTTCGCGCCGGGAGGTGAACTTCCAGGCATTGCCCAGCAGGTTCTGCAAAATGACTGACAGCAGGCGCTGGTCGCCAGTGATCGGCATCGTGTCCTGAATCACGACTTGAGCCTGGCGTTCCGGGTCCCGTTCCCGGCATTCCTTCTCGATGTTCCGGGCGATGTCGGCCAGATCGACCTCAGTGCACTGCAGCTTGTCGCGTGACAGCTGGGCCAGGAACAGCAAGCCATCGATCAAATCGCCCATTTGCTGCACGCTGCTGCGAATCCGGTTCAGGTAATGCGCTGCCTTTTCGCCAGGCTTGTCCCCAACGGTTCGCGCCAGCAAGTGGCTGAATCCATCGATGGTTTTCAAGGGGGAACGCAGGTCGTGCGACACCGAGTACGAGAACGCTTCGAGCTCCTGGTTCGCCGCCTCAAGCTGCGCGGTGCGCTGGCGCACGCGTTCTTCGAGTTCGCCGTTGAGCAGCAGAATTTCGTCCGTGGCCCGGCGCAGTTCGTGGCTGCGCTTTTCAAGCGAACGCAGCTGACGAATCAGCATGGCGGCGAAAGCCAGCGTCAGCAGGCCCTGAAAGACAGTCAACGCAATGCTGATGTAAACCTGTTCGCGCGCGGTAGCGTTGCGCTGGCCGATGGTGGTCACCATGACCTGGCTGATCCGCAAGGTTATGTCATGGATGGGTTCGCCGAGCGGCTCCACCTGGCGCATCAGCTTCACGATCGCGCCGGGTGTCAGGGCCGCTTGCGAATTTTCCGACAGGAAGCCATCAGCTTGACGGATGAATTGCTCGATCAGTCTTACCTTGGGCGTTTGCTCTGGCAAAGGCGCCACAAAGGGGCTGATGCGTATGGATTGCATCAGCGAGAAACGGCTGAGAAAAATTTCGTAGCGCTCGCGCAGTGCCTCAGGGTTGATTTTTTCGGGGTAGCGCTCTGCCTGGCGCAGGCTGTCGGCAAGCATCAGGTACTCATGCTCCAGCTGGAAATAGACCCAGGAAATATTCTCTTCGTTGTAGTAGATCGAGTTGTCGATGTGCTTGATCTGGTGCGTTTGTATGGCGCCTATGGCCATGAACACGGCAATCAGGCCGGCTGACACGGCCAGCGTCCAGCGTCCCGATGGCACTGAACCCAAGGCTGCGCCGGCTTGGGTCACTGGACGTCGATGGTGCGGAGTTGCCAGGCTGAGCGGCTGTAGTAGCGCGCCGTGTGAAGCCCGGTGTTGGTGTCGAACGGGTAGACGATGAACAGCGGCCCCTTTTCCCGGATCGGCATGGGTTTGTCGTCCATCAGGCGCGCCAGCACCATAGGGAACTGACGAGTATCCGCGAGGGGAATCTCGACCTTGAAGTTGTTCAGCGTCTGTGCCTGGAGCACGCTTCCCTGAACGCCAACGACTTCCAGCACGTCGCGCAACAGCGGCCCGGTGAACTTCTTCAATTTCTTGTACCAAGGGGTGTTGGTGGTGAAGCTGTGCTGGGGCAAGGCCGCCAGCATGTCCATGTCGAAGTTGGCGCGGTCATCGGCGTCTTTCAGCCGGATGTTGTCGGTGATGGAAAGAATCACCTTGCCTTTGGGCGTGTCCAGCGCATGGGACCTGCCGGCCAGGAGCAAGGCAGTGGCGCCCAGAAGGCATTGCCGGCGACTCAGGGTTGAAAACCTAGGGCATTCCTGGAAATTGGGGTCTTGGCAAAAATTTGCAGTTGTCGGGAAAAATTACGGTCGCATCCGAAAAAAAAAGTTGCAATTTAACAAGATGTTGCAATTTTTCAAGTTAACACGAAAAAACTTACAAATACGTGAACACGCATGTGCTTTGCAAGAATCGTCAAACGCATGCACCTAACCGGCCATTCCAAAGTTGGGCCTGCCGGGAGCCGCAACATCCGCCCGACGCTGCTACCCTGACCATTCCTGGAAACTGGCAAACACGGAGACACAAGAAATGAACCAGACAAGCAAACCACCCCATGTGGCGCAAATCCGCCTTTACCAGGACTGGCTGCGCGACCGGCATGGCCTGGCGTTCGACAGCCACGACGCGCTCTGGCGCTGGTCCACCACCGAACTGGACGCGTTCTGGCAAAGCATCTGGGACTACTTCGACCTGCAGTCGCCCACGCCGCACGACGCGGCGCTGGCGCGCAACGTCATGCCCGGCGCCCGGTGGTTTCCCGGCGCCCAGGTCAACTATGCGCGGCAGGTGCTGCGCCATGTCGATGCGGCCCATGCCGCCGGCCTGCCGGCCCTCGTCAGCAGCAATGAAAAGGGCCAGCGGCGCGACCTGTCCTGGCCCGAGCTGCGCCGCCAGGTGGCGTCGCTGGCGCTGCACCTGCAGGCACAGGGCGTGCAGCCGGGCGACCGGGTGGCGGCGTATCTGCCGAACATTCCCGAGGCGATGGTGGCGTTCCTGGCGACGGTCAGCATCGGCGGCGTGTGGAGCCTGTGCGCGCCCGACATGGGCACGCACGCAGTGCTCGACCGCTTCCGGCAAATCGCGCCCACGGTGCTGATCGCCTGCGACGGCGTGACCCACGGCGGGCGCGACCACGACCGCCTGGGCGTGCTGGCCGAGTTGCGTCAGGCGCTGCCCAGCGTGCGTCACACGCTGCTGCTGGGCAACCTGGATGCTACAGTTTCGATAGCCGGTTGCGCAGTATGGACAAGCGCTACAGCCCTAAATAATGATGAAACCGAGGCTTTCGAGCCGCTCTGGCTGGGGTTCGACCATCCGCTGTGGATCGTGTATTCGAGCGGCACCACCGGCCTGCCCAAGCCCATCGTGCACGGCCATGGCGGCATGCTGCTGGTGCAGAGGCAGCTTGGCACGCTGCACAACGACGTGGGCTGCAGCTACCAGCCCAATTCCTTCGGCGAGCGCTACCACTGGTACAGCTCGACCGGCTGGGTGATGTGGAACGCGCAGCTGGCCGGGCTGCTGGGCGGCACGACCTGCGTGATCTTCGACGGCAACCCCGGCGGCCCCAAGGACCGGCCCGACTGGACCACGCTCTGGCGCTTTGCGGCCGACACCGGCGTGACCTTCTTCGGTGCTGGCGCGGCGTTTTACGCCAGCTGCATGAAGGCCGGCATCGCGCCCGCAGCCTGCGGCGACCTGAGCCGCATCCGGGCTTTGGGCTCGACCGGATCGCCGCTGAGCGCCGAGGTGCAGCAATGGGGGTCAGCCTTCATGGCCATTGCCGGCGTTGACGACATCTGGTGGTGCAACATCTCTGGCGGCACCGACTTTGCCGGTGCCTTCATCGGCGGCCACCGCGAACTGCCCCAGACACCCGGGAAAATGCAGTGCCGCCTGCTCGGTGCGGCGGTCGAGGCCTGGGACGACAGCGGCCGGCCGGTCATCGGCGAGGTCGGCGAGCTGGTCTGCACCCAGCCGATTCCGTCGATGCCGCTGTTCCTCTGGGGCGACGACAGCGGCGCGCGCCTGCTGGCCAGCTATTTCGACATGTACCCGCCCGGCCACGGCCGCCGGCCTGGCGGCGGCGATGCCGGGCCGGCGCTGGGCGCGGTCTGGCGCCATGGCGACTGGCTGAAGATCGACCCGGGCGGCGAAGGCGGCTGCGTGATCTACGGCCGCTCGGACGCCACCATCAACCGCCACGGCCTGCGCATGGGCACCAGCGAGTTGTACAGCGCCATCGAGGCGCTTCCCGACGTGCTCGACTCCCTGGTGGTGGACCTGGAATACCTGGGCCGCGCCAGCTACATGCCGCTGTTCGTGGTGCTCAAGAGCGGCGCGGTGCTCGACGAGGCGATGAAGGCCCGGCTCCACCACGCCGTCAAGACCGCGCTCAGCCCACGTTTCGTACCCGACGACATCTTTCAGGTGACTGAAATCCCGCGCACCCTGTCGGGCAAGAAGCAGGAGCTGCCGATCAAGAAACTGCTGCTCGGCCAGCCGCTGGAAAAAGTCCTGAACCAGGGCGCGATGGCCAACCCGCACTGCCTGGACTGGTATGTCGATTTTGCGCAGCAGCGGCTGGCGCAGCTTGGCTAAAGCGCCTCCGGTTCAGCGCGGCCCTGGTTGCCCGGCGACGACACCGCGCAGGAATTCGGCCAGCCCGGTGTCAATCTCCAGCCGGGCTGCAAGCACGCTGGCCTGCTGCAGGTCACGTGCGCCGCCGATGTCAGCCTGAATCTGGATGGCCTGCGGGAGCCAGCGTTTCGTCTGGCGCCTGGGCAGCAGGGGCCACAGCGCCTCGATGGCGTAGCGCAGCCGCTTGGCCAGGAGGCGGGCGCGGTGCAGGCTTTCCGGTTGGGCGCTGTCAGCCAGCGCGCGCTGCAGGTTGCGGTGCAGCCGCCGGGTGCGCTGCCGTGCCCAGCGGCGCAAGGACTTCCTGGATGCGTCAGCCTTGTGGTTGGTCGGCACTTTCTGCCTCGGCAGGTCTTCCAGCCATTGCGTGATGGCCAGCAGCGTGGCGCCCACGGCGGGCACTTCGAGCGCATGCGCAATCGATTTGCCTAGCAGCCCGGCGGCGTCCGACAGGGCCTGCAGCATCGCCTGCCATTTTTCCGCCCGCTGCGCGTTGCCCGCGCGGTAGGCCTCGGCCAGCGAAGGCAGGGTTTCGGTCCGGGCGACGTCGATGTCGCGCAGCTCGCCGATGAAGTCCAGCAGCGGCGCCAGCGGCTGCCAGTCGGGCAGCTGCTCGGCCGCCAGCCCGGGTTTGAAAAGCCGCACCGCGCTTCTGAAGCGCCGCCAGCCCACGCGCGCCTGGTGCAGCACTTCCGGATCGTCCGTCTGGCCCAGCAGCTTGAGGTTGCTGGTGAACTGGCAAAACATTTCACGCAGCACGCTCTGCGCCGCCAGCGGCAGCGGCATGCCCTCGGTCAGCGCCGGCGGCCGGGCGCGCAGTGGCTGCATCAAGCGCTCCTGCAGCAGCGCATAGCCGCGCTCGGCCTTGCTGACATTGAGTGGCAGCACCGCCACGCTGCGGGCAATCTGCTGCGCGACCTCGAACAGCGCCGCCGGCTTTCCGGCCATCAGTTCGAGTTCCAGCTCGCACAACGGTGCGCATTGGTCGCCCGCCACGATCTGGCCGATGTCCAGCGACACCTCGACCACGCTGCCACCGCGCCGGCGCACCGACCAGGAGGTACGTTCGAAGGCGGTGACCAGGCAGGGCGCCAGCGCATCAAACCGGCTGCCGTCCGGGTCGAACTCGGGCCAGGGCGTGGCCTCCAGCGCTTCGCGCGACAGTCCGGCGCCGGCCAGCGGCACCTCCCACTCGCCGCGATGGCTCAGGGCCGAGTCGCTGCGGCCACCCATCTTCAGCGTTTGCCGCCACTGCGGATCGGTGCTGCTGCCCACGCGGCGCAGGCGCAGCGCCACCCGCTCCTCGTACAGGTCCTGCCCGGGCGTGTCGTAGTAGATGTTGTGCAGCGGCTGCTGCGTGGGCTTGCGGCGCGCCAGCAGCGGCGTGCGCGCGAGCCGCTGGACCAGGCCCTGCGGGTCGGCGGTGGGCAAGGCCAGCTTCAGTTCGATTTCTTCCGGGCGCGGAACAGGGGCAGGTGATTTCATGGGGTTCCGGCTGCCAGTGCGGTGCCGGCAGGGTTCGCTGATTCGGCGCAAGTCGCACTGGACGGGTTGGAGTGTTGGGCAGGGTTTGCATGGCAAAGGCAAGCCTCACAGTAGCAAAAAAACCCCTGCGCAGGCGTAAGAAATTGGCACCGTTCAAAAGGCCGTTTTTTCATGGGAAAAACGCGCTTGACCTTCCCCCCGTGGGAGGCTTCACGATGGCGCCAGCATGCACCGGCATGGCACTGATCTGATCCACCTTCCAGGAGATTTTCCGATGAAGAATTACCGCTTTTCCCGAACCCTGGCCTGCGCGCTCAGCGCCATGGCCTTGTCCGCCGCAGCCTTCACCGCGCAGGCGCAGCCTGCCGCGTCCATGCCGGCGGAGCACGCGGGCATGAACCGCGCAGCAGCAGATGCCAAGGCCTCTGACGCGACCCGGGCCTTCCAGCAGGGCGAGGAAAAGATGATGAAGGACATGGGCCGCCCCTACACCGGCAATGTCGACAAGGATTTCGTGGCGCACATGATGGCGCACCATCAGGGCGCAGTGGACATGGCCGAGGTGCAGCTGAAGTACGGCAAGGACCCCGCGCTGCGCAAGATGGCCCGGGACATCATCAAGGCGCAAAAGCAGGAGATTGCCTTCATGAAAAAGTGGCAGGCCCGGAACGGCGTGAAATAAGGATTGGGCAATCAATAACTTCCCGTCCGTCATTTCCGCGAAGGCGGGAATCCAGCGACACGGGCTGAAACGCTCACACGCGTCTGGATACCCGCCTTCGCGGGTATGACGCAGAAAAGCTGTTTTTGCCTGCCTCCCGAGGCAGGCCACCCGCGCCCTGCGCGCCGCCTCATAACGTCAATGCGGATGCCGGTGGTGAATGTCCGGGTAATGCGCATGCGTGTGCGCCAGCGGTTCATGCTGGTGCGGATGTGCATGTGGCGACGTGCCATCCCATGAAAAATCATGCGCATGCTGGTGGTGCGCGTCGTGACGGTGCGGGTGGCTGTGCCACAGTGTTTCATGCGTGTGTTGATGCGCATGCCGCTCGCTCAAGTGCAGCCAGACGCCCAGCCCCATCAGCGCGGCCGCCGTCCAGAACAGCCCGCCCGGAAGGTCGGGCCAGAGGACCAGCGAAATCACCACACCGAACAAGGGCGCTACCGAAAAGTAAGCGCCGGTGCGTGCGGTTCCCAGCGTCCTGAGCGCCACCACGAACAGGCTCAGGCTCAGCCCGTAGCCCAGGAAGCCCACCAGGGCGGCATAGCCCAGTGGCGCCGTGCCTGGCAGTGCCGCGCCTGCAGACAGCGCGATGGCGGTGTTGGTCACGCCGGCGAGCAGGCCTTTCAGGCAGGCCACCAGCAGGGCATCGTTGCTGGACACCCTGCGCGTCAGGTTGTTGTCCAGCGCCCAGCCCAGGCAGGCGCCGGCGATCAGCAGGGCGCCGGGCGAGAAACTGGCGCCGCCCGGTTGCCAAGAGAGCAGCACACCACCGAGTGCGATGGCCGCCATGCCCAGGACGACGCGGCGATCGGCGTTTTCACGAAAGGCCAGCCAGGCCACCACCGCCGTCAGCACGCCTTCCAGGTTCAGCAGCAGCGACGCCGACGCGGCGCTGGTTTGTGCCAGGCCGAGCATGAACAGCGCAGGCGCCAGCATGCCGCCGGCTACGATGGCGCCCAGCAGCCAGGGCCGTTCGGCGCGTGAAATGTGCAGCCGGGTCACGGGCTGGCCGCCATGGTGCTCGCGCAGGCGCCTCAAAACGAGCAGCGCGCCCAGGCCAAAGCCGCTGCCCAGGTAGAGCAGGCCGGCCAGCAGCAGCGGCGGCATGTTCCCCGCCAGCAGCTTGGCCAGCGGCGTGCTGGCGCCGAACAGCAGCGCGGCGAGTAGGGCGGGAAGGGCAGGGCGAAGCAGCATGGCAAGGTCCGGAAAAAGGAGTCAGGCCCATTGGAACGCATCGTGCGGCAGACGGCGCGGGCCGACAAGGAAACCCTGTGCTGCTTTCACCGGCGCATTGGGCTTGCCGGGGGACGATGTCAGGGATCGCGCATGACCGACGAAATTTCCCGCGCCAGAAAGCCCAGCCGGCCATGCCGCCAGGCCCGTCATGCTGCCCGCCAGCACGTCGCCCCGGTAATTTCCCGGCTGCCGGCGACCACCAGCACCTGTCCCCGGTCTCCCTTGTCAGAGGCATTGCCCGGCTGCGGCAGCGGCCAGTTGCGCAGTGCCAGTCTGTCAAGGGTCCGCATGCGGGGGCCCGGGGGTGGTTGATGCGCAGGGCGGTGGACCGGGTTCAGGAACTGGGTGCGACGGGCGCATCGGGCTCGGAGGTCACCGGTATGCCTTCTTCCAGCAGCGGCGCCAGAAAGTTCACCAGGTCGAGCACCTGCCGGGGCTGGTCATTGCCACCGTTGTCGCCCACGGTCCGGTAAGAGGTGACGCTGCAGTTGGGAACGTCGCCCCGCCGGTCGATGTCCAGGATGGTGGCCTCGTCCATCTGCTCGACCAGGTAGCGCATGCAGTTCACGGTCACCTGGTGGGCCACGACCCGCACGCGCTGGCCGGCATATTCACGCGTCATCATTTCCAGCAGGCTGCGCAGCCGCAGGATCACGTCGCACCAGCTTTCGCCGCCAGGGGGGGCGAAAGCAGAACTTGCCGACATGGCCGCGCTGCTCGCTCAGTTCCGGGTATTTCCGGGTGATGCCAAGGTGCGTCAGGCGGTCCAGGAAGCCGAAAAGCGGGTGTTCGACATCCCCAAAATAGCGCAAGCTGGACCGATACCGCCATGTTCGATTAGCATCCGTCCTGTGTAACTTAATTAACTTAGTTAAAAAAATCAAATTTTGACTCAAGAATCAAAAGCATCCCCCGGCTTTTTGAGGGACGGCGGCACGGCGGGCGCGTTGATGCGCAGCCATGGCTGGGCCCGCTCGCCGCTTGGCCCGCCGGATTCATGGCCGCAAGCGCTCCAGACCGTGGCCGGTCTCATGCTGCGTTCCGCAACGCCAGTGTTTGTGGCCTGGGGGCCTGAGCTGTGCCTGCTGTACAACGATGCCTGCCTGAAAATCCTCGGACAAAGGCACCCGGCGGCGCTGGGCCAGCCCCTGTACCAGGTGTGGCCCGAAGTGCGGCCCGATATCGAACCGCTGATCAACCAGACCCTTGCCGGCGAGGCAGTTCATAGGGAATGCGCGCCTTTCCTGCTGCGCCGAAATGGCGTGGACGAACAGGCCTGGTTCAACTTTTCGTATGCGCCAGTCGATGGTCCGGACGGCACGGTGGCCGGACTGTACTGCGCGCTGGCGGAAATCACCGCCAAGGTCCTGTCCGAAAAAAACCGCCGGACCGAAACCCAGTGGCTCTACAGCATGTTTGAACAGGCTCCCAGCTTCATGGCGGTGGTGCGCGAGCCTGGTCATGTGTATGAACTGGCCAACAGCGCTTACCTGCGGCTGGTCGGACGCGACGGGGTGGTCGGCAAGACCTTCATGGAGATTGGCCGCAAAGTGGAGGGCCAGGACTATGGCGCGCTGCTCGATGCGGTCTATGCCACCGGCAAGCCCTTCATCGGGACCCGGATGCCGGTGATTTTTTCGCAGCATGCCAAGGGCCAGCCGGAGCGGCGCCTGATTGATTTCATTTTTCAGCCCATCACCAGTCCCGAAGGAGTCGTCAGCGGCGTTTTTATCGAGGGCAATGACGTCACCGAACATGCCCGCGCCGAAGACGCGTTGCGTCAGACAGTCCTCAAGTACCACACGATCGCCAATGCCATACCGCAGATTGTCTGGGGCACGCAGCCTGACGGCTTCCACGACTACTACAACCAGCAGTGGTATGACTACACCGGCGTTGCGCGGGGCGCTACCCACGGCGAAGCCTGGAAGGAGCTGTTTCATTCCGAAGACCTGTTGCTGGCAGTGGAAAAGTGGCGCCACTGCATGGCCACCGGCGAGTTCTATGAGGTCGAATACCGCCTGCGCCACCACTCCGGCCAGTACCGCTGGGTGCTGGCCCGAGCCCGGCCGATGCGCGATGCGCAGGGGCTGATCGTCCGCTGGGTGGGGACCTGCACCGACATTCATGAGCAAAAGCTGGCGCAACAGGGCCTGCAGCACGCGGACCGGCTCAAGGACGAGTTCCTGGCCATGCTGGCCCATGAACTCAGGAACCCGCTGGCACCGATTGCGACCGCCGCGGACCTGCTGTCCAGAGGCACGCTGGATCAATCTGGCGTCTTGCAATTGAGCGAAGTGATTTCGCGCCAGGCCAGGCACATGACCCGCCTGATCGACGACCTGCTGGACGTGTCTCGCGTCACCCGGGGCCAGGTGAAGCTGGACCGGCAGCCGGTGGACCTGAAAACCATTGCCAACGAGGCGCTGGAGCAGATTCGCCCCCTGCTGGAGGCTAAGGCGCACCATCTGGACATCCAGCTGTCGCCGGAATGCACCCAGGTGATGGGCGACAGGCTGCGGCTGGTCCAGGTGCTTGTCAACGTGCTTGGCAACGCCATCCGGTACACGCCCAATGGCGGCCGCATCGACCTGCGGATGCTGGCGGACGACGGCCACCTGACCCTGCGTGTGCTTGACAACGGGATTGGCATGTCCAGCGAACTGCTGGAGGTTGCCTTCGAGCTGTTCACCCAGGGCGAAAGAAGTTCTGACCGCTCCCAGGGCGGCCTGGGCATCGGCCTGGCGCTGGTCCGCAGCCTGGTACAACTGCATGGCGGAAGCGTCAAGGCGCACAGCGACGGAATCGGCAGGGGCAGCGAAGTGACGGTGGTCCTGCCACGCCTGGCGCAAGATCACGAACAGCACGGCGTCGATGCTGGCGCTGCGGCTTGCGGCCCTGAAGGCACGCCGCTGCGCATCCTGGTGGTCGATGACAACGTCGATGCGGCGCGCCTGCTGGGAATGTTCATCGAACTGCTCGGGCATGAAGTGTTCGTGCAGTTCCATCCCGCCGATGCCATCGAATGCGCGCGCCGGGTGTTGCCGCACCTGTGCCTGCTCGACATCGGCCTGCCCGACATGGATGGCTACACGCTGGCGCGCCAGCTGCGCTTGATTCCGGGCATGCAGACGGCGGTCCTGGCGGCGGTGACCGGCTACAGCCAGCCCCGGGACAAGCAGGCCGCCTTTGCGGCGGGCTTCAACTTTCACTTTGCCAAGCCGATCGATTCGGGCCAGCTGCAGGTCTGGCTGGCGCAGGTGACCGAGCAGGCCAGGCGTCAGGACCAGCCGGTCATCGCGCAGGCGTGACCAGGGCATGCCTGCAGCTTCGCGTCCCGGTGCCCCATCGGTCAGGCTGCGACGCGCGGCCTGCGGTTGACCAGCATGATGCCCGCTGCCACCGTGGCCAGCGCCGCCAGCAAACCGGGCGTGACTGCCTCGCCCAGCCACAGGGCGCCGAACAGCAGTGCAAACAGCGGCGTGAAAAACACAAAGGTTGAAATTTGCGTGGCCGGGTAGCGGCCCAGCATCCACATCCAGGCCAGGTAGCTGGCAAAGGCCCCAATCACCGTCTGCGCACCGAGCGACGCCAGGCCAAAGGCGCTGAAATGCCAGGTCCAGACTTCGCCCAGTCCCAGCGACAGCGCCGGGAAGACGGCAGCGCTGACGGCCAGCTGGTAGAACAGCAGCTTTTCCGCCGGAATCATCACCAGCCTGGACGCCCGGATCACCACCGTCGTCAGGCCCCACAGCATGCCGGCCGCGAGCGCCAGCAGGTCGCCGCGAACGGTCGATGCCGCGCCGCCGGAAAAGCCTTCGCGCAGGGCGAAGACCACCGCCACGAAGGCGCACAGCAGCCCGACCCACTGCAGGCCGCGCAGCTTTTCCGAGTGCGCCCAGAAAGGCACCAGCACCGCGACCCAGAATGGCGAGGTGTACAAAAACACTGTCAGGCGCGACGCCGTGGTGTGTTGCAGGCCCAGGTAGATGCAGGCAAATTCAGCGCCAAAAAGCGCGCCCGCCAGCAGGCCGGCCGCCAGCGAGCCGTCGCGGCTGAACAGCGGAATCCGGCGCCAGGCGCACCACAGCCAGAGCAGCGCGGTCGCGCCCACCAGGCGCAGCGACGCCTGGAACATCGGCGGTATTTCGGCCAGCGTGGCCTTGATCAGCACCTGCTGCAGGCCCCAGAACAGGCAGCAGCCGAGCAGCAGGGAAACGGCCAGTGCGTCGAGATGGCTTTTTCGTTCAATCATGAAGAATCCGTGGCATTGGAAAACGCAAAAATACGGGCGGTGGTCGCCCTCTGCCGGCAGGCCGTGACGCCGGATTAAAGGGGGTGTTCGGTGTAGAACCTGCCGCCGTGGTAGAGCAGCGGTGCAGCGCCGGCCTGGTGGCTGCAGCGCTCGACCTCACCGACAAAGATCACATGATCGCCTTCCTCGTAGCGGCTGCGGTTGAAGCATTCGAAGGTGGCGACCGAGCCGGTCAGCAAGGGCGCGCCGCTGGCGCCTTCGGTGAAGGCAACATCCGTCCAGCGGTCTTCATGCCGGCTGGCAAAGCGCTCGGCCAGTTCTTTCTGGCCTGCCGACAGGATGTTGATGGCGTAGTGCGAGCCGGTGCTCAGCGCGGCCATCGAACTGGCGCTTTGCGACAGGCTCCAGAGCACCAGCGGCGGGCTGAGCGAAACCGAATTGAAGGAATTGGCGGTCAGGCCGACCAGGACGCCGGCTGGCGTGCGTGCCGTAACGATGGTCACGCCGGTGGCAAACATCGCCAGCGAGGCGCGGAATTCCCGGGGTGAAAAGCTCGGGCTGCTCGCTTTGCGAAGGGGGGAGAAGGGCAACATAGGGGGCTAATTTAACTGAAGCCGCTGGTACGCGCCGGCTTCAGGGTTTGCGCTGCGCTTTTGCGGCGCACGAGGGCGGGGCACGTGGCGGTGCGCGCCGCCTGCCTTCGCTGGGCAAAGGCAGCGCCCAATTCGGCTTGAGCGCTATGCAATAAATAGCTGAAGGTCTATGTGCAACAAGCGCAAGTGTCATTTTTGATGCAAAACGGGAGGTGACGGCTCAAGCGCCCGTCTGCCTGCCACAGGACACGGCCCGGATGGCAGACGCACCGCGCGCCGGAGCGCCGGCAACGGCTCAGAGCTTTCTGTACGCCGCGTCCATTTCAGGCGCCTTGCTGGTGTCCTTCTTGCCGTCCTTGAGATCCTTGGCAGCCTGCTCGATCTGCGGGCTGGGCTGGCCGCTGGTCATGTCCTGCGCCTGGTCGCGGTCGCTTGGCAATTCCAGTTGGCTCGCGGCCGAGCCGTCCTTCAGGTCGGGCTGCCTGCCGACCATGGGCGCTTGCCCTTGCGGGTCCTTGGCTGGCATGCCCTTGCCAGCCGCCGGCTGGTCAGGGGTGTTGGCAGGCGAGGTGCGGGATTTTTGGGATGTCATCTTCTTAATATGGCTGACTTTGGTCCTGATGGCTGTCAGCCTGAAAAAGCATTGGCTGTAGGAAAAGGTGACGGTGCGGGCACTGCCAAAGCAGCCGTGCCCCGGGAATGGCACAAGGAAAAGGCTCAGGCGGCAGACAGTCCGGGCTGGCGGCGGCTGTGCTCGTAGCCGTAAAAGCCAAAAGCCATTGAAGGCGCCTCACCGCTGATCAGCTCGGCCATGGCCTTGCCCGAGCCCGCACCGTGCGTCCAGCCCAGCGTGCCGTGGCCGGCATTGACCCACAGCCGACCCACCCTGGTTTTGCCGATGTAGGGAATGTTGGTCGGCGTGGCCGGGCGCAGGCCGCACCAGAAGTTCGGCTGTCCGCCTTCTTCTTCCAGACGCGTGTCGCACACGCCGGGCAGCACCTGCTCGATGCGCTGGGCCAGCATGCGGCACCTGGCCTTGGCCAGCGGCGTGTCGAGCGACAGGTCGTAGCCGCCGACCTCGATGGTTCCGGCCACGCGCAGCTCGTTGCCGAGCCGGCTGATGGCGCACTTGACCTCGTCGTCGATGGTGCTCACAAAGGGCGCCAGCTCGGGCTTGCGCAGCTTGAAAGTGGCGCTGTAGCCCTTGCCCGGGTAGATCGGCAAGTCCACGCCGACGCTGCGCAGCAGTGGCGCGCTGTAGGAGCCGCAGGCCACCACCACCGCATCGGCCTTTAAATGCGTCAATTGAGCATCTTTTATGCTGCTGGCGCTTGTCCCGCGGGCGCGTATTGCTACGGATTCAATAGCATTGCCGGTTTTTTCCAGCCGCAGCACGTCATGGTTGTACAAAAACTCGACGCCACGTTCGGCGCAGCGCCGGGCCAGCGACTGGGTAAAGACGCGTGCATCGCCGCTTTCGTCGCTGGCGGTGTAGGTGCCGCCGACAATGCGGTCGGCAAACTGGCTGAAGGCCGGCTCGATCTTTAGCAACTCGGCGGTAGAAACCACCCGGCGCGCCACGCCGTACTTGCGCATCAGCGCGGCGGCGTCGCCGGCGGTGTCGAAGGATTTCTGCTCGGTGTAGTAGTGGGCAATGCCGCGCTCCAGCCGGTGGTAGTCGATGCCGGTGGCCTGCACCACGTCCTTGAGCGCGGCGTGGCTGTAGGCGCCCAGGGCGACGAGCTGCTGCACATTGCGCTCGAAGGCGGCATCGTTGCACTGCGCCAGGAACTGCAGGCCCCAGCGCCATTGCTGCCAGCCTTCGCCAAACGGCACGCGCGGCCGGAACAGCAGCGGCGCATCGTCGCGGAACATCCATTTCAGCGCCTTGAGCGGCGCGTCGCGGTTGGCCCAGGGCTCACAATAGCTGACGGAAATCTGCGCGGCATTGGCAAAGCTGGTTTCCAGCGCGGCATCCAGCTGCCGGTCGACCACCGTGACCTCATGCCCGCGCTCCAGCAGATGCCAGGCAGTGCTCACGCCAATGATGCCTGCGCCCAAAACCACAACCTTCATGCCGTTCCCCTTGTGCAAAACGCAAGTGTGCAGGAGCTTGGCGCGGGATAACAGTCAAATTAAACTGTCAGCTAAATCATCAGGCCAACTAATACTGAAAGCCCTCCCAATGAGCACTTTTGACCCGGATGCGCTGGAATGCCTGGCCGCCATCGTGGAAGAGGGCGGTTTTGAGCGCGCGGCGCGGCGCTTGTCGATCACCCAGTCGGCGGTGTCGCAGCGGCTGCGGGCGCTCGAAGCCCAGGTGGGCACGGTGCTGATTGTGCGCAGCCGGCCGCTCAAGGCCACCTCCGCCGGGCAATTGCTGCTCAAGCACACCAAGATGCTGCGCCTGCTGCGCGCCGACCTGGAGCGCGACCTGAAAGAGCTGGCACCCAGTTCGCTGCGCGGCGCGCGCGAGGAAGAGCGCATTTCGATTGCCATCAATGCCGACAGCATCGCCACCTGGGCGCTGCCGGCGCTGACCGGGCTGGCGCAGTCGGGGCTGCCCATGGAAATTGTCACGGACGACCAGGATTTCACGCAGGAATGGCTGCGCCAGGGCGAGGTGCTGGGCTGCGTCACCACGCTCAGGCAGGCGTTGCGCGGCTGCAAGGTGGTGCCGCTGGGCGCGATGGAATACGTGGCTGTCGCCACGCCCGCACTGGTGCTCGAGCGCCTTGGCGGTGAAGTGCTGACGGCGCACAACTTTCGCGAGATCGTCTTTGTCGCCTTCAACCGCAAGGACGACATGCAGAGCGAATTTGTCGGCAAGGCCTTCGGGCTCAAGCGCGTCATGCTGAACCAGCTGTTCGTGCCCTCGTCCGAAGGCCAGGTGCGCGCCGTGCTGGCCGGCTGGGGCGCTAGCGTGCTGCCGCGCCTGCTGGCGCAACCCCTGATTGACCAGGGCCTGCTGGTCAACCTGGCGCCTTCCTGCGTGCTGCCGATCCAGCTCTACTGGCATTGCTGGAACCTGGAGTCCGAAGTGCTCGATGCCCTGACCTGCGCGCTGACGCGGTCGGCTGAAGTGGCGCTGGCCACCTGAATCCGGGTGCACATGATTCAAAGGCTTTGCAACCCGAGGCTGACTTTGTCAAGCCGCTGGTGTCATGGCGGGCTGAAAATTGAGATTTGTACACACGTTGTTTCATATACTCGGGTACTCAGGAGATCTTCAATGTTTTATTTGCGCGCCAGCGGTCTGCCTGTCGTGACCGCAATCGCAGTGTCCCTTGGGGACGCGCTGACGGCCCGGCTGCTCAAACCAGTGCATGTTGCCCGGTTTCCGCCGGGGATGAAGGCCCAGGGCGAAGAGCCCAAGATGGTCGGGGCAACCGGCGCCAACCGCGCCTTGAGCTACGCCGTCGGCCCGGAAAACGCGGTGATTGCCCGCGCCCTCCAGTCACTGCGCTGGAAGGTGCAGCACGTCGGCGCCTGGATGCTGTCGTTTCCCTTTTCCATCGACGGTGCGATGGAAGCAGCCGAGGGCACGCTGATGGCCCAGACCTTCATGGCCGAACCCGGCAACGCCAGGGTGACCTTTGCATAACCCGAAAACGCCAAGCGCAACCTGTTCGTGCCGCGCAAGCAGCAAGTCCGGAGCGCCGGTCTGCCAGACCCCGCCACGCTTTTCATCCAGGCGTTCGCCCGAACGCGTGCCCGCATCGCGTTTGCCCTCCTTTTATTGACCCCGCACGGAAATTCCCGATGTTGAGCCGGCTCGGTCTTCGTTCCCGCCTGGTGCTGCTGATGCTGGCTGCGCTGCTGCCGGTGTTTGGGCTGTTTGCCTGGTCGTCGGCAAAAAACCAGCAGACCGTGCTGACGCTGGCCCAGGCCGGCCTGCAGTCCCAGGCGCTGCTGGCGGCGGCGCACCAGCAGCGCCTGGTAGAACGGGCCGCCCAGCTGCTCGGCGACATTGCCAGCGGCCCTTCCATCAAGGACACGCGAAACCGCTTGTGCGTTCAGTACCTGAAAAACCTGCAATCGCAGGATACGGCGTATTCCAACCTGGGCGTTGTGGACCTGAACGGCAAGCTGTCGTGCCATGCAGCGAGTCCTGATGACGACATCTATGTCGGCGACCGGACCTTTTTTACCAGTGCGCTTGAGCAGCGGGCATTTTCAGTTGGCGACTACGCCATTTCCCGGTCAACCGGCCGGCCCGGCGTGGCGTTCGGCATGCCGGTGTACAGCGCCGGGGGCGTTCTCAACGGCGTGGCCTTTACCGCTGTAGACCTGATGAAGTTTGCCGAAGCCCTGGCGACAGAAAAAATCATGGAGGGCGCGCAACTGCGGGTGATCGACCGCCAGGGCACTGTCTTGGCATCCCATCCGGCCACCGGACTGGCCGGCAGCCGTGAGCAGGATTCGGTGGTGCTGGACGCGGCTCGGTTGTTCTTGCCGGGGGTAGGCCAGGCGACCGATGGCAGCGGCGTTGAGCAGGTGTATGCCTATGCGCCCGTCGGCGGATCCGGCGGCGGGCTGTTTGTGGCCCTCAGCGTGCCGCGCGCTATCCTGGTTGCCACGCCGCGCACGCTGCTGATGGCTGATCTGGTTGCCCTGCTGGGCATGGCCGCCCTGGGCATGGCCTGCGCCTGGGCGATGGGCCAGCGCCTGGTGGTCAATCCTGCCAATGCCATCCTCAAGGAAGCCAACGAAATCGCCCGCGGCAATTTTCTGGCGTGTGTCAGCCTGGGGGTATCACCCCAGAATGAGATCGGCCAGCTGGCGCTGGCCTTTAACCGCATGGCCGCCTCGCTGCAGGCGCAACGCAGCGAACTGGACGCCGCCTTGCACCAGGCCGATGCCGAGCGCGCCATGCTCGACCTGATCCTCAACAGCATGAGCGAAGGCGTGATTGCCATCGACACCCAGGGCCGTTTCCTGCTGTTCAACCAGACCGCAGGCAAGCTCTTTCCCGCGCCCGCAGAAGATGCCCTGTTCAGCGACTGGCGGCACGACAACCCGCTCAAGTCGCTTGATGGAAGCACCCTGCACTCGAACGGGCCGCTGATGCAGACCCTGGCGGGCGCCCGCATCGACAACCGGGATATGCGGCTTTCCCGGGTGGGCGCGCACGACCGCATCCTGCGCATGAGCACCCGGCCGCTGTTCGGCGCGGCGCGCCGGCAGGTCGGCGCCCTGGCGGTGTTCGTCGATGTCACCGACCTCAGGGCCGCCGAAAGCTTCGCACTGGCGCAGGAAGAAGTGCTGGTCCTGATCGCCGGCGGCGCACCGGTGCGCGAGTCGATTGAAGCCATCCTCCGGCTGATCGAAAGCAGCGCACCGCACAGCCTGTGCTCCATGCTGATGTCGCAGGGCGGGCAGTTGTGCCAGGCCATTGCACCCAGCCTGCCGCCAGCCTTCATCCAGGCTACCGAAGGCCTGAGAATCGCCGAAGGCATGGGCGCCTGCGGAACCGCCGCCTTTCGCCGCGAAAGTGTGATCGTCGAGGACGTCACGTGCGACCCGCTGATGCAGGGTTTCCGGAACCTGCTGGCCACCCACGGACTGCGGGCCTGCTGGAGCACGCCGGTCATGGCAACGGACGGTGAAGTGCTGGCCACCTTTGCCATCTATCGCCGCACGCCTGGCAGGCCGCAGCCTGCCGACCAGCTGCTGATTGGCGCGGCCATCCGGCTGACGCGGCTGGCGCTGGAACGCGCGCGCGCCGAGCAAGCGCTGGTCGGCAGCGAGGCGCGCTTTCGCGAACTGGCTGACAACGTCGAGGACGTGTTCTACAACGTCGATGCCCGCCAGGGCCGGGTGCGCTATGTCAGCCCGGGCTATGAAAAAGTCTGGGGCCGGAGCTGCGAGAGCCTGTACGCCACACCGGGTTCCCTGGTCGATGCCGTCCTGCCCGAAGACCTGCCGGTGCTGGCGCTGGCCAATGCGCTCAATGACGCCGGAAAAAACGCCAGCGTGGAATACCGTATTCGTCCACCAGACGGCCGGATTCGCTGGCTGCGCGACCGCTCTTACCCGGTGTCCAACGACGCTGGCGAACTTGAGCGCGTGGTGGGCACCATACGCGACATCACCGACAGCAAGCTGGCCGAGCTGGCGCTGGCCGCTACCCACCGGGCATTGGAGATGCTGAGCCGTTCAGGCATTGCCATCAACCGGATTCATGACGAAGCCGCCCTGCTGGCCGAGGTGTGCCGCGTGGCGGTGGAGGTGGGCGGCTACCGCATGGCCTGGGTGGGCTTTGCGAACGATGACGAGGAAAAAACCATCCAGCCGGTGGCCCATGCGGGCGCCGAACAAGGCTATCTGGAAACCATCAGGCTGTACTGGCGCGACGACCGTCCGGAAGGGAAGGGGCCGGCGGGCCGGGCCATTCGCACCGGGTTGCCGCAGAAAACCGAAGACGTCAGCCGGCTGGACAGCGGGTTTCACTGGCGAGCGGCGGCGGTGCAGCGGGGTTATTGCAGCACCCTTGCATTGCCTTTGTGCAGCAAAGAACACAGTTTTGGCGTGCTGTGCCTGTATGCCGGCGAGCTTCAGCGGTTTACCTCCGAAGAGGTCCAGCTTTTGCAGGAGCTGGCCGACAACCTGGCCTTTGGCATTGTCAGCCTGCGTACCCGGCTGGAGCAGCAGCGCAGCGAGGCGGCCGAGCGCAAAACAGCAGCGCGGCTGCATGAACAGGCGTCACTGATCGACCTCGCGCCGGGCGCCATCGTGGTGCGCAACCTGGACCTGAGCATCCGCTTGTGGAGCAAAGGCGCGGAGCGCCTCTATGGCTGGCCGGCGGAGCAGGTACTGGGCAAGACCATGCAGACGCTGATGTACCGCGACCCGCAGGTCCTGACCGCCGCCATCGAACAGATCAAGGCGGCCGAGGGCTACTGGACGGGCGAGGTGGCGCAGGTCGCCTGTGACGGCTCACCGGTGTATGTCGAGATGCGCGGTACCGTGGTGCGCGATGTCAGCGGACAGGTCAACGGCGTGATGATCGTCAACACCGACATTCGCGAACGCCGCCAGGCGCGTGAAGAAATCCTGCTGCTCAATGCCAGCCTCGAAGACCGGGTGCAGCAGCGCACGGCGCAGCTGAAGTTTGCCAACGAGCAGCTGGAGGCGTTTTCCTATTCGGTCTCGCATGACCTGCGCAGCCCGCTGAGCAGCATCAACGGCTTCAGCAACCTGCTGGCCAAGTCGATCACCGGTCAGGGCGCGACGCCGATGACCGAGCGCAGCCAGCATTACCTGGCGCGCATTCGCGCCGGCGTCGGGCAGATGGGCGAGCTCATCGATGCCATGCTGTCCCTGGCCCACGTGTCGCGTTCCAGCCTGGCCTGGGAAACGGTTGACCTGAGCGCCACCGCCGAGGTGCTGCTGTCCGCCCTGCAGGAGCGCGACCCGGGCCGGGTGTGCCGCCTGGAGGTGCAGCCTGGCCTGATGGCCAAGGGCGACTCGCGCCTGCTCCGGCAGGTGCTGTACAACCTGCTCGGCAATGCCTGGAAATTCAGCGCTGGCAAGGCCTGCACCTGCATCACGCTGGGCCGAATGGCCAGCCCTGATTGCGGAGATGTTTACTCCGTTCGTGACAACGGCGCCGGCTTTGACATGGCGTATGCCCCAAAGCTGTTTGGCGCTTTCCAGCGCCTGCACACCGCTGCGGAATTTGCCGGCACCGGGATCGGCCTGGCGACGGTGCAGCGCATCGTTGCGCGCCATGGCGGCAGGGTCTGGGCCGATTCGGTGCAAGGCGAAGGCGCCACGTTCTACTTCACCCTGGGCGCTGAGGCGGCCTGATCCCGACCAACAGCTTCCCGACGGGATTTTCAAGTCTTTTAGGCCTTTCCCGCTTGCTGGCTAAGCAGTTTTTGCTATGCTATAAATAGCAGGCCCGTGCCAGCAGGGTCGTGGCGTCCATGGACAAGACCGCCGCCTGTCATGACCCGCCTGCTGCGGTGCTATCGAACCAGCAGCACCGGGACCTGGCAGCGCGACAGGACCTGCGTCGCGACCGAGCCCATGACCAGGTTGCCAATCGAACCATGGCCGTGCGAACCCATCACCAGCAGGTCGAACTTGCCCTCGTCGGCAAAGCTGGCAATGGTTTCACCTACATGCCCCACCTTCCATTCGCTCTTGGCCGCCAGATTGTGGTGCGCCAGGAATTCAGTGATGGGCGCCATCACCTTTTGGGTTTCTTCGGTGTAGTAGCTGTCGACGACCTCCTTGCCCACGGCCGCCCGCGCCCGGGGCGGCAAGGGAGGCTGCACCGTGAGCAGGGTGTATTCGTTGCGCGGGCCGAACAACTCGTCGTGCGTGGTCAGGTAAGCCAGCATTTTCTTGGTGTAGGGGCTGCCGTCAACGGCCAGAAGGATCTTCATGGGGTGTACTCCTTGTTCAAAACCGTAGTTTAGCCAGCCGCAGGCCGCTGGCGCATCAATTCAACACGGGGCATCAGGCTTATGGGTGGACCGCTATGCGCAGCGACGGCCGGAAGCCGTCCTGCTCGCCTTTGCGCGCATAACCCAGCGGATTGGCCACCACGCGGCAGCCCTGCCGGACGTAGTCGTTCGGGCAATGCAGGTGGCCATGCAGCCAGACCTTTGCCAGCGGCAGCAGCTCGTCCAGCGAATTGCAGAACCCGGCCGAGCCCGGCGTCAGCCCATAGCGCGGATCGGCGCTGAGCAGGCTGGGCGCAAAGTGCGTCACCACCACCGTGGGACCGTCGAAAGGCTGCGCCAGCGCCTGCCGCAGCCAGGCCTGGCTTTTCAGGCTTTCCTCGCGCATGGCGTCGGCGAGCATGGGCTGGCCCTGGCGCAGCGCATGGTTCTTCTTGAGGTAGAAATTGGCCGCGCGGAAGGCTTTTTCACGCATCTTGAGCTGCTCGCCCAGCGTGATGCGGCCTGCCGCCGCCGGGTCCCGGTTGTTGGCGGCGGTGGTCAGCGCATCAAAATCGGTCCACAAGGTGCAGCCGATGAAACGCACGCCCTGCAACCGCACGCACTCGCGTTCTAGCCAGACCAGCCCCAAGCGCTGGCAGGCTTCGCGCAGCCGGGCGTCGGCTTCGCCCCATTCCAGGCCGTCGTATTCATGGTTGCCCGGCACAAACAGCACCGGCGTGGGCCAGCCCGCGCCGCCCTGCGCCACCGGCAAGGGTGAAAACCGTGCCAGGCCAAAGTCCTCAATCGCCAGGCGGGTCAGCAGCGAGCCTGCCTGGTAGGAGCCAATGTCGCCTGCCAGCACCAGCACGTCGGCACCTGGCAGCGGTGTCGCCTTGAAGTAGGGGTTGGACTCGAGGTGCAGGTCGGAAAGAAGCTGGATGTTCACACCACCGATTGTGCGGGAAGGCGCCAAAGACCTCCTTCACCAGGATTTTTTATGTTGCAAAGACCCGCTTGAATGCGGCCATGCCGCATCGGCATGGCTTTGTGCATGGCATGGACTGTACAAAATTAGGGAAAACCCTTACTATCGATCCATCACCACTTCAAACACAGAACCGAGTTTCTTATGTTCCGCATTCTTTCCAAAATCGCCGGTTTCATGTCTTCCCGCAATGCCGTGGCTGCTGCTGGCGGGGTCGCGCACCAGTTGATGGAGCGCGCCGATGCCGGCGCCGGACGCGACCCGCGCCAGGCGCAGGAGCTGCGCCACGCCGCCCGCGCCTTCCTGAGCGTCATTCGCTGAACACCAGCCGCCCACCGCAAAGCAGCGGCGGCCCATTCAGGCCGTGAAGGCTTTTTCAGCTGCCCGCAGGACGGCGCGCCGCAGCCAGGCATGCGCTCTGAGCCGGTCCGAGCGCCGGTGCCATAGCGAGTCCACATGCACCGGCGACACCGCAAACGGCAAAGGCTGCAGCACCAGTTGCCGGGCAATGCCGGTGACGCGCACGAAATGGCGCGGCAGCACCGTGAGCAGGTTGGAGTGGGCGACCACCCGGCCGGCGGTGAAGAACTGGTTCACGGTCAGCACCACCCGCCGCTCGCGGCCCAGCGCCGCCAGTGATTCGTCGATGAAGCCATAGGGCCGGCCGGAAAAACTCACCAGCATGTGGCGGGCCGCGCAAAAATCGTCCAGGCTCAGCCGCCCGCCCGCCAGCGGATGGTCCTTGCGCATCACGCAGACATATTCGCCGTCATACAGCCGCTGGAAAAAAAATGGCATCGTCTCGCCGTTTTGCGCCTTGGCCGTCAGGTCGGGCAGCACCGACGGGAAATGGCCGACGGCCAGATCGCAAGCCTGCGTCTCCAGCAGCTGCCGGGGGTCGCGCGTGGTCAGGGGAACGACCCGGAGGCTGACGCCTGGCGCTTCCTGCTCCAGGGTGTCACTCAAGCCCGGTATCAGCTCGGCGGCGGTCGCGTCGGCCATGGCCAGCACAAAACTGCTGGTCGCCTGCCCAGGCACGAATTCGTCGGGAATCAGCGACGCCTGCAACTGCCGCAGGGCTTCGCGCACAGCGGGCCAGATCACCACTGCGCGCGGCGTGGGCGCCATGCCCTGGCCGCTGCGCTGCACCAGCTCGTCACCCAGCGTCTCGCGCAGCCGGCGCAGGGCGTTGCTGACGGCGGGCTGCGTCAGCGAGAGGTTGCGCGCGGCCCGTGTCAGGCTGCGCTCGGCCATGACTTCGTCGAATACCCGCAGCAGGTTCAGGTCGAGCGTGCGGAAGTTGGGCGGTCTGACAGGGTTTTGTGATCGCATGGCGGTTAATTCATCAATTTCATGAATGAATACCATCACATATATAAAGTTGAATAGTATTAGTAAAAACCCTAATATTCCCTTACCCGCTGCCCATACCCGGAAGCACATCAGACCGAAGGAAATCACCATGACCCGCTTTATCAACACCCCCCATCCCGACCATCACCATGGCGCCGACCGCATGGAGGCCCTCATGGATGCCGTGCAACACGTTCCGCGCGATGTCCTGGGCAAACGCGGCGCGGCGTTGCTGCTGGGTTCTGCCCTGGCGGCCGCTGTGGCCGCAGTGGCTTATGAAGTCATGGACAGCGCGGCTGAAAGCCACTTGCTGATGATCTGGATGGCGCTGTGGATCGCGCTGTTCGCAGTGCTCGCCCTTTTCGCCGACACCCTGCGCGCCGCCGGCCAGCAGGTCAAAAGCAGCCTCGACGGCTGGTCGCGCGGTTTTGCCGAAGCCCGCGCCGACCAGCGCCTGTGGGCCATTGCCCGGCAGGACGGTCGCGTGATGGCCGACCTGCAGTCGGCGATGTCGCGCAGCGAAGCCGTGCAAGACGCCATGGCCCCGGCCGCGGTGGGCGAGCCTGCTGTGAAACCGACCGCCTTGATGTCCCGGCCACACGCGCGCTACCACATCTGAGCGACCCTGAGTGAAACCAACCGGCGCGCTTTCGCAGCGCCCCAACGCAAAAAAGCCACCTGGCCCAGGTGGCTTTTTTGCGTCTGGCTTCTTGAAAGGAAGCCAGTGCCTGGAGGCGAAGCGGTATCAGGCCGTCAGGCGGCGCTCGATCTCGGCCTTGGTGTTGCCCAGTTCCTTGGGCAGGTGGTAGGCCAGCTGCTGGAACAACTCGTCATGCAACTCCAGCTCCTTGATCCAGGCGGCCTTGTCGATGCTGGTAACGGTGTTGAATTGCTCGGCGCTGAAGTCCAGGCCGGTCCAGTTCAGGTCTTCGTAGCTCGGGCTGACGCCGGTCACATGGTCCTCGCCCTGGCCCTTGCCTTCGATGCGGTCGATCATCCAGGCCAGCACGCGCATGTTCTCGCCGTAGCCGGGCCAGACGAACTTGCCGTCGGCGCCCTTGCGAAACCAGTTGGTGGTGTAAATGCGGGGCAGCGTGGCGCCGGAAGCAGCCAGTTTTTCGCCCAGGTCCAACCAGTGCTGGAAGTAGTCGCTCATGTTGTAGCCCATGAACGGCAGCATGGCGAAGGGGTCGCGGCGCACCACGCCGGCCTGGCCGGTGGCCGCCGCCGTGGTTTCGCTGCCCATGGTTGCGGCCATGTACACGCCTTCGACCCAGCTGCGCGCCTCGGTCACCAGCGGCACGGTGGTCGAGCGGCGGCCACCGAAGATGAAGGCGTCGATCGCCACGCCTTTCGGGTCGTCCCAGGCAGGGTCGAGCGCCGGGTTGTTGGTGGCGGCGACGGTGAAGCGTGAATTGGGGTGCGCGGCCTTGGCGCCGGTTTCTTTCGCAATTTGCGGCGTCCAGTCCTTGCCCTGCCAGTCGATCAGGTGCGCCGGCAGCGCCTTGCCGGGCGCATCCTGCTCCATGCCTTCCCACCACACATCGCCGTCGTCGGTCAGCGCGACGTTGGTGAAAATGGTGTTGCCGCGAACACTCAGCATGCAGTTCGGGTTGGTCAGCATGTTGGTGCCGGGGGCCACGCCGAAGTAGCCGGCTTCGGGGTTGATGGCGTAGAGCTTGCCGTCAGCGGCGGGCTTGATCCAGGCAATGTCGTCGCCGATGGTGGTGACCTTCCAGCCGTCAAAACCGGCGGGTGGCACCAGCATCGAGAAGTTGGTCTTGCCACAGGCGCTCGGGAAAGCCGCCGCCACGTGGTATTTGCTGCCTTGCGGATTGGTCACGCCGAGGATCAGCATGTGCTCGGCCAGCCAGCCTTCGTCGCGGCCCATGTTGGACGCGATGCGCAGCGCAAAGCATTTCTTGCCCAGCAGCGCATTGCCGCCGTAGCCCGAGCCGTAGGACCAGATTTCGCGGGTTTCGGGGTAATGCACGATGTACTTGGTCTTGTTGCACGGCCAGGCCACGTCCTGCTCGCCTTGGGCCAGCGGGGCGCCGACGGTGTGCACGCAGGGCACGAAGTTGCCCTCGGTGCCGAGCACGTCGAACACGGCCTTGCCCATGCGCGTCATGATTTTCATGTTGACGGCCACATACGGGCTGTCGGACAGCTCGATGCCGATGTGCGCGATCGGCGAGCCCAGCGGGCCCATGCTGAACGGCACGACGTACATCATGCGGCCTTTCATGCAGCCGTCAAACAGCGGCTGCAGCGTAGCGCGCATTTCGCTGGGCTCCATCCAGTTGTTGGTCGGGCCGGCGTTCTCTTTCCGGGCCGAGCAGATGTAGGTGCGGTCTTCAACCCGGGCCACATCGGTCGGGTCGGAACAGGCCAGGAAGCTGTTTGGGCGCTTGGTTTCGTTGAGCTTCTTGAACGTGCCGGCGTCCACCAGTTGCTGGCACAGGCGCTGGTATTCGGCGTCGCTGCCATCGCACCAATAGACCGAGTCGGGCTTGCACAGGGCGACCATGTCGGCGACCCAGGCAATCAGTTTTGCGTTTTTGACATAGGCGGGCGTGTTGATTTCAAGCCCTTGCATGCTAGGTTGGTTCATCGAAAAAACTCCAAAGTAAAAAATCAGGATTTCGGTAAACGTCAGCCTACGACACGCATGACAGCTGCAGTGGGGTGCGGACGTTTGTCGGAATGCGGCTTTTTGCTGCTTCACCAGTGGTTGGCGAGAGAGCCATTTTAGGAACATCGGCTTCGGTTACCACCGCGTTACCTGCAAAAGTTATGCAAAACAAGCATGAGGTTATGTTTGTTTAACCTTAAAAGGGTGCCCTTTTTCGACATGCATGGTGTGCGGAGGCCGGCCTAGATGCTATTTTTTTAATAGCGTAAAAATCAAGCTGATTATGCGCAAAAAGCAGATTTCAGTCTTGTTTCCGGGTTCAGGCCAGCAGTTCGAGGGCGGTGGCCAGCGCCACACCTGGCGGCGCTTCGTAATCCGCCACCACCCAGACGCTGCCGGCGCGGCGCGCCGCTTCGGCCAGCAGATGCAGCAGGTAGTCGGTGGATGGCCGGTCCAGCGCCATGAAAGGCTGGTCCAGCAAGGTGAGCGGCGCGCTTGCCGCCAGCGTGGCGGCGATCAGCACCTTGCGCCGGGTGCCGCTGGACATCATGTAAAGCGCCTTGTCCAGGTGCGGCGCCAGGCTCAGCCCGGCAATGTGCGCCTGCAGCACGTCCGGATTCCAGCCGGCGTGGTGCGCCGGCATGTCGGCAAAGATCGCGCGGGCGGTTTGGGCGTCGCGTGCATCATCGCGCGGGTCCAGCCAGGCGACCTGCCGCTGGTAGGCCGACCGGTCTTGCGCCAGGCTGACGCCGTGGAGCCGAAGCTGGCCCTGCACCGCATTGCCGGGCAGGGCACCGGCCAGCAAGCGGAGCAGGGTGGTTTTCCCGCTGCCTTCGCCGCCGCCCAGCCAGGTCACCCCGGGTGGCAGCCCAAAAGACAGGCGGTCAAACAGCGGCGGCGCGGGTGGCGGGGAATGGCGGAAGAGCAGGCCTTGCGCCTTCAAAACGGTCGTTTCCGGATGCATCATGCGAGCCCTTTCAATGGTTGCCGGGTGTTTGCAGTTCCGGCGGTCACGCCTGGCTTTTGCAGGCCTGTGCCCCATGCCAACGAAAAAAAGTCCGCACGCGGCGGACTTTTTCAGCGGGCATGACAGCGGCCGGGCCGAATCAAGCCATGGAGACGGCGATGAAGGCCAGCAGGAAAATCAGCACGCCGCCGACGATGGGCAACACCACGGGAATCATCGGGACAATGGCGTCAACCGCGTCCTGCTCTTCGGCCGGCGTCGGGCTGCTGTGGGCTGCGTTGGTGGTGTGGTCGGCTGACGGGTTCATGAGGGCTCCTGAAATGCTTGGAAAACTATGGCAAGTTTACCTTCTTGACATGAACGAGCGCTTCTTGCGGACTTCAGCAATTGCGCTAACCTTGCAGCATGCAGATGCCCGCAACCCCGATGATGAATTTTTCGATCCGTCTTTTTCCGTTCGCGGCTATCCCGGCGCTGGTGCTGGGACTGGCCGGCTGCGCCAGCAGCGGCCCCAACAGCGCCTCGGCCAGGCCGGTGCTCTACCCCAATGCCACGCTCAGCCGTGTCGGCGATGCACAGGGCCGGATGGAAGTGAACGCCTGCCTGTCGCGTGCGCAGGCATCTGGCCTGAGCCCGTCGCAAAACACCAGCGAAGTGGGCCGCCGCGCCGGCGAAGGCGCTGCCACGGCCGGTGTGGCGTCCGTTGTGGGTGCGCTGATCACCGGCCGGGGCAGCGAAGGCGTGTTGCGCGCGGGTGCGGCAGGCGCGGCCGTCGGCGGCTCGGCCGGCGCCGTGTCGGGCGCTTTTCACAACGACCGGCCCAATGGCGTTTACCGCAATTTCGTTCAGCGCTGCCTGAGTGAAAAAGGTTTTGACGTCATTGGCTGGAACTGACCGGCGCGCCATGCAGCAGCTTCTTTCGGTTCAGGTGGGCACGGCCCGCCGCATCAGGGTCGCAGAGCGCAGCATCCTGACCGCCTACGGCAAGCAGCCGGTGGCCGGGGCCGTGCCGGTGTTGCCGCTGGGCTTGCGGGGTGACGAGCAGGCCGACCTGTCGATTCACGGCGGACTGGAAAAAGCCGTCTATGCCTATCCGTCGGAGCATTACGCCTTCTGGCAGGCCGCGCGGCGCGAAGCCGGCCTCGGTGCAATCGACGACAGCCTGCCCCCCGGCAGCCTGGGCGAAAACCTCACCCTTGAAGGCCTGCTCGAAACCGGCGTCTGGGCCGGCGACGTGCTGAGGTTTCCCGGCTGCGAACTGCGCGTGACGCTGCCGCGCGAGCCTTGCCACAAATTCAATGCGGCGATGGGCTTGGGCCGTGCTTCAAAGCTGATGGCGCAAACCGGCTTTTGCGGCTTTTACCTGGCGGTGCAAACGCCCGGAACGCTGCGCGCCGGCGATGCGTTTGACGTCATCCCAGGCCGGCGCGGCGTCGGCATTCCGGCGCTGTTTGCCGCCAAGCTGTTCAAGCACCTGCGCTGACCGTCGATGGCGCGAAATCACCCTGGCCCTCCCGCATGGCGCTTCAAACGACAACCGTTTTTTTGCTACTGAATCAATAGCTTGCATCGTTTGTCAGCAATGCGCCAGCGGCCTGTTTGATGCTGAAAAGGGGACGGCTGGGTACAACCAAGTCACCCAGGCGTTCCGGGCGTGCGGCTCAGTGCTGTTCTTCGGCCTCGAAGCCGGCCGCACGCAAGGCCTGCAGCACCTGCTCGATATGCGGCCGGCCGCGCGTCTGCACCACCAGCTCGATCTCGACATTCAGCGCCGCCAGCATGGTGAAGGCGCGCTGGTGGTGCACTTCCTCGATGTTGGCGCCAGCGTCGGCGACCGTGGCGGTGATCCTGGCCAGCGAGCCGGGAATGTCGCGCGCGCTGACCCGGAGGCGCGCCAGCCGGCCGGCGCGCACCATGCCGCGCTCGATGATGGCCGCCAGCAGCAGCGGGTCGATGTTGCCGCCGCACAGCACCAGCCCGACCTTCAGGCCCGCAAAGCGCGCCGGGTACTTCAGCAGCGCCGCCAGCCCGGCCGCGCCCGCACCCTCGACCAGGGTTTTTTCAATTTCCAGCAGCATCACCATGGCCTGCTCGATGTCGCCTTCATCGACCAGCAGCAGGTCATCGACGCGCCGGGCAATGATGGCCTGCGCCAGCACGCCCGGCGTGCCTACCGCAATGCCGTCGGCAATCGTGCTGCTGCCCTGCGGGTGGTGCGTGCCCTTGATGGCGTTGACCATGCCGGGAAAGCGCGAGGTCTGCACACCGATGACTTCAATGCCCGGTTTCAGCGCCTTGGCCGCCGTGGCCATGCCGGCAATCAACCCGCCGCCGCCCACGGCCACCACCAGCACCTCCAGGTCGGGCACGGCCTGCAGCATTTCCAGCCCCACCGTGCCCTGGCCGGCCATGACGGCCTCATCGTCGTAGGGATGGACAAACACCAGGCCTTCGCGTTCGGCCATCTGCAGCGCATGGGCGCGCGATGCGTCGAGCGTGTCGCCGTGCAGCACCACCTCGGCGCCAAAGCCGCGCGTGCGCTCGATCTTCACACCCGGCGTGAAACGCGGCATCACGATGACGGCGCGAATGCCCAGTCGCTGCGCATGGTAGGCCACGCCCTGCGCATGGTTGCCCGCGCTCATGGCAATCACGCCGCGCTGGCGCTCGGACTCGGTGAGCTGCGCCAGCTTGTTGCAGGCGCCGCGTTCCTTGAACGAAGCGGTGTACTGCAGGTTTTCAAATTTCAGGTAAATTTGCGCCCCGGTGAGCTGCGACAGCGTGCGCGACTCGACACAGGGCGTGTTCAGCAAATGGCCCTGCAGGCGCTGGGCGGCTTGTTCGATATCGGTCAGGCTGAGCATGGATTTCCTTGAAGAACACGGCGTAGGGCAGGCAGCCGTCATTTTCCGCGCCTTTGGAGCGCGTCCTGCGGCCATTGCCGGGTGCTACTGCTCAAGTAGTGTCTTCCATGGGGCTTCAGCATGCGTTATGGTGCAGTTGCTTCGAATCAATAAAAATTTAGCGCGGGGGAGTTGGCGATACCGTTGAAAACTGGAGTCTGTCCATGAACAAGCGTTCCCTTGTCGAGCATCCGCAGCAGTGGCTGCTGTCACCCGGGCTGAAAGAAGCGCCGGTGCTGGACCTGATGTGTTCGCATTTCGTGCTCACCCTGGCCGCCCGCCAGGGCGCCAAGTTCAATGTGCGGCGCGACCTAACCAGCCTGCTGTCGCTGTCTGGCCGGCACCTGGTCTGGCCCGTGCCGGCGTTCCAGCGCCTGCGCGAATTCTTGGGCCGCCGCTGCAAGGGCAACGAGTTCTGGCAGGACCATGAAACCCTGAGCGATGCCGAATTCATGGCGCGCCACGGCGTCTGGCGCGGCCCCTACGAGGAAGGCACGCTGTTCTTCTACCTCGACGAGCATGCCAAGGACCAGCCCAAGGACCTGCTGTCGGTGCTGAGCGCCACCGGCGACTGGCTGACGCTGGCGCTGAAAAAGCAGTCCACGCTGGTCGAGAAAAACATCGAGTCGCTGGCCAGTTTGCTTCAGCTCAACCGCGCCGAGCGCGCGTTGCTGCTCTACGGCACACTGGCCCGGTACCAGCGCGACCTGCGCTCGCTGCTGGTCGAGTTCAAGGTCAACAATGCGCCCGAAGCCTATGCGGCGATTGCCGACATCGCCGGCGTCAAGGCGCCCGAAGTGGCCGAGGCGCTGCGGCCCGGCTCGCGGCTGGAGCGCATCGGCATGGTCGAGAACCTGATTTCCGAGCACAACATCACCGACCTGGCCGACCTGATGAAGGTCAGCGAAAAACTGCCGCCGGTCTTGATGCGCAAATACCGCGACCACAGCGAGCTGATGGCGGTCTTCACCCGGCCGGCGACCCGCAGCCAGCTGGGGCTGGCCGACTTTGCCTTTGTACAGGAAGACGCGCAGGTGCTGGTGTCGCTGCTGCGCCATGCGGTGGCCAGCAAGGAGCAAGGTGTCAATGTGCTGCTCTACGGCCCGCCCGGCACCGGCAAGACCGAACTGGCCAAGGTGGTGGCGCAGGCCGCCGGGCTGGATTTGTTCGAGGTCGAATATGCCGACCAGGGTGGCAACTCCCTGAGCGGGCGCGACCGCTACCGCTCGCTGCAGATCGCGCAGGTGTTCCTCAAGGGCAGCATGCATTCGGCGCTGCTGTTCGACGAGGTGGAAGATGTGTTCCCGCCGATTTCCAGCGAAGCGGCGCAGCTGATGGCGCGCTCCGAGCAGCTGAGCGCGCCCGGCAGCCATTCGGTCAGCGGCAAGGCCTGGGTCAACCAGATTCTCGAATCGAACCCCGTGCCCACGCTGTGGGTGACCAACCGCATCGAGCAGATCGACCCGGCGTTTCGCCGCCGCTTTGCGTATCACCTGGAGCTGCGTTCGCCGCCGCCCGGCGCGCGCGAAGGCATTGTGCGCAAGACGCTCGAAGGCGTGCAGGTCAGCGATGCGTTTGTCGCCAAGCTCACCGCCCGCAAGGGCCTGACGCCGGCGCAGATCCGCACGGCGGTGCGCTTTGCCCGGCTGGCCAGCGCGCCCGAAAAAACCATGGACGCGCAGGTCGATGGCGCCGGGCTGCAGGCGATTCTGGCGGGCGGGCGGCCGTCACTGATGGAGTCGCTGATCGAGCGCCAGCTCAGGAATGCCGATGTGGCGCTGGGCAACAAGGCCCAAGCCTCGGGCCGGCGCAACGTCACGACGTATGACCTGGCGATGCTCAACGTCGAGTCGCGCTTCGAGATTGCGCGCATCGTGCAGGCGCTCAAAAGCCGGGGCCACGGCAGCCTGTGCTTTTACGGCCCGCCCGGCACCGGCAAGACCGCGCTGGCCGAGCACATCGCCCAGGCGCTGGAGCAGCCGCTGCTGGTCAAGCAGGCCAGCGACCTGATGAGCAAGTACGTTGGCGAAACCGAGCAGCAGATGGCTGCCATGTTCCGCGAAGCCGAGGCCGAAAAAGCCGTACTGCTGCTCGACGAGGCCGACAGCTTTTTGCAGGACCGGCGCGGCGCCCAGCGGACCTATGAAGTGACGGAAGTCAACGAGATGCTGCAGGGCATGGAGCGCTATGCCGGCATTTTCATCTGCACCACCAACCTGCTGGAAAGCCTGGACCAGGCGGCGCTGCGGCGCTTCACCTTCAAGATCAAGTTCATGCCGCTGACGCGCGAGCAGCGCGAAACGATGTTCGTGACGGAAGCGCTGGCGGGTGATGCCTTCTTGCTCACGCCGCCCCTGCAAAAAAGACTGGCCCAGCTCGCGCAGTTGTGCCCCGGCGACTTTGCAGCGGTCAAGCGGCAGGGCGTGATTCTGGAGGCGGAACTGTCCGCCGAAGAATTTCTGGCGCAACTGGAGGCCGAACACCGCATCAAGCCCGAGGTGCGGGAAGGGCGGTCGATGGGGTTCATGCGTTGACGGTTGCTACATAATTAATAGCTGCTATCACTTGCCTGGATTGCGCCAGAGCCACTTTCATTGTAAATTTTGATTGGAGCCACCGGATTGGCGCCTGCAAAGCCACGGGTGAAGTTTCTCAACCCTCTTGCGCACACACCCGCAACACCTCAGCCCCATACGCCTGCAGCTTTTTCACCCCCATGCCGCTGATGCCTTCCAGGTCGCGCAGGCTGTGCGGCGCCTGCTCGGCAATGGCGCGCAGCGTGGCGTCGTGAAAAATCACGAAGGCCGGCAGGTTGTGCTCGCGCGCCACCTCGGCACGCCAAGCCTTCAGGCGCGCCAGCCGTTCCAGCGCGCCGGCATTCAGCGTGGCTTCCGCCATGCCCTTGGCCGATGTTTTCTTCGCCGACGTTTTGCTGCCGCGTCTGGGTCGCTCGGCCTTGGCGCTGACGGCCTGCTGGCGCAGCAGCACATTGACTTCGCCCTTGAGCACCTGACGCGCATCGGGCAGCAGCAGCAGCGTGTTGAAGGCCTCGGCGTTGACCCGCACCAGGTTGCTGGCAATCAGCTGGCGCAGCACGCCGCGCCATTGCGGCTCGGCCAGATCGGCGCCGATGCCGAAGGTGCTGAGCTGGTCGTGGCCGTACTGGACGACTTTTTCGGTCGGTTTGCCGCGCAGGATGTCCATGATGTGGCCGGCGCCAAAGCTGATGCCGCTGGCTTGCTGCACGCGGTAGATGCAGCTCAGCATCTTGCGCGCCTCCTCGGTCGCGTCCCACACGGCCGGTGGATTCAAGCAGTTGTCGCAATTGCCGCAGGGCTGACTGTCCTCGCCAAAGTAGCCCAGCAGGCTGACGCGGCGGCAGCGCGTGCCTTCGGCCAGCGTCAGCAGCGCGTCGAGCTTGCCGCGCATCACGGCCTTGAATTCCTCGCTGGCGACTTCGCTGGTGTCGATCATCCGGCGCTGGTTCACCACGTCCTGCAGGCCATAGACCATCCAGGCGTCAGCGGGCAGCCCGTCACGGCCGGCACGGCCGGTTTCCTGGTAATAGCCTTCGATGTTTTTCGGCATGTCCAGGTGCGCGACGAAGCGCACATCGGGCTTGTCGATGCCCATGCCAAAGGCAATCGTCGCCACCATCACCATGCCGTCCTCGCGCAGGAAGCGGTCCTGGCGCTGCTGGCGCAGCTTGGCGTCCAGCCCGGCGTGGTAGGCCATCGCCTTGATGCCGGCGTCTTCGAGCATGCCGGCAATTTCCTCCACGCGTTTCCTGGACTGGCAATAGACAATGCCGGCTTCGGCGTCGTGCTCGGTCTGGATGAAACGCAGCAGCTGGCGCGTTGGCTCCAGCTTTTCGACGATGGTGTAGCGGATGTTGGGCCGGTCAAAGCTGCTGACGAACGCGCGTGCCTCTTCGAGCTTGAGCCGCTCGACCATGTCCTGGCGTGTCAGGTGGTCGGCGGTGGCCGTCAGCGCCATGCGCGGCACGTCGGGGAAGGTCTCGTGCAGCAGGCTCAAGGATCGGTATTCGGGCCGGAAGTCGTGGCCCCACTGGCTCACGCAATGGGCCTCGTCAATCGCAAACAGGCTGAGCAGTCCGCGCGCGTGCAAGGAGGACAGCAGGCCCTTCATGCGCGGCGTGTTGATGCGCTCGGGCGCGGCGTAGAGCAGCGTCAGTTCGTTGCGCAGCAACTGTTTTTCCAGCGCGCTGCTTTCCTCGTAGGTCTGGGTGGAATTGAGGAAGGCCGCCGAGACGCCGGCTTCGAGCAGCGCGCCGACCTGGTCGTGCATCAGCGCAATCAGTGGCGAGATCACGACGGTCACGCCATGCCCGGCGTTTTGCCGCACGATGGCCGGAATCTGGTAGCACAGCGACTTGCCGCCGCCGGTCGGCATCAGGACCAGCGCGTCGCCGCCTTGAACGACGTGTTCCACGATGGCCCGCTGCGGACCACGAAAGTCGCTGTAGCCAAACACCTGGCCGAGCACGTCCAGCGGCGTGGGCTGGGAGGAGGAAATGGGCAATGAGGACAAGGGCAGGCCAGACAGGTGAGCGGTGTAAATAATCCGGATCGCTATGAAAAAAATAGCTGTTCGTGCAAGTCAGGCATGCGCAAAAGACATTTTCAACCAATTTTTTCAAAAACAGCCTTTGCAGCGCTTGCCTGGGGGCTGCGCTCCGTCATTCTGGCCGGATGCCGGTTCAGGTTGGTCTTCATCCAACGCCAACAGGCTATTGCCGTATTGTCAGGGAAAGTCAACGGCCATGAACCCCGTCCTAAAATGCATGCCATGAAGCCGATACCCTACACCCGCGCCGCACAACTCCCCGCCCTTCTGGCGCAACGCATCTTGATTCTTGACGGCGCGATGGGCACCATGATCCAGCGCTTCAAGCTCAATGAAGCGCAGTACCGGGGCGAGCGCTTCAAGGACTTTCACAAGGACGTGAAAGGCAACAACGAGCTGCTCAGCCTGACGCGGCCCGACGTGATCCGCGACATCCACGAAGGCTACCTAGCCGCCGGTGCCGACCTGATCGAAACCAACACCTTTGGCGCCACGACCATCGCCCAGGCCGATTACGACATGGCCGACCTGGCGTTGGAAATGAACCATGAATCGGCGCGGCTGGCCCGTGCCGCCTGTGACAAGTTTTCAACGCCCGACAAGCCGCGCTTTGTCGTCGGTACGCTCGGTCCCACGCCCAAGACCGCCAGCATCAGCCCCGACGTGAACGACGCGAGTGCGCGCAACACCAGTTTCGAGGAACTTCGCAAAGCCTATTACGAGCAGACCGAGGCGCTGGTCAGGGGCGGCAGCGACGTGCTGATGGTGGAGACGATTTTCGACACGCTCAATGCCAAGGCGGCGCTGTTTGCCATCGACGAGTATTTTGACAATTCGGGCGAACGCCTGCCACTGATCATCAGCGGCACGGTGACCGATGCCTCGGGCCGCATCCTGAGCGGCCAGACGGTGACCGCCTTCTGGCACAGCGTGCGCCACGCCGAGCCGCTGGCCGTGGGCCTGAACTGCGCGCTGGGCGCGGCGCTGATGCGCCCCTACATCCAGGAGCTGGCCAAGGCCGCACCCGACACCTTCATCAGCTGCTATCCGAATGCCGGCCTGCCCAATCCGATGAGCGACACCGGTTTTGACGAAACGCCTGACGTGACTTCGCGCCTGCTGCACGAGTTTGCCGCCGAAGGGCTGGTCAACATTGTGGGCGGGTGTTGCGGCACCACGCCCGAACATATTCAGGCGATTGCCCGGTCAGTAGCGCTGGTCGGCGGTCGCAAGCTGCAGCGCGGTGTTTTCTACGCCGAAGCGGCTTGAGGGCTGGCTGAGCCTGCGGCGCCGCTCTGGCGGTGACGGCGCATGCTTGCCGACCCATCCGGTGTGGCGTTGCTTTGCCTTGGGGTGCTGCCACACAGGCTGCAGCTTTGCGCCTGATCTCGGACTGATTTGAAAACGGATTCAAGCGTCGGGCCGTGATCCAATCTCCTGCTCCATCGCCTGTGTCAGCTGGACGTACATCTTGAGCTTGCCGGTCACCTCGCGCAGGCGCGTTCCAATGCGCAGCGACACGGCCAGCAGCAGTTTGGCAGCAACTCCGGGGTTTTCCTCCATCAGACGGTTCAGGGCCTCGCGCGTCAGGATGGCGCAGCGCAACTGCGTGGCGGCAACACAGCTGGCGTAGCGGGGCAGGCCGTCGAACATGCCCAGCTCGCCAATCAGGCTGCCCGGGCCCAGCACAGTGATGACGATGGGTTCGACGCGGCTGACCACCAGTGTTTCCACCGTCACTTCGCCATTGAGCAGCAGCATCAGGAATCCGGTGTCGCGGGCATCGCCTTCGCGGATGAAGACCGTGCCTTTGGCCACGATTTGCGGCTGCATGTAGCGCACCACCATGCGCGCCTCTGGCATCGTCAGCTGCATCAGGGCTGTGGGCGCCACCAGCAACTGGGCTGCCAGGTCGGCCGCTTCCGAGCCTTCGGTGGCGTCGTGCCGTGGACCTGCCGAAGGGACGCTTTTTTTTCTGAAGAAGGTGCTTAGCATGGGTCAACCCGGTGGAATTTGATCGCTGGCAACCTGCCTGCCGACATTGGTGCTTAAAATCGAGCTTAACTCAAGGAGCGTTGCAGCGAAACATCGTTTCGTCAGGCTTGGGTAAACAGGGCGCAAAGCGTTCTTTTTGGCAACGACGCTCACCTTTGTTCCAAGGTGAGCCATGTCCGCAATTCAAACTACCCCGCAACTCGCCCCGCATGTCCCGCCCATGAAGCTGTCCGGCCTGGAGCCGGTCACGGTTGGCGCCGATTCTCTGTTCGTCAACATCGGCGAGCGCACCAATGTCACCGGCTCCAAGGCTTTCGCCCGCATGATTTTGAACGGCGACTATGAACAGGCGCTGACAGTTGCCCGCCAGCAGGTCGAAAACGGTGCGCAAATCATCGACATCAACATGGACGAGGCCATGCTCGACAGCCAGGCCGCCATGGTGCGTTTCCTGAACCTGATCGCCGGCGAGCCTGACATTGCGCGCGTGCCCATCATGATCGACAGCTCCAAGTGGAGTGTGATCGAGGCCGGACTGCGCTGCATCCAGGGCAAGGGCATCGTCAACTCGATTTCGATGAAGGAGGGCATTGAGGGCTTCAAGCAGCAGGCCAAGCTGCTCAAGCGTTACGGCGCCGCTGCCGTCGTCATGGCGTTTGACGAGCAGGGCCAGGCTGACACCTACGAGCGAAAAATCACCATTTGCGAGCGCGCCTACCGCGTGCTGGTCGACGAGATCGGCTTTGCGCCCGAAGACATCATTTTTGACCCCAACATCTTTGCCATTGCCACCGGCATCGACGAGCACAACAACTACGCGGTCGACTTCATCAACGCCACCCGCTGGATCAAGGCCAACCTGCCCGGCGCCAAGGTCTCGGGCGGCGTGTCCAACGTGTCCTTCAGCTTTCGTGGCAACGACCCGGTGCGCGAAGCGATTCACACGGTCTTTCTGTACCACGCGATCCAGGCCGGCATGGACATGGGCATCGTCAACGCCGGCATGATGGGCGTCTACGACGACCTGGAGCCGGTGCTGCGCGAGCGCGTCGAGGACGTGGTGCTGAATCGCCAGCCCGTCTACAAGGACGGCGAGGAACACCTGACGCCCGGCGAGCGCCTGATTGAAGTGGCCGAAACGGCCAAGAGCGGTGCGCGCGACGACAGCAAGAAATACGAATGGCGCGCACTGCCGATACGCGCGCGGCTGTCGCACGCACTGGTGCATGGCCTGAACGAGTTCATCACCGAAGACACCGAAGAGATGTACCAGGCGATCCTTGCCGGCGACGGACGGCCGCTGCATGTCATCGAAGGCCCGCTGATGGACGGCATGAACGTCGTTGGCGACCTGTTTGGCCAGGGCAAGATGTTCCTGCCGCAGGTGGTCAAAAGCGCCCGCGTGATGAAGCAGGCCGTGGCGCACCTGCTGCCCTACATCGAGGCCGAAAAGCTGGTGCTGCAGGCCGCCGGCGGCGACGTCAAGACCAAGGGGAAGATCATCATCGCCACCGTCAAGGGCGACGTGCACGACATCGGCAAGAACATCGTCACGGTGGTGCTGCAGTGCAACAACTTTGAAGTGGTGAACATGGGCGTGATGGTGCCGTGCCACGAGATTCTGGCGCTGGCCAAGGCCGAGGGCGCCGACATCGTCGGCCTGTCGGGACTGATCACGCCCAGCCTGGAGGAAATGCAGTACGTCGCCAGCGAGATGCAAAAGGACGACCATTTCCGCCTCAACAACATTCCGCTGCTGATTGGCGGCGCCACCTGCAGCCGCGTGCACACGGCGGTGAAGATTTCGCCGCACTACGAAGGCCCGGTGGTGTACGTGCCCGATGCTTCGCGCAGCGTCAGCGTGGCGCAAAGCCTGCTGTCTGACAACGCCGCCAAATACATCGCCGAGCTGAACGCCGACTACGACAAGGTGCGCACCCAGCACGCCAACAAAAAGCAGGTGCCGATGTGGCCACTGGCCAAGGCGCGCGCCAATGCCACGGTGATGGACTGGGCCAGCTACACGCCCCCCGTGCCCAAATTCGTTGGCCGGCGTGTGTTCAAGAATTTTGACCTGGCCGAACTCGCCGAGTTCATCGACTGGGGACCGTTCTTCCAGACCTGGGACCTGGCCGGCCCGTTCCCGGCGATCCTGAAGGACGAGGTGGTTGGCGTCGAAGCGGTGCGCGTCTATGCCGACGCCAGGCGCATGCTCAAGCGGCTGATCGAGGGCCGCTGGCTCACCGCCAACGGCGTGATGGCCCTGCTGCCGGCCAACAGCGTCGGCGACGACATCGAGATCTACACCGACGAGTCGCGCAGCGAAGTCGCCATGACCTGGAACGGCCTGCGCCAGCAGACCGAAAAAACAGCCGTTGACGGCGTGATGCGCCCCAGCCGCTGCCTGTCCGACTTTGTCGCGCCCAAGCTGCTGACGCCTGAATTGATAGCTTCTCGCGCCCTTGCAGTGGGCGTAAAGGGCCAAAATAGCTCAAAAATTGCCGATTACATCGGTGTTTTTGCCGTCACCGCCGGCCTGGGCGCCGAGAAAAAGGAAAAGCAGTTCGTGGCCGAGCATGACGACTATTCATCGATCATGTTCAAGTCGCTCGCCGACCGCCTGGCCGAAGCTTTTGCCGAAGCCCTGCACCAGCGGGTCCGGCAGGATTTGTGGGGCTACGTGCCGGCCGAGTCGCTCGACAAGGACGCGCTGATTGCTGAAAAATACCAGGGCATCCGCCCCGCACCCGGCTACCCGGCCTGCCCGGACCACAGTGCTAAGAAGGAAATGTTCGCGTTGCTCCACGCCGACGACATCGGCATGGCGCTGACGGAAAGCCTGGCCATGACGCCTGCGGCCAGTGTCAGCGGTTTTTACCTGAGCCATCCCGAGAGCACCTATTTCAGCGTCGGCAAGATTGGCGATGACCAGCTCCAGGACCTCGCCCAGCGTCGCGGCACCCGGGCCGAAGACCTGCAGCGCCTGCTGGCGCCCAACCTGTAATTTCCGCAAACGCAAACGCAAACGCAAACGCAAACGCAAACGCGCACCGCACCTGCAGTGCTGCCCTCCAGCCGGCAGCTTCGCGTCGGGTTCGCGCTGCCCGTGCGAGCCGGAACCACGCCGTCTTTCAGTGCGCCGCCTTCAATGCGCGCCGGTACTGCACCGCCTCGGCCACATGCGTCACCTGCACGGTTTTGGCGCCGGCCAGGTCGGCAATGGTGCGCGCCACCTTCAGGCAGCGGTGAATGCCCCGGCCTGACCAGCCCAGCCGCGTTGCCGCCACATTGAGGAACTTGGCCGCTGCCGGGTCCAGCTGGCACTGCGCATCGATGGCCTGGCCGTCGAGCGCCTGGTTGGCGCTGCCCTGCCGGGCCATCGCGCGTTCCCTGGCCTGCACCACCCGGCTGCGCACCGCCTCGGTGGATTCGCCCGGCGCCGCGTTCACCAGCTCATCGGCGGCCAGGCTGCCGACTTCCACATGCAGGTCGATGCGGTCAAGCAGCGGCCCGCTGAGCTTTCCCTGGTAGCGTGACACGACCTCGGGCGAGCAGCGGCAGGCGCGCAGTCTGGAGCCCAGGTAGCCGCAGGGGCAGGGGTTCATGGCAGCGATCAGCTGGAAGCGTGCCGGGAATTCCGCGCGCTGCGCGGCACGCGAAATCGTGATGTGGCCCGACTCCAGCGGTTCGCGCAGCGCTTCCAGTGCGGCGCGGGGAAACTCCGGAAGCTCGTCCAGAAACAGCACGCCCCGGTGCGCCAGCGAGATTTCACCCGGGCGTGGTGGCGAGCCGCCGCCCACCAGCGCCACCGCGCTGGCTGTGTGGTGCGGCGCGCAGGTCGGACGCACAGCCCAGTGGTCCAGCGTGAAGCGCCCGCCCAGCGAGGCGACGGCAGCGGTTTCCAGTGCTTCCTCCGTCGTCATGGCCGGCAGCAGGCCGGCAAAGCGCTGCGCCAGCATCGACTTGCCCGAACCCGGCGCGCCGACCATCAAAAGGCTGTGCCCGCCGGCCGCTGCAATTTCCAGCGCGCGGCGGGCGGCGGCCTGGCCCTTGACATCGGCCAGGTCTGGATAGGCAGGCTGCCGTGACGGCGCGGTGGACGCCACGCGCGTCCAGCCGTCACCGGCTTCGGGAAGGGCATCGCCTGGCAAAAACTGCCGGACCACGTCGAGCAGATGCTGCGCGCGGTACACCTCGGCTTGCGGCACCAGCGCGGCCTCCTGCGCGCTGCCTTCGGGCAGCACCAGCCGGGGCAACGGTTCCGGCGTACCACGCGCCGGCCGGGCAATGGCCACGCTCATGGCCAGGGAACCGCGAACCGGCCGCAGGTCGCCGCCCAGCGACAGCTCGCCGGCAAACTCATACCCCGCCAGCTTGCGCGCGTCAATCTGGCCGCTGGCGGCCAGGATGCCCAGCGCAATCGGCAGGTCAAAGCGGCCCGAGTCCTTGGGCAGGTCGGCCGGCGCCAGGTTCACCGTGATGCGCTTGTTGGCGGGAAATTCCAGCCCGGCATTCTGGATCGCCGAGCGCACCCGCTCGCGCGCTTCCTTGACTTCGGTATCGGCCAGTCCGACCAGCGTGAAACTCGGCAGGCCGTTGGCGAGGTGCACTTCAACGCACACCGGACGCGCTTCAAGCCCCAGCAAGGCACGGCTGTGCACTAAAGACAGGCTCATTCGGTGACTTCCTTATAAATGCATCAATGTTGTGCGTTGCAATTGCATCAAAATGGTGCGTAACAGCTTGTAAGTCTCTAGCGTAACCCGGTAGCCGATGAAATCCGCCAAGCGTTTTCGGGCGAGCAAAAAATAGCTGGCACGGTCCCTGCTAAACAAGTTCCGCCAACCTTAAAAAATTTTCGGGGATTCCATGAAATCAAGCTTCGTCACCCTCGTTGATAGCGGCCGCTTTCGCATCAAGAACACGCTGGACGTGATGCTTACAACAACCCTGTAATGCGTCGGCAGCGCCATCGGACTGCTGCCTCGTCATTCATCCTGGAGGAAAACTGAAATGAAACTCATCACTGCCATCATCAAACCGTTCAAGCTGGACGAGGTGCGCGAAGCCCTCTCCGGCATGGGCGTGCAGGGCATCACCGTGACCGAGGTCAAGGGCTTTGGCCGTCAGAAGGGCCATACCGAGCTGTACCGGGGCGCCGAGTACGTCGTCGACTTCTTGCCCAAGGTCAAGATCGAAGCGGCTGTGTCCGATGACCTGGTGGAACGCGTGATTGAAGCCATCGAAACCTCGGCCCGCACCGGCAAGATCGGCGACGGCAAGGTTTTTGTGTACGACCTTGAGCAGGTCGTGCGCATCCGCACCGGCGAAACCGGCAAGGAAGCGCTCTGACATCACTCCCCTGAAAAAAAAGAGAAACATTGCCATGAAAAAAATGATTGCTTCCCTCCTGCTGGGACTGAGCTTGCTGGGCACGGGCGCATTCGCTCTGGCGCAGACCCCGGCACAGGCGCCTGCCGCTGCCGCATCTGCCCCGGCTGAAGCCAGTCCCGATGCCGCCGCCGCACCCACCGTGCCCGCTGCCGCGGCCGCACCTGCCGCCGCCACAGCAGCTCCGGGCGCCGAGGCCGCCGCTGCGCCGGCCCCTGTTCCCAACAAGGGCGACACGGCCTGGATGATGGTCTCGACAATCCTGGTGATATTGATGGTCGTGCCTGGCCTGGCGCTGTTCTACGGCGGCCTGGTGCGCAGCAAGAACATGCTGTCGGTGCTGATGCAGGTCATGGTGACGTTCTCATTGATCGTCGTGCTCTGGTTCATCTACGGCTACAGCCTGGCCTTCACCGAGGGCAGCGCTTTCATCGGCGGCTTTGACCGGTTGTTCATGAAAGGCATCTGGGACAACGCCGCGGGCACGTTTGCCAGCGCGGCCACGTTCAGCAAAGGCGTCGTGATCCCCGAGATCGTCTTTGCCGCCTTCCAGGCCACCTTCGCCGGCATCACCTGCACCCTGATCGTCGGCGCCTTCGCCGAGCGCATCAAGTTCTCCGCCGTGCTGCTCTTCATGGTGATCTGGTTCACCTTCAGCTATGCGCCGATGGCGCACATGGTCTGGTTCTGGATGGGGCCTGATGCCTACACCGGCAAGGAAGTGGTCGATGCGATGAACGGCAAGGCCGGCTACATCTGGCAGTCGGGCGCGCTGGACTTTGCCGGCGGCACCGTGGTGCACATCAATGCAGCCGTGGCCGGCCTGGTCGGCGCCTTCATGGTCGGCAAGCGCATCGGCTATGGCAAGGAAGCCATGGCGCCGCACAGCCTGACGCTGACCATGGTCGGTGCCTCGCTGCTGTGGGTGGGCTGGTTCGGTTTCAATGCCGGCTCGGCCTTGGAAGCCAACGGCTTTGCCGCCCTGGCCTTCATCAACACGCTGGGCGCAACGGCCGCAGCCGTGCTGGCCTGGTGCCTCGGCGAGGCGCTGATGCGCGGCAAGGCGTCGATGCTGGGCGCTGCCTCGGGCGCCGTGGCCGGCCTCGTGGCCATCACCCCGGCAGCCGGCAACGTCGGCATCGGCGGCGGCCTGGTGATTGGCTTTGTCGCCGGTTTTGCCTGCCTCTGGGGCGTGCATGGCCTGAAGAAGCTGCTCGGCGCCGACGACTCGCTCGACGTGTTCGGCGTGCATGGCGTGGGCGGCATCGTCGGCGCGCTGCTGACCGGCGTGTTCAACTCGCCGGCCTTGGGCGGCCCCGGCTTTGTGGCCGACTGGGTGACGGCCACCGGCATCGCTGCCGCCGACTACTCGATCGTCTCGCAAGTGTGGATCCAGGCCAAGGCCGTGCTGATCACGGTGGTGTGGTCGGGTGTTGTGTCGTTCATCGCCTACAAGATCGTGGACCTGACCATCGGCCTGCGTGTCAACGAAGAAGACGAGCGCGAAGGGCTGGACATCACCTCGCACGGCGAAACCGCCTACAACCGGTAAAGAGTGCTTGGGTTGAGAAGCTGACAGAAGTCTCTTGGGGAAGTTTGGCCCGCTGGTATCTCGCCAGCGGGCTTTTTTTTTGCCGCTACAGTCGCAGTCGTGGCCGACCCCTTCGCTGAACCACACGGCCCAAGGAGAAAAGCATGCCCTGGCAAATCGCCATTTCACAGCCCAGCGAACTGGGTGAATCCCCGTTTTGGCACCCGGACGAGCAGCGCCTGTACTGGGTGGACATTCCCGCCCGGCAGGTCTGCCGGTCAACAGGCTCGGACGGCAGCGTCGAGCGCTGGAGCCTGCCGTCCGAGCCCGGCTGCATCGCACCGGCCCGCAGCAACGCCCAAGGCACCGGCCTGGTCATTGCCCTGCGCGACGGCATCTACCGCGCCCGGCACTGGGGCGGTGAGCTGGCGCTGCTCGCCCCCGCGCTGCACGACCCGGCCACCACGCGCTTCAACGACGGCAAGGCCGATCCGCTGGGCCGCTTCTGGGCCGGCACCATTTATGAACCGCGCGACGCCGCCCGCGCGCAGCTTTTTTGCCTGGACGCCCGGGGCGGCCGCCCGCCGGTCCTCGACGTGAAGGCGGCCGACGCCACCACGGCCAATGGCCTGGCCTGGTCGCCCGACGCAGCCACCCTGTACTGGGCCGACACGCCGCGCCATGCGGTCCGCGCCTGGGACTGGCATGCCGCCAGCAACACCCTGAGCCGTGAGCGGGTGTTTCATTCATGGCCCGGCAAACCCGAAGGCTGGCAGCCGGGCAGGCCCGGTTATGGCGGCCGGCCTGACGGCGCGGCGGTCGATGCAGAAGGCAACTATTACGTCGCCATGTATGAAGGCGGGCGGCTGCTCAAGCTGTCGCCCGCCGGCGAGCTGCTGGCCGTGTTCGCGGTGCCTGCGCCATGCCCGACCATGCCCTGCTTTGGCGGCGCCGACCTCCGGACGCTTTACCTCACGACCGCGCGCCATAGCCGTCCGTCGGACGAGCTAAAACGCTGGCCTGATTCAGGCTGCATTTTTTCGATGCCGGTCGAGGTGCCGGGGCTGCCGGTGAATTTCTTCACGGATTGAAGACCCACCTGCTGTTTATCGATAAAAAAAGGTGTTTGCGCACGCCGATATTGCATATATAGCTATATTATTGATAGCGTTTTGGGGCGTTTTGGGGCGTTTTGGGGCGTTTTGGGGCGTTTTGGGGCGTTTGCATGGCGCTGCATGGCGCTGCATGGCGCTGCATGGCGTTATATGCCGTTAACAAGCGACAGCCCGCAAAAAACCGCACACGCCGCATTCAAAAAAATCAAACCCCCTGAACGCCTTGCACGCGTACCATTCTGGCCATGAATGCAGACACTGACATGACGACATTGATGGCCGGGCGCGTTCGCGCTGCGGCGCGCACAGGCACGCCCTTGCGCATACGCGGCGGCGGCAGCAAGGACTTTTACGGCCAGGCGCTCCGGGGCGACGTGCTCGACATGGACGCTTATTCCGGCGTCATCAGCTACGAGCCGAGCGAGCTGGTCGTTACCGTGCGTGGTGGAACCCCGCTGGCCGAACTGGAGGCGCTGCTGGCCGAACAAGGCCAGTGCCTGCCCTTCGAGCCGCCGCACTTCGGCCCCCATGCCACGGTGGGTGGCATGGTCGCCAGCGGCCTGAGCGGCCCGGCGCGCGCCAGCAGCGGCGCGGTGCGCGACTACCTGCTGGGCGTGGTGCTGCTCAACGGCAAGGGCGAATGCCTGACCTTTGGCGGCCAGGTCATGAAAAATGTCGCTGGTTATGACGTGTCGCGCCTGATGGCCGGCACGCTGGGCACGCTGGGCGTGCTGATGGAGCTGTCGCTCAAGGTGCTGCCGGTCGCCCCCGGCGAAGCCACGCTGCAGTGCAGCGGCTTGAGCCAGCAAAAGGCGCTGGACCTGCTCAACCGCTGGGGCGGCCAGCCGCTGCCGCTCAACGCCAGCTGCTGGGTGCGCGATGCAAGCGCTGTCCCGACGCAGGACTTGCTGTTCGTTCGCCTGCGCGGCGCGCTGGCCGCCGTCGAGGCCGCATGTCCGCGCATGGTGGCCGATGTGCAGGCGGCCGGCGGCCAGGCGGTGCCCATGGACCCGTCCCAGGCTGGCGCCGACTGGCATGCCTGCCGCGAGCAGACGCTGCCGTTTTTCGCGCAGCCGCCTTCGCCTGATGCCTGCCTGTGGCGCCTGAGCGTGCCGCAGACCGCGCCGGCGATGAATTTGCCGTATGTGCCACTGGTCGAATGGCACGGCGGCCTGCGCTGGCTCTGGGCGCCGGCGTCTGCGGCCGAGCAGCTGCGCCAGCTGGCGGGGCAGGCGGGCGGCCATGCCACCCTGTTCAGGCGCGCCGCCCTGATGCCGGAAAACGTGCCGGTGTTCACGCCGCTGTCCCCGGTGCAGTCGCGCATCCAGCGCGAGCTCAAAAAGCAGTTCGACCCGGCCGGCATTTTCAATCCAGGCCGCATGCCGATGGACGGCTGAAGCAGCGCATGCGTCGTTTTCGCCACCTGACCAGCCAGCACCGGACCGCGTCCACCAACCGCCTGCTCGGCGGCATTCTGGCGTTCAATGCCGGGGCGGTCAATGCCGGCGGCTTCCTGGTGGTGGCGATGTACACCTCGCACATGACGGGCTTTGCCTCGCTGCTGGCCGACAACCTGGTGCTGGGCAACATGCGCCTGGTGCTGGGCGCCATCGGGGCCTTGCTGGCCTTTACCTGCGGCGCGGCCTTCACCGCCATCCAGGTGAACTGGGCGCGCCAGCACGGGCTGCGCAGCGAATACGCGCTGCCCCTGCTGGTCGAAGCCTTGCTGCTGCTGCTGTTTGGCCTGATAGGCGCCACGCTGAACCGCCAGACGCCGTTTGCCGTTCCGCTCACCGTGCTGGTACTGTCCTTCACCATGGGGCTGCAAAACGCGCTGGTCAGCAAGATATCGTCATCGCAAATCCGCACCACCCACATGACCGGCATCGTGACCGACATCGGCATCGAGCTGGGCAAATTGCTGTACTGGAACCGCACGGCCAGCCCGTTCGAATCCCGGGTTCGCGCCAACCGCATCAAGCTGCGGCTGCTCGGCACGCTGCTGGGCGCCTTCATCGGCGGCGGTATCGTCGGCGCGGCGGGCTTCAAGCATGTCGGTTTCGTCTGGGTCATTCCACTGGCCCTGCTGCTGCTTGGCCTGTGCCTGCCGCCCCTGTATTCCGACCTCGTGCGCACCATCCGGCGCAAAACCGCCCGCCAAAGTACCTGAAGACCACCATGCAGACCCAACTCGCCCCCGAATTCCAGAACACCCCCGACGGCCTGCAGGCCGAGGCCATCCTGCGCAAATGCGTGCATTGCGGCTTTTGCACCGCCACCTGTCCGACCTACCAGCTGCTCGGCGACGAGCTCGACGGCCCGCGCGGGCGCATCTACCTGATCAAGCAGGTGCTCGAAGGCGAGGTGCCGACGCGCAAGACCCAGCTTCACCTGGACCGCTGCCTGACCTGCCGCAACTGCGAAAGCACCTGCCCCAGCGGCGTGCAGTACGGCCACCTGATCGACATCGGCCGCAAGCTGGTCGATGAACGCGTGCCGCGTCCAGCCGGCGATCGCGCGGTGCGCTGGGCGCTCAAGGAAGGCCTGCCGTCGCCACTGTTCGCCCCCGCCATGAAAATTGGCCAGGCGGTGCGCGGCCTGCTGCCGCATTCGCTGAAGAACAAGGTGCCCGCCAAACAGGCGGCCGGCGCATGGCCCACGCGCACGCAGGCCCGGAAAATGCTGATGCTCTCGGGCTGCGTGCAGCCGGCCATGATGCCCAACATCAATTCGGCCACGGCCCGTGTGCTGGACGCCGCCGGCATCCAGACCGTGGTGGCGGCCAAGGCCGGCTGCTGCGGCGCGGTGAAATTCCACCTGAACGACCAGGACGGCGGCAAGGCCGAGATGCGCCGCAACATCGACGCCTGGTGGCCTTTCGTGGAGAGCGGTGTCGAAGCCCTGGTGATGAACGCCTCGGGCTGCGGCGTCACGGTCAAGGAATACGGCTTCATCCTGAAGGACGATCCGGCCTATGCCGAAAAAGCCGCGCGCATCAGCGACCTGACCCGCGATTTGAGCGAGCTGCTGCCAGTCATTGCCGAATCGCTGCAGGCCAGCCGGCCCGAGCTGATGGAAAAAATCGCCGCCAGCGCTCCGCGACTCGCGTTTCACCCGCCCTGCACCCTGCAGCACGGCCAGCAGCTGCGCGGCGGCGTCGAGCAGCATCTGGGCCGGCTGGGTTTTGACATCAAGGTGTCGAACAACGAGGCGCACCTGTGCTGCGGCTCGGCTGGCACTTATTCGGTGCTCCAGCCGGAGATCGCCTACCAGCTGCGCGACCGCAAGCTGGCCAACCTGGGCGACATGGCGCCCGAGGTGATTGTGTCGGCCAACATCGGCTGCATCACCCACCTGCAAAGCGGTACGGCAACGCCGGTACGCCACTGGGTCGAGGTGCTGGATGAGGCGCTATTGAATCAGTAGCGATTGATGCCTGCCGGCGTTGCGTGATCGGCCTGTTTGTTCATGAAATGGAAGGTCGGGCATGGCGTTGGTGTGACGGGCCACCGGCAGGCCTTCCTACCTGCGTTTCAAGCCCCGTACTGCCCTGAAGCCCTTTCGCCGGCGCGCCGCGCAAGCAACGGCGCAACAACATACGCCGTCCATCGAGGCACGGCTGCCGTGCCGGTCCTTTCTCAACTTGTTGACGAGGCCATCGAAATGGCATCCCGCAACCAAGGCGCAAACCAGAGCGGTAGCGGCGCCCCGCCCCGGCAGCATGCCCAGGCCGGCCCGGAAAAGCCACAAGAACGACACACAGTCGGTCTGGAATAAAGGGCGCTTCGGCGTCCTGATCCCTGAAAAAAGCCAGCGTCGAGCCGCCTTTTTCAAGTGACGCCAGTCCCGGGGGTGTGCACACGGCTCAGGCTGCCAGCGCCTTTTTAATGTCTTTGGCCAGGTCGGCCGGCTTTTCCAGCGGCGCATAACGCCTGATCACGCGGCCGTCCTTGCCTACCAGGAACTTGGTGAAGTTCCATTTGATGGCCTTGCTGCCCAGCAGGCCGGGCGCCTCGCTGGAGAGCCACTGGTACAGCGGATGGGCCATGGGGCCGTTCACGGCGATCTTGGACATCATTGGAAAACTCACGCCGTAGTTGACCTGGCAAAAACTGGCGATATCGCTGTCCTGGCCGGGGTCCTGCGCGCCGAACTGGTTGCACGGGAATCCCAGCACCACCAGTCCCTGGCCGGCATGGGTCTTGTGCAGTTCCTCCAGTCCGCCGAACTGCGGCGTGAAACCGCACTGGCTGGCGGTGTTCACGATCAGCATGACCTTGCCCCTGAATTCGGACAGCGCGAGGTCCTGGCCGTTGATCTGGCGCGCCTTGAAGTCGTACACCGTGGATGTGTTGCTGGCCATGAATCTGGCTCCTGTTCGGATGAATAAAGACAGCCTATTTTGCGCCAGTTGAGCCTTTTTCTGCAGACGGCGCCACTGACGCCAGCACCGCTGCCAGCACGATCAGGCTGCCGCCGAGCAGCACGCGCGGCGTCAGTTCGGCGGCATCCAGGGCAGCGGACGACAGGCTGGCAAAGAGGATTTCGGTCAGCATCACAATCGCCGTCGTGCCCGCTGCCAGGCGTGCTGCGCCGTACTGCAGGGCCGCGTTGCTGGCCATGAAGGCCAGGCTGAGCCCCAGCAGCACCGGAATGCCGTCTGCGTGGAGTGCCGGGCCCGGCACCAGATGCAGTGACATGCCCAGCAGCGCGGCCAGCGTCGCCATCAGGCCGCTGCCGCCAAACATGGCCAGCATGCAGGTGTTGCCGGGCGCATGGGCGAATTTGCGCAGCAGGCCATTGGTGACTGCAAAACTGAAGCCGCCCCCAATGGCCAGCCAGTCGGCGGCACCCTGCGGCACCGGCCACGCAGAGTCTGGTGCCTTCAGCACGATCAGCACCCCGGTCATGGCCAGCAACAGCCGCAAAAGCGATGCGGCGGTCGGTTTTTCACCCAGCAGCAGCCACGCCACCAGCACCGACCAGGCGGGCATCAGGTAAAACAGCAGCACCACCCGCACCACGTCGCCCACGGTGACGGCCCAGTTGAAGCCGATATTCGTCAGTCCCGCCGCCAGGCCCAGCAGCCACAGCTGCGGATGCGCCGCAAAGCCGCGCCAGGCCTTGAACTGCACGAGCAGCAGCCCGGTCACGATCATCAGGTACATCAGCGCCGTGGCCCACAGCGGATGCAGGCCGTAGCCCTGCAGCTGGCGAAACGGCCACCAGGAAACGCCCCACACCAGCGCATTGAAGACCAGCGCTGCGGCTGCCAGCGTGACGGTGCGTCCCTTGGCCGTCTGCCCGGCCGCCATGTCGCGCCCCGTCATCAGTGCGATTTGTCGCTGCGGGCAATGCTCAGCAAGTGGTCCAGCTGCACCTTGTGCTTGACGGTATTGCTCTTGTGCCAACGCTGGATCAGCCACATGAAGCCGGCCACCACGATACCGAAGCCGGTGATGGCACCAAAAGCCGACAACCCCATGCCGGTGGACAGGCTGTAGCCTGCGCCCAGGCTCAGGATGCAGGCCTGCTCGTTGAAGTTCTGCACGGCAATCGAGCGGCCCGCGCCCATCAGGTTGTGGCCCCGGTGCTGCAGCAGCGCGTTCATCGGCACCACCAGGAAGCCGCCCAGTCCGCCCAGCAGGATCAGGAAGGGCGCGGCCACCCAGACGTTGCTGATGAAGTTCATCAGGATCACCAGCACGCCCATGGCAATGCCCAGCGGCATGACCTTGGGCGCATGCTCCAGCCGCATGCGCATTGACGCCAGGATGGCGCCGACGGCCGTGCCGATCGCCACCACACCGACCAGTGACGAAGCCTGCGTGGTGCTGTAACCCAGCGCCGCTGCGCTCCATGCCAGCACGATGTAGCGCAGATTGCCTGACACGCCCCAGAACAGCGTGGTGGTGGCCAGCGAAATCTGGCCCAGCTTGTCGCGCCAGAGCGCCGAGTTGCAACTCCAGAAATCGGGCAGCAGTTCAAACTTGTTGCGCGGCATCGGACGCATCTCGACGCCGGTGTCGAGGATGCGCAGGTTGAACCACGCGGCAATGGCATACAGCAGGATCAGCAGGGTGATGGCCGCTTCGGGCGGGGTGTCGATGCCGGTGTTGATGTAGGGAATATCAAACGCCAGCAGATGGCTGGAGATGGCGGGGCCGACCAGCTGTCCGCCCAGCAGCACGCCCAGAATGATCGACGCGATCGTCAGGCCTTCAATCCAGCCATTGGCCTTGACCAGCTGCGAGGCCGGCAGCAATTCGGTCAGGATGCCGTACTTGGCCGGTGAGTAGGCGGCGGCGCCCAGGCCGACGATGGCATAGGCCAGCAGCGGATGCGAGCCGAACAGCATCATCAAACAGCCGACGACCTTGATGGCGTTGCTGGCAAACATGACGTTGCCCTTGGGCCGGGCATCGGCATAGGCGCCGACGAAAGGCGCCAGGATCACATAGAAAAGTGCGAACATCGGCACCAGCGCGGCCGGTTGCCATTTGGGTGCCCCATTGGTTTTGAGGAGTTCTACAGCCGCTACAAATAGCGCGTTGTCAGCCAGCGAACTGAAAAACTGGGCTGCCATGATGGTGTAAAAGCCGCGCTTCATTGAACTGTATTGATCACCGCAGAAAAATGCACCAGTGGGTCCGGTGTCTCAAGATAGGGGTGAATGTCTCCAAAATATGGCTGTTTATAGCATGGGGGCCGGATGTCAAAATGAAGGGTGTCCCGCCGTCCGATGCCAGCGCCGATTGCATCCGTCCGCACCTGCCCGTCCTTTGCCACACTTTGTCGTCCGTTCCTGTCCTTACCCACTTTCATTGCACCATGCCCCGTCCCATTCTTGCCACCGTCCACACCGCCGCCCTGAGCCACAATCTTGCGCGGGTGCGCGCTGCCGCGCCGGATTCCCGCGTCTGGGCGGTCGTCAAGGCCAATGCCTACGGCCACGGCATCGAGCGCGTGTTTGACGCGCTGCGCAGCGCCGACGGCTTTGCGCTGCTCGACCTGTCCGAAGCGCAGCGCCTGCGTGCGCTGGACTGGCGCGGCCCGATCCTGCTGCTCGAAGGCTGTTTTGACGCGCGCGACCTGGAGCTGTGCTCGCGTTTGGGGCTGTGGCACACGATCCACTGCAACGAGCAGATCGACCGGCTGGCCGCGCACAAGACGCAGCTGCCGCACCGTGTCTTCCTGAAGATGAACACCGGCATGAACCGCCTGGGTTTCGCGCCCGAGCGTTTTCGCGCCGCCTGGACGCGGCTGAGCGCGTTGCCGCAGGTTGAGGAAATCTCGCTGATGCAGCATTTTCCCGATGCCGACGGACCCCGGGGCATCGACGCGCAGCTGCAGGCCTTCGACGCTGTCACCCATGACCTGCCCGGCGAGCGCAGCTTGAGCAACAGCGCGGCGATCCTGCGCCACGGTGCTGCGCTGGCCGGCTGCTCCGACTGGGTCCGGCCCGGCATCGTGCTGTACGGCAGCGCGCCCGACGTTCCCGAGCACAGCGCTGCGGACTGGGACCTGCAGCCAACAATGACGCTGTCGTCGCGCATCATTGGCCTGCAGCAGCTGCAGGCCGGTGACACCGTTGGCTACGGTTCAAGCTTTGCCGCCGACCAGCCGATGCGCATCGGCGTGGTCGCCTGCGGTTACGCCGACGGCTACCCGCGCCACTGCCCGACCGGCACGCCGGTGCTGGTGAACGGCGTTCGATGCCGCATGGTTGGCCGCGTCAGTATGGACATGATCACGGTGGACCTGACGCCGGTGCCCAAGGCCGGCATGGGCAGCGAGGTCACGCTCTGGGGCATGGCCTCCAGCGGCGCGGTGCTGCCCATCGACGAGGTGGCGCGGGCCGCCGGTACGGTGGGCTATGAGCTGATGTGCGCCGTGGCGCCGCGCGTGACGATGGGGGCCGATTGAAAAACCTGTCGAACTGGCGCTCGGCGTGGCTGATCAGCGGCCGGTTCTGCAGGACAAATCCGATCAGGCGGTACCACCTGGCACTGCCCGAGCTGCGTTACGCTAGGGCATGAACCGAAATGCCCTTCTTGACATGCTGCGCAGCCGCGTGCCGGACCTGATGGCGATTTATGCTTTTGGCAGCCGCACACAGGGCACGCACGGGTCACAAAGCGATCTGGACTTGGCCGTGCTGGTGGCAGGGTATGCGGAGCCGCTGGCCTTGTGGGCATTGTCTGGCGAACTGGCGGATGTGGCGCAATGCCCGGTTGACTTGCTGGACCTGCGCGCGGCGTCTACCGTGATGCAGTACCAGATCATCACGACGGGCATGCGCTGGTGGGCCCGTGACGCGCAGGCCGCCTTGTACGAAGCCGCCATCCTTAGCGAAAAAACCGCGCTCGACACGGCCCGGGCCGGCCTGCTGGAAGACATCGATAAAAGGGGGCATGTTTATGGCCGATGACGTGCTCATCAACAAGGCCGCCACCATTGAGCGCTGTGTGAAACGGGCACGCGAGGAATATGACCGCGACCCGGTTACCTTCGCCACTGATTTCTCACGCCAGGATGCCGCCATCCTGAACATCCAGCGCGCCTGCGAAGCGGCGCTCGACATGGGCCAGCATTTGATTCGCCGCGAAAGACTGGGCGTGCCGCAAAGCGCCCGCGACGTGTTTGCACTGCTGGCGCAAAGCGGCTGGATAGACGCGGCGCTGGCCGATGGCCTCAAGCGCATGGTCGGCTTTCGCAACATTGCGGTGCATGACTACCAGGCGCTGCAGTTGCCGATCACGGTGGCCCTCATTCAAAACCACTTGGACGAGTTTTTGCACTACAGCCAGGCCGTGCTGTTGCGCGATGCAGCGCAATCGGGCGGGTGACGGGAAATTCTTGCGCTTACGCTTGAGTTGCTGCGCATTTGATAGCTGCTTGCGCCCATGCAGCAAGCGCAAAAACCATAAAACTCCCTAATACAGCCCATGCACCTGCGCCTTCAACCGTGCCAGGCCCAGCAGCGCATCGGTGAATGGCGTCGCCACGCCAGTCAGCTGGCCCAGTTCCCGCACGGCGCCTACCAGCGCATCGAGTTCCAGCGCCTTGCCGGCTTCCACGTCCTGCAGCATCGACGTCTTGAAGGCGCCCAGCTTCCGGGTGATCTGGTGCCGGTCTTCGGGCTGCTGGTCAATCGGAATGCCGATGCGCGCGCCGACTTCCTTGGCTTCGAGCATCACCTGCGAGATGAAGCCGCGCACCAGCTCGTCATTCATGATCAGGTCGGTGGTGGCGCCGGTCAGCGCGCTGATCGGGTTGACGGTCATGTTGCCCCAGAGCTTGAACCAGATGTCTTTCTGGATCTGGTCGGAGACCGCCACGTCGAAGCCGGACTTTTCCAGCAGCGCGGCCAGTTGCTGCACGCGCCCGGTTTTCTCGCCCGACGGCTCACCCAGGATGAGCTGGTTGCCGAAATGGTGGCAGACCTGCCCCGGCTCGTCGACCGAGCAGCTGGCATGCACCACGCCGCCGACAATCTGCTGCACCGGCAAGGCCCCGGCCAGCGTGCCGTCCGGATCGACCGAGTTCAGCCGCGTGCCGGCCAGCGCGCCGCCAAAGCCCTGCAAAAACCACCATGGCACGCCGTTCATGGCCGTCAGCACCAGGGTTTGCGGCCCCAGCAGCGGCGCGATCTGGCGCGCCACCTCGGGCAGCGACGGCGCCTTGATCGCCAGCACCACCAGGTCTTGCACGCCAAAGTCAGCCGGCGTGTCGCTAGAGGCGACGGCCTGCGAAGTGACCTGATTTCCCGTGCGCAGGCGCAGCCCGTGCAGTTGCAGCGCGTCGAGCGTGGCACCGCGCGCCACCACGCTGACGCTGCAGCCGGCATGCGCCAGCCCGCTGCCTATCCAGCCGCCAATGGCGCCCGCGCCGTAAATGCAAACTTTCATGGTGACGGTCTCCAGATGTCGAAATTTAAGAGAAAAAGGCCTTTTGCGCAATGCACACCGATGCTGGCGGCTATTGATTAAATAGCAGATTGGTCCAGACTCAGGCCGGCGTCAGGTGCGCCGCCAGGTTGTTGTGCTTGCCTTCATAAACCGGCGCGCCTTCGTGGACCTGCAGCGTCAGCCCGACAGCATGGGCTGCAAACACCGGCGCCAGGTGTGCCTTCACGCTGGCCAGCACCGCTTCGCCGGCGCGCGCGACCATTGCCGGGCTGCGGCCCGGCGTGATGAGCAGGTTCAGGTAGACGAAGGCCCGGTCGGGCTGGCCGTCGGCCACCGCAAAATGCGGCGCCGGCCAGGCCATCACGCGCGTGCCGGCCACCGGAAACAGCGCGGCGCCGTCGTCATGGCGCAGCGCCACCAGCGTGGCCGCCAGGGTGGTGCACAGCGTGCCCATGTCGGCTGAAGCTTCAAGGTTGGCGGTGTATTCGATCGTCAAATGCGGCATGGCGAACTCCAAGGGGGAAAACGAAACGTGGGGACAGGGCAAAAATGAAACGGTCGCTCTCAGTAGGTCGGGCTGGCCGGCGCAACCGACACGCTGGTTTTGAAGCGCGCTGCCAGCGCGCTGGTGGTCTTGGCCAGCAGGCTGGTGTCCAGCCCGACGGCGACAAAGGTGGCGCCGAGTTCCAGGTAGTGGTGGGCCAGCGCCTCGTCGGGCGTCAGGATACCCGCTGCCTTGCCGGCTTTGACGATGCGCGCAATGGCGTCGGCAATCGCCGCCTGCACCTCGGGGTGGCCGGGGTTGCCGACATGGCCCATCGAGGCCGACAGGTCGGCCGGACCGATGAACACGCCGTCCACGCCTTGCGTCGCGGCAATCGCGTCCAGGTTGCGCAATGACAGCGCGGTTTCGGCCTGCACCAGCAGGCAGACCTGCGCATTGGCGTCATGCACATAGGCCGGGTTGCGGCCCCAGAGCGACGCCCGTGCGCCGCCCATGCCGCGAATGCCCTGCGGCGGATAGCGCATGGCGCGCACCAGGTCGGCGGCCTGCTCGGGCGTGTCGACCATGGGCACCAGCAGTGTCTGCACGCCCAGGTCGAGGTATTGCTTGATCAGCGTGGTGCCGATGTGGCCGTGGCCGACCGGGACGCGCGCAATCGGGTGCGACGCATACGGCGCAATCGCCTGCAACTGGCCCAGGATGCTGCGCAGGTCATTGGGCGAGTGTTCGCCGTCGATCAGCAGCCAGTCGAAGCCGGCGCCGGCGCAGAGTTCCGCGCTGTAGGCATCGGCCAGGCCCAGCCAGAGGCCGATTTGCGGCCGGTTTTCGGCCAGTGCTTGCTTGAAGGGATTGATCGGGGTGGTCATGCGGGGTGTCCGGTGTCGGGTTGGAGGAAGCAAGGCAGACAGGAATGCTACAACGTGTCCGCGCTGCCGGCGTCACTTTGCCTCCTCGATGCCGACTGGCACCGGGAAAGGCACCAAACGACGAAAAAAAAGAAGGTGTAAAAGACGACAACCGACGCCATGAAATGCGTGCAACGTGCACCGGCGCATCCAGCCCCCACGTCGGTCCGGCTTTCAGAAATCAACCAGAACCCGCCATGAAAAACCAGTCTTTTCGCCAACGTGCCGGATTTGCCGTGCAAGGCATCGTGTGCGCATGGCGCGGCGAAGCGAGTTTTCGCCAGCAGTCGGTGGTGGCCGCCGGCGTGTTGCTGCTCCTGCTGTGGCGCCGCCCGGCCCTGGTGTGGTGGGCGTTGCTGCTGATGAACTGCGGCCTTGTGCTGGCGGCCGAGTTGTTCAACACCGCGCTGGAAAATGCGCTGGACCATCTTCATCCGGAACAGCATGATGCGATTCGAATTGCCAAGGACTGCGCGGCCGGCGCGGTGCTGGTGTTGAGTCTGACGGGATTTGGCGTATTTATTACCTTCCTGGCATCGACCTGGCTCGCGTAGACTATTTATCAAAACATTGATCGCAATTTCTCTGGCCCTGATGACGAAACAAGGCCATGAACCGCTTGAGTGCCTTCCCGCCATTCGGCTCGCATCTCTAAACCCACCAAACCTCGATGGACACTCTGGAAGCGCTCAACCTGGCAACTTTTTTGGGCATCAATGCCGACCTGAACACGCCCCATTGGCGGATCGGCACGGCGATTCTGCTGGCGAATGGCTTAATCTATCTGATTCCGTTGGCGTTGATTGGCCTGTGGTGTTGGGGAAAAGAAAGGCAACGCAACCTGGCGCTCAAAGGGTGCTTTGTGGTGCTGCTTGCATTGGGAATGAATCAAATCATTATTTTGCTCTGGCCTCATCCGCGGCCCTTCATGATGGGCTTTGGCCATTCGTTCATGGCGCACGCAGCTGATTCGTCCTTTCCCAGCGATCACGCCACTATTTTTGTGGGTATCGGGCTGACGCTGGTTTTCAATTCCGTGCGTTCACTGATCGGCTGGAGCGTTCTTGCAGCCGGTGCGGTTGTGGCGTGGGCACGCGTGTATCTGGGCGTGCACTTTCCGCTGGATATGGTGGGGGCTGTGGCCGTGGCAATCCTTGCTTGGCTTGCCATCCACATGATGTGGCTCAGGGTTGGCGAGGCCGTTACGTGGCGGATTGAGCAGTTCTACCGGCTCGTTCTGGCGCAACCCATCTCGCATGGCTGGATTCGCCGCTGAGCCACTAATGGTGACCGGGCCCTCATGCCCAAAACAACGCAGGAAAGTCGATGTTGCAGTACCTGGTCAATGTGGTTGAGCGGCTTGGGCAGTGGGGCTACCTCATCATTTTCCTGGGTGCAATGCTGGAATCGGCGGCGTTTTTGGGGCTGGTCATTCCTGGCGAGAGCCTGGTGCTGGTGGCCGGTTTTCTGGCCGCTCAGGGCTCTCTGGACCTCGATGTGCTCATCGTCGCCGTGGCGGTCGGGGCCGCCATCGGCGACAGCATCGGCTATGAAATGGGCCGCCAGATGGGGCGCCCGGCCCTGTTGCGCTACGGCGGGCGTTTTGGCCTGAACGAGGCGCGCGTGCAAAGCGCTGATGACTTTTTTGCGCGGCACGGCAGCAAGGCAGTGTTCCTGGGCCGGTTCGTCGGTTTTGCCCGAGCGCTGGTGCCCTTTCTGGCCGGCTCCTCGCACATGGCTTACCGAACGTTTTTGCCCTACAACGTGCTTGGCGCGGTACTTTGGGCATCTGCGGTGGCGTTACTCGGTTACTTTCTGGGTGCCAGCTGGCAAACGGCTGAACGTTGGATTGGACGAGCCAGCGCCATCGTCGGCGGCCTGGTGGTGGTCGCATTGCTGGTTTCCTGGCTATGGCGTTGGGCGACCCGGCATGAAGCTGTCCTGGGGCAAGCATGGAGCCGCTTTCTGGAGCGTCCACGCATCAGTGCAGTGCGCCAGCGCTTCGCACCGCAGATTTCTTTTGTCCAGGACAGGTTCTCGCCCACCAGCTATTTGGGCTTGCAGCTGACGGTGGGGGCGGCAGTGTTGATCGGCGCGAGCTGGCTGTTCGGTGGAATTGCCGAGGACGTGGTGAGCGGCGACCCGCTCACCGTCATCGACCTGCAGGTGGCGCAATGGTTTCATGCGCACTCCACCCCGCTGATGACCGGGGCGATGCTGGCGGCGACAAACATTCTCGGCCCCATTGCGATTGTGCCGGGGGTGATATGGGTGGCTGCCTATCTGGCCTGGAAGCGAAACTGGTACTGGCTGCTGTGTGTCGGCTTGACAGTGCCTTCCGGAATGCTGCTCAACGTTGTCATGAAGTACGCCTTTCACCGTGTCCGCCCGAGCTTTGACGACCCCTTGCTGATACTGACCACCTACAGCTTTCCCAGCGGCCATGTGGCCGGCGCCACGCTGTTTTACGGCGTCATGGCGGCGATGGTGGTGGCCAGGACCCCGGTCTGGCACTGGCGCGTGACGGCAATCCTGGGCGCCTTCACGCTGGTGGCGCTGGTGGCGCTGACGCGGGTGTACCTGGGCGTGCATTACCTGAGCGACGTGCTGGCCGCATTTGCCGAAGGCATTGCCTGGCTGACGCTGTGCCTCACCGGAATACACACTTACTGGGCGCATCGCCTTGCCGCCAAAAAATCCTGACGAGGCAAGGCCGGCACCGTGCAGGCATGCCCGGTTCCTGTCAATGACTTCAACGGCACCGACGGCCAGGCTGACCTGGCCTGGGCGCGCCGTCAATACACTAGGCGCATGGCCAAAGAAAAAACGATTTACACCTGCACCGAATGCGGCGGCATCAGCCCCAAGTGGCTGGGCAAGTGCCCGCACTGCAACGCCTGGAACACGCTGATCGAGTCGGTTGCCGAGAACCCGGGCGCTGTCAAGAACCGCTACAGCACCCAGCGCCAGGGGCTGGCAAAAGCGTCTGAAGTCACCGCGCTGGCCGACATTGAGGCCAGCGACATGAGCCGCACGCCGACCGGCCACGAGGAACTCGACCGGGTGCTGGGCGGCGGCATCGTCGAAGGCGGCGTGGTGCTGATCGGCGGCGACCCGGGCATTGGAAAATCGACGCTGCTGCTGCAGGCGCTCGATTCGCTGCAGCGTGCCGGGTTGAACACGCTGTACGTGACCGGCGAGGAAAGCGGCGCGCAGGTAGCGCTGCGCTCACGCCGCCTGGGGCTGGACGGCTCGCAGGTGAAAGTCATGGCCGAGATCCAGCTCGACAAGATCCTGGCGACGCTGGAGGGCACGCAGCCAGCGGTTGCCGTGATCGATTCGATCCAGACGGTGTATTCCGACCTGCTGACGTCAGCACCCGGCTCGGTGGCGCAGGTGCGTGAATGCGCGGCGCACCTGACGCGCACGGCCAAGTCCAGCGGCGTGTGCATCATCCTGGTCGGCCATGTGACGAAGGACGGCGCGCTGGCCGGCCCGCGCGTGCTGGAGCACATGGTCGACACCGTGCTGTATTTCGAGGGCGACACGCATTCGAGCTTTCGGCTGGTGCGCGCCATCAAGAACCGCTTTGGCGCGGTCAATGAAATCGGCGTCTTTGCCATGACCGAAAAGGGCCTCAAGGGCGTGACCAACCCGAGCGCGATGTTCCTGAGCCAGCACAGCGAGCCGGTGCCCGGCAGTTGCGTCATGGTGACGCTCGAAGGCACGCGGCCGCTGCTGGTCGAGATTCAGGCGCTGGTCGATGACGGCGGCGCCAATCCGCGCCGCCTCAGCGTCGGCCTGGACAAGGACCGGCTGGCGATGCTGCTGGCGGTGCTGCACCGCCATGCCGGCGTCGCCTGCATGGACCAGGACGTGTTCGTCAATGCCGTGGGTGGCGTGCGCATCAGCGAGCCGGCAGCCGACCTGGCAGTGATGCTGGCGATTGCGTCCAGCCTGCGCGGCAAGGCCATGCCCAAGGGTTTCCTGGCATTTGGCGAGGTCGGCCTGGCGGGCGAGGTGCGTCCCGCGCCGCGTGGCCAGGAGCGGCTGCGCGAAGCGGCCAAGCTGGGCTTCAGCGTGGCCGTCGTGCCCAAGGCGAATGCGCCCAAAAAGCCGATTGAGGGACTGACCATCCACCCGGTCGAGCGGATCGAGGAAGCACTGGATTTGGTGCGCAGCTTGCAGTGAACTGGCCAAGTATGTTTGCAGCCAAAAGCACACCATGAAAATCGCGGTCATTTCAGATATTCAGGGCAATTTGCTGGCGCTGCAAGCCGTGCTGGCTGACATCGCGCGGCAAGGCGTTGAGCAGACAGTGAACTTGGGCGACATGCTGAGTGGCCCGTTACAGCCCGCTGAAACAGCGGATTCGCTGATGGCACAGCACTTTCCGACGATTCGTGGCAACCATGAGCGGCAACTGCTGGCCTTGCTGGCCCGGTCCGCCGCGCTGATCGACCCGGTTACTTCCGATGGCTACGCCGCCACGCGGTTGTTGCCAAACCACATGGCCTGGCTCGAATCCCTGCCGGTCTCCATGGCCCTGAACAGTGACATCTGGCTGTGTCACGGCACGCCGGACAGCGACCTGCAGCACTGGCTGGAAACCGTGGTGCCCGGCTTTGCGCAGAGCCAGAGCACCGGCGTGAGGGCCGCTACGCTCGCCGAAGCAATGGCCCGGCTGGGCCAGGCCACACATCCCGTGCTGCTGTGCGGCCCTACGCATGTGCCGCGGCTGGTGCAGTGTGGCGGCGTGTTGGTCGTGAATCCTGGCAGCGTGGGCCTGCCGGCCTATGACGACGACCGTCCTAATCCGCACGTAATTGAAAATGGCGCCCCGCATGCGCGCTATGCAGTGCTGGAAAAAACCGGTCAGGACTGGCAGGTCGATCTGCGCGCCGTGCCGTACAACCACCTGGCACAAGCTGAAGTGGCGGCGCGGCCGGGCAGACTGGGCACATGCGCTGGCAACGGGATTTGCCAAACGCGCAAACTGAAAACTTCGCATTTTGCTACAAAATAAATAGCTGCTTGCGCAAGCTCTATATGCGCAAAAGCCCTAAAAGGCTTAAAGATCAGATGTAGCCTGTCCGAATTGCGCTGCTACTGGAAAGCGCCGTCGGTTACCGCGCCCCGGCTCAGTTCCACTTGACATAAAGCCATCCGCACAAACCCGCGCCGACCGCCCAGAGCAGCCAGGTTTGGGGCACTGCATACGGGTAGAGCATCAACGCCACACCGGTCCAGGTCATTGACGCGGTCGATGTCTTGCGGCCGCGCCTGAACGCCACGTAGCCAATGATGCCGAACAAAATAGCGCCCCCTATGTAGGCCGGGCTGGGCAGGACAAGTCCTAAAGATGCAAGCTGGTTGAGTTCATCCATCGCCCGCATCGTAAACCCGTCGCGCTGTCCGCAGGCGCTCCTGAAGAATTTGTCCGCTGATTGGTTGGCGGCAGATGTTGCCCAGCGGCGGCACCCGCCAGGGCGACGGATCCAGCCGACGGACCGAGGCGTTCCCGCGCAGAACAAATGCCTTGAAAAAATTAACCGTTGCCGCTACGCATTCCCCGCAGGCCGGCGGCCCGCCGGGGCTGCGAAAATAAGGCCATGAACTTTCAGAAAATCTTTATTCCTGTCGCTGGCGTGGTGGCGGTCGCGCTGGCTTACCGGCAGTATGGCTGGCTTGGGGTGGTGGCGGTTGCCACCGGTCTGGTGATGTGGATGCTGCTGCATTTCACCCGCATGATGACCGTCCTCAGGCGCGCGGCCGACCGGCCGATAGGCTATGTGGGCAGCGCCGTGATGCTCAACGCCAAGCTCAAGCCCGGCGTGAACCTGATGCATGTGATTGCCATGACGCGGGCGCTGGGCAAGCCGCAGTCCGAAAAAGACGTGCAACCCGAAGTCTTTCGCTGGACCGACGGCACGCAGTCGCATGTCACCTGCACGTTTGTCGGTGGCAAGCTGGCGCATCACGAGTTGTTTCGGCCCGCTGAAAACGGGCTGCCGCCCGCGCCTTAGAATCGTTGTTTCGGGTTTTGTCACCGCTTGCGCCGGCTGTTTTTTGCGAAGCAGGAAGCAGGAAGCGGGCAGCGGGCCAAGCCCGTGTTCAGGCCCACCCCTTTCACTCACCACAGGATCACTCATGTCCCCAGCAGCACCCTCCATGGAAAATCGCGACGGCAAAATCTGGATGGACGGCCAGATGGTCGAGTGGCGCGATGCCAAGATTCATGTGCTGACCCACACCCTGCATTACGGCTGCGGCGCCTTCGAAGGCGTGCGCGCCTACAGGATGCCCGACGGCGGCACGGCGATTTTCCGGCTGGAGGAGCACACCGAGCGCCTGTTCAACAGCGCCAAGATTCTGCGCATGAAGATCCCGTTCACGCCGCAGGAGGTGATGGACGCGCAACTCGCCGTGGTGCGTGAAAACAAGCTCGAAAGCGGCTACATCCGCCCGCTGACCTGGATCGGCTCCGAAAAACTCGGCGTCAGCCCCAAGGGCAACACGATTCACCTGATGGTCGCCGCCTGGACCTGGGGCGCGTATCTGGGCGAGGAAGGATTGAAGCGCGGCATCCGCGTCAAGACCAGCAGCTTCACGCGCCACCACGTCAACATCACCATGATCCATGCCAAGGCGGTGAGCAACTACACCAACTCGATCCTGGCCAACATGGAAGCCACCGACGAAGGCTACGACGAAGCGCTGCTGCTGGACCCGCAGGGCTTTGCCTCCGAAGGCGCGGGCGAGAACCTGTTCATCGTGCGCAAAGGCGTGGTGTACACGCCGGACTCCAGCGCCGGCGCGCTCAACGGCATCACGCGCAACACGATTTTCAGCATCTGCGAGGATTTGGGCATCACCATCAAGGAAAAGCCGATCACCCGCGATGAAATCTACATTTCGGATGAAGCCTTCTTCTCGGGCACGGCGGCTGAAGTGACGCCGATCCGCGAGCTCGACCGCATTGAAATCGGCAGTGGCTCGCGCGGCCCGATCACCGAGAAAATCCAGGCTGCATTCTTTGACATCGTCAATGGCTGCAACCCCAAGTACGCTTCCTGGCTGACCAAGGTTTGAACAGTCAATTTCAACCCCTCCACGTCAAAACAACAAGCGAAGCCTGAAATCATGAGTCAATCATCCACCATCGAGCTGCTGGCCAGCGACCTCAATGCACAGGGCTGTGTGATCTGCCCCAGCCCCAAGGCCGACATGACGCTGTGGAACAACCACCCCCGGGTTTACCTGGACGTGGCACGCACCGGCGAGGCCAAGTGCTCTTACTGCGGCACCGTGTACCAACTCAAGGCGGGTGAACACTTTGGCGGTGGCCATTAACAAGCCGCCACGCGTGTCGCTGCGCGTACTGCGCTGCCCCCCAAGGGGGCCGCTGCGCCTGCGGCCCGGCAAAGCCGTAGATGTTGCCCCCACGCTCAGCCGCTGCGCGGGTCGCCGCCCCCCGAGAGGGCTGTTGCGCCTGCGACCCGGCAAAGCCGGTTCTGCGGCCCCTGCTGGGGGAGAGGGGCGCCCCCACGCTCCGCCGCTGGTGTGCGGCGCTAAACCCTGAATGTCCAACGCCCTCGTCATCGCGCCGCAGTGGATAGGCGACGCGGTCATGACCGAGCCGTTGCTGCGCCGTCTGGCTGCGCGCGGCGAGCGCCTGACGGTCGGCGCCTTGCCGTGGGTGGCGCCGGTGTACCGCGCCATGCCGCAGGTGGCTGATGTCATCGAACTCCCGTTCGCCCATGGCGGCCTGCAGTTCAAGGCGCGCCGCAGCATTGCCAGGCGCCTTGAAGGGCAGTTCGACAAGGCCTATGTGCTGCCCAATTCGCTGAAAAGCGCGCTGCTGCCGTTTCTGGCGAGCATCCCCGAGCGCATCGGCTACCTGGGCGAGGCGCGTGTCGGCCTGCTCACGCACCGGCTGAAAAACCCGAAAAACAAGCCACCCATGGTGGCGTTTTATTCGGCCCTGAGCGGGGAAAGCGGTCTGGAGGGCGACCGGCCCCAAATGCACCTGGAGGCGGCGCAGGTCGAGGCCACTTTGCGCGAACTGGGCTTGTCGCGCGGTGCCTATGTGGTGTTTGCGCCTGGGGCCGAATTCGGCCCCGCCAAGCGCTGGCCCGCCCGCCATTTTTCAGAACTGGCCGCCCAGCTGGACGCGACAGTCGTGCTGCTCGGCTCCGGCAAGGAAGCGGCGCTGTGCGACGAGATTGCCGCGCCGGTGAATGCGCAGCAATTGGGCAAATGCCTGAACCTGGCGGGAAAAACCTCGCTGCCGCAAGCATTGGCGCTGATCGCTGCCTGCCGCAGCACGGTCAGCAATGACTCCGGGCTGATGCATGTCGCGGCCGCATTGGGCGTGCCGCAGGTGGCTATTTTTGGCTCGTCCAGTCCGCTGCACACGCCGCCCTTGAATGCGCATGCCCGCATGCTCTGGCTGAAAGCCGACCCCGACTACCACCCGCCCCTGGACTGCTCGCCGTGCTTTGCACGCGAGTGTCCGCTGGGGCACACGCGCTGCCTGAATGACATCGACGCAGCGCGGGTGCTGACGGCGCTTCATTCCAGTGAATGGGTGCTGCCGGTGTGAAAAAGTGTTGCAGGTATTGCCGCAATGAGCAGGCAAAAAAAGGCCACCTTGCGGTGGCCTTGTAAAAGTCCTCTCAGAAAAATCTTGTGTGGTGAGGCGCTGAATCTTTCTTGTTCGATAGCCCTGGCCGAATTTTTGTTAATCTTTTCTGATTTCCAGTGTTGTGACAGCAACACCTGTACTGTGCTTCAGCTTGGGTGGTACGAACATCCCTAAAAGAGGGGATTTTCGTATTTTTAATTGAAACTTCCAGTTTCGTGAACTAATTCACGGTTGGGTTCACCCACGGGCAGCTCGACAATGAATGAGGCGCCACCGCCCGGCCGGGCCTCGCAGCGCACGGTGCCGCCATGGCGCTCGCTGATTGACTTGACCAGCGCCAGCCCCAGGCCCACGCCGCCTTCGCGCTCGCTGGCGCCGGGCAGCCGGTAAAACGGCTCGAAGATACGCTTTCGCTGGTCGGCCGGCACGCCTGGGCCCCGGTCGTGCACGCGGATCCTGGCCTTTTGCTGCTGGCCTGCGCCGCTCTGGTCCAGCTCCAGCGTGATGTCGCCATGGGTGTAGCGCCGCGCATTTTCCAGCAGATTGCGGATCAGCCGGCGCAGCAGCCGGGGCGAACCCTGCACCGTCAGGCTGTGGTCCGCATCCGGCCCGGATGGCAGCTCTGCCATCAGCTCGGCATTGACGCGTGCGCATTCCTCGGCGGCCAGGCCTGTCAGGTCCAGCGTCTCGAACGGTTCGGCGTCCGCCTGCTTGGTATCCAGCCGGCTGGCCAGCAGGATTTCATCGATCAGCTGGTCCAGCTCGGTGATGCTGCGCAAAATCTCGGCCTTTTGCTTGCTGGCAGTAGCGCCAGCCAACGGCCGCCGCGAAGCAAGGCCAGCCCCCTCGGGGGGCAGCGCAGTACGCGAAGCGACAAGCGCGGGAGCCTCTTGCTCCATCAGTTCCAGTCCCATGCGGATGCGCGCCAGCGGCGAACGCAATTCGTGCGACGCATTGGCCAGCAAGGATTTGTGCGAGTCCATCAGCGTCTCGATGCGCTCGGCGGCATGGTTGAAGCGCCGGGCCAGGAAAGCCACTTCGTCGTGGCCTTCGGTGTTGATGCGCGCCGACAGGTCGCCCGCGCCCCAGCGCTCGACGCCGCGCTGCAGGGCTTCGAGCCGCAGCGTCAGGCGCCGCATCACCGGGTAGGCGCCCATGGCCACGGCAAGCCCGACCAGGCCCAGCATCCACCCAAAGCTGAAGCCGAACGGCGGGCGGTTCCAGGCGCTGCCGGGTGGGCGTTGCGGGCGGGGCAGCAGCAGGTTCAGTGTCTGGCCGTCGCTGGTGAGCACTTCAAACTCGATGTCTTCGCCCCGCTGGCGGTCGGGCTTGGTCTGGGCCTTGCCGATGACCTCGCCCACGGCGTTGTGCACCAGCACTTCCCGTATCGGCAATTGTGGCGGGTCAGTGCTTAAATGCCAGGCAGCGGCGACCAGAAAGGTCAGCACCACCACTGTGGCCACGACGGCCAGCCAGATGCGCACATACAGGTGCGAGGTGAACCGGGACCAGATTTGCGAACTCACGCGGCGCTCAGTCTTGCTGCTTGGCAAACACGTAGCCAACGCCGCGCACCGTCAGGATGCGCTTGGGGTCCTTGGCGTCCAGCTCGATGGCGCTGCGGATGCGGCCCATGTGCACGTCGATCGAACGGTCGAAGGCTTCGAGTTCGCGGCCGCGCACGGCTTCCATGATCTGGTCGCGGCTCAGCACGCGGCCGGCGCGCTCGCTGAGGGCCACCAGCAGGTCGAACTGGTAGGAGGTCAGATCGCACGGGTTGCCCGACACCGACACCGAGCGCGCATCGCGATCGATCTCCAGCGAGCCAAAGCGCATCACCTTGTGGCTGCCCGCCGAAACGCCATTGCCGCCGCCGCTGTCGCCACCCCGGCGCAGCACAGCGCGAATGCGCGCCAGCAACTCGCGCGGCTCGAAGGGCTTGGGCAGGTAGTCATCGGCACCGATTTCGAGGCCGACGATGCGGTCCATCGGGTCGCCTTTGGCAGTCAGCATCAGCACGGCGGTGCGGGATGCGTCGCCATCTTGGCCCTTGATGCGGCGACACACTTCCAGGCCGTCCATGTCGGGCAGCATCAGGTCCAGGATCACCAGGTCCGGCGGTTTGGCCTGCAGCGCTTGCAGGCCACTGGCACCGGTGGCGGCATGCGCAAAAGCATAGCCGGACTGGCGCAGGTATTCGCCCACCATCGTGGCCAGTCGGGTGTCGTCTTCGATCATCAAAAGTTGCTGTGTCATGGACGGTCCTCTTGTTGGAATGGCGCATCCTTTCTCAGGACGCGGCGCCATGGATTTTCCATGGTGCGCCGGGCGCAACAATTACGCTTGAAGCCGCCGTAAAGTTGGCGTAAAAAATTATTTCGATATGCTATTGAAATAATAGCTGTGAGCATGGGTAGTTACTGCGCTGGCGCCGTCTTTGAACGTGAAGCCAGTCCAATCAGCAGCAGCACCGGCAGCCCCAGTAGGGCCGTGGCTGTAAAAAAGTTGCTGTAGCCGAACGCATCCACATACACGCCCGAATAACCCGCCAGCGTCTTGGGCAGCAGCAGCATCATCGAGCTGAACAGCGCGTACTGGGTGGCCGAATAGTTGATGTTGGTCAGGCTCGACAAATAGGCGATGAAGGCGGCCGACGCTATGCCGCTGGACAGGTTGTCGGCCGAAATCACGAAGATCAGCGACGTGACGTCATGGCCGCGCGTGCCCAGCCAGGCGAACAGCAGGTTGCTGGCAGCGCTCAGCACCGCGCCCAGCATGAGCACCTTCATCACGCCAAAGCGCATTGCCAGCCCGCCGCCCAGAAAGGCGCCGACCAGCGTCATGATGACGCCGTAAATTTTGGTCACGGTGGCCACCTCGTCCTTGGTATAGCCCATGTCGACGTAAAACGGATTGGCCATGATGCCCATCACCACATCGCTGATGCGGTACATCGCAATCAGGCCCAGGATCAGCAGCGCCTGCTTGCCGTAGCGGCGCAGGAAGTCGGCAAACGGCTCGATCAGCGCGCCCCTGAGCCAGTCGGCGGCGTTCTTGCTGGGCGGCAGTTCGCGGCGCTGCGGTTCGGGTGAAAACAGCACGGTCACCACGCCCAGCAGCATCGACGCCGCCATCACCAGATAAGCCGTTTGCCAGGCGCCATGCTGGTAGGCCGTCACACCGACGATTTCCGCGCGCGCGGCAATCCACAGTGCCCCGGCACCCGACCAGATCATCGCCAGCCGATAGCCGGTCTGGTAGGCAGCGGCCAGCGCGGCCTGGCGCTGGATGTCGGCCGATTCGATGCGGTAGGCATCCAGCGCGATGTCCTGCGTGGCCGAGCCAAAGGCCACGGCCAGCGCGCACCACACCACCGGCAGCAATGCCAGCTTGGGGTCAGTCAGGGCCATGCAGACCAGGGCCACCGTGATGGTGACCTGGGACAGCACCAGCCAGCTGCGCCGCCGGCCCAGCCAGCGCGTGAGCAGCGGAATTGGCAGCCGGTCGACCAGCGGCGCCCAGGCCCACTTGAAGCCGTAAGCCAGGCCGACCCAGCTCAGGTAGCCAATGGTGGTGCGGTCAATGCCCGCTTCGCGCAGCCAGAAGCTCAGCGTGCCAAACACCAGCAGCAGCGGCAGCCCGGCCGAAAAACCAAGCAGCAGCATGCGCAGCGTGGCCGCTTCCGCATAGACGCGCCAGACCTCGCGCCAGCCAGGCTTTGGCGCAGGCGCGCTTTGGGCAGGCCCGGCGGCTGCAGAAGATGGCGAGGTGGTGAGAGGAGAGGAAAAGGTTTTGTCTGACATAGGGGTTGCAGTTTGTGGCTATTATTCCCGCATGTGCTTTTTATGCGATGTCAAACACTCTGCCTGGTCGGGCCGGCGCGGCTTTTTACTGGCGGCTGCCGGGTCGGCCGCCACGCTGGTCTCTGCGCCCCTGCTCGCCCAGGTGGACGTGGGCCGGTCGTCAAGCCTGCGCAACCTGGTGCCGGCCGAAGAACTCGAATCTGCCGCTGTCCAGCAATATGCAAAACTCCTGGCCGAAGCCAGGTCGCAAGGTGCGCTGGCGCCAGCGGGCAATGCACAGCTGCAGCGCTTGAGCGCCATTTCCCGGCGGCTGATTCCGTTTACGACGCAGTGGAATGACCGCGCACGGCAATGGCGCTGGGAAGTCAACCTGATTGGCAGCAAGCAGATCAACGCGTTTTGCATGCCCGGCGGAAAGATCGCTTTTTACACCGGCATCCTGGAGCAGCTCCGACTCACCGACGACGAGGCGGCCATGATCATGGGCCACGAGATGGCCCATGCCCTGCGCGAGCACGCCCGTGCGCGCATTGCCAAAAGCCAGGGAACCGGCACGCTGCTGTCGCTGGGCGCGCAGTTGCTGGGGCTGGGCGAGCTGGGCAACGTGGCCGCCAATGTCGGCACCGAATTGCTCACGCTGCGCTTTAGCCGTGACGATGAAAGCGATGCCGATCTCGTCGGCCTTGAGTTGGCTGCGCGCGGCGGCTACAACCCGCAGGCCGCCGTCAGCCTGTGGCAAAAAATGGCCCAGGCCGGCGGCGGCGCCAGTGGGCCGAGTTTTTTGTCGACCCACCCCTCGGGTCCGCAGCGCATCCAGGAACTCCAGTCCAATGTGCCCAAGGTCCAGGGCTTGTACCAGCGGGCACGCAGTTAGCCGACTTCCGGGCGCCCCGTTTTTGCCTCGTGCGCCTGCGTGACCTGCACGCTCGGCTGGTTCTGACCCAGGCTGGCAAAGCTTTTCCCAATCCTCAGGTCCGGCCCCAGGGTGGCAAGCCCCAAGCCGCCCCGCAATTTCCGGCAATTCTGTGGCAGGGCTGATGCCAAGCACGCTGGAAAAGTATTCGGCCATCAGCGCCGGGCTATCCCCGTTAGAAAATTCGCAGTTTGCAAGCCTCCATGCGCTTGCGATTGCGCCGGCTTTTCTGCGCCGCGCACGTTAAAAATCCTTTGAAGGAATTTTCAGCAAGGTGCTTGCACCTGTCTTCGAACGCTTCGAACCGATCGAAACTTAAAACGAAATCCTTTGATTACACATAGTAACGACTTAGATACATAGAAACATTTATTTTCAAGCTCATCAGCGCAATTTGACGATCTTCCGGTCCCTCTGAAAATCCCTTTCGCAATGCCTGAACACGGGCAAACAAGTTAACTATTTCTCATATACCCAACTCCAAGATAAAAGTTGTGCATTTGTACGTTTCCGGTGGCAGAATTTAATCAACAGTTTTTCCGGTAAGGATTTGCAAAAATGCATGGCAGTAGCCAGGAATGCTGGGTAATTAAAGAATAAATAAGCCTACGAGAGTTTTTAATAAGAAACCGCATGGTTTGCTACTGAAATTAAAGTTAATTGCTTTAAATAAAAAATACGGAACAAGGGAGTTGAGGGAATGAATATTGCGCTGTCACGTGTTGAACCTTCCGAGCCTGCCAAGGGAGAATCGGACGAGCCGGGCTGGTATGTTGCATATACCCAGCCTCAGCGTGAGCAGCTTGCACAGATCAACCTGGCACTTCAGGGGTTTGAGGTTTATCTTTGCCAATATAAAACATTCAAGAAATCTCCAGAGGGCTTGATGGCGGTGTGGCAGCCCATGTTTCCGCGCTATATCTTTTTCAGGCCCGCACATGCCGGCCAATCCATCTCAGTGGTGAGCTCCACACGCGGTATTTCCTTTGTCCTTCGGTTCGGCTTGATTCCTGCCAGGCTGAAACCAGAAGAACTTTGCATGCTCAAGGCATTGGAAAGTGCGCAGAATCAGGTCGATGCGGGCCAAACCAGCCCTTTTCAGCCCGGACTCAGGGTGCGTCTGCAAAATTGCGGCTTGAATGGTCTTGAAGGTCTGGTTCATTCGGTTTCCAGCAAACGCGTCACCTTGCTGATTCAACTGTTGGGCCGAGAGAAAAAACTGCAGCTGGAACACCACCAGGTAGAACTGCTGGATCAATAAACATTCCTTTTAAAAGAAAGCAAGGACAGCGTTGTCTGGACTGTGCTGTTTGTATTGACAGGCTAAACAGGGTTGAAATCGGTTGAATGGGCGTAAAGGAAGAAGAAGAAAAGTGTTTTTAGGCCTTAAAAAGCCAGAAACACTGCGGCAGCCATCCACTTTCAGGTTTCAGCAGGAAAACAGGCGTGCATCACTCTGAATCTCGGACAAGCGGACTGAATGAAATAACCATAAGGCCAGGCTGCCTTGAATACTGCGGCATTGATCTTTTTTTCATTCCCCGACAAGCTACACCTGCCGGTTAATCCTTCAGGTTGATCAAATATCTGAATCAACCATATTTTTTATTTAATTTAGAAAATATGGCGCAAGTATTCATTTCCGCTGGTGGCAAGTAATGGCGGAAGATGATTTCTTTCAGCTCCTAAGCCGTTATTTTTTGTTGCAAAAGCTGATGTGTCTTCACCCTCTGCCCAGCAGCACTGTTTCTGCTTGGTCAAGCAAATTCTGTTTTTAATGTAACTGGGCCAACACTGCCCATTCAAAAAGCGAGGTCCGTCATGTACATCCAGCAGCTTAATCTTCCACCTCCACCGACCGTCTTGCGCCAGGACCCGGAAACCAATCTGTTTGACCTGCTGGGCGTGGTGGCGGACAACCGTTGGCTGATTGCAGGCATCACCGCACTGGCACTGCTGCTCGGAGGCGCTTATGCGGTCCTGACGACGCCGGTGTACGAAGCCAACTCTCTCATACAGGTAGAGGAAACCAAGGAAAACACAGGCACGACACCCAGTGCGCTGGGGGCAGCAGCCAACCTGTTTGAAATCAGGTCGCCGGCATCGGCCGAAATGGAAATTCTTCGCTCACGCCTGGTCGTCGGACAGGCGGTGCAAAGTCTTCAGCTCGATTTGTCGGTCTGGCCCAAATATGTTCCGGTCGTCGGCAAGTGGCTGGCCCGTGGGGCCACATCGCCCTCGGAGCCTGGTTTTCTGGGAATGAAGGGTTATGTCACCGGCAACGAATCTCTGAAGGTGGAGAGTTTTGTCGTTCCTTCCAAATTCGAGACCAAGCGCTTTCTGGTTCGCCTCAATGGCGATGGCTACGAGCTGGTTTCGCCCGATGGCGGCACCCTTGCAAATGGCCGTTTTGGAACACCCCTTGCGTTCACGGTGGGAGGTCAAAAGGGACAGATGCTCGTCAGCACGGCTGTCGGAAACCCCGGGGCTGAATTCAACCTGGTGCGATTTCCCAGGTTGGCCGTCATTGAAGAGTTGCAGCGCTCACTCCTGATTGTTGAGCAGGGCCGCCAGTCGGGCGTGATTCTGACCAGCCTGACCGGCAACAACCCTGAAATCATTGCGCAAACCCTGAATGAAATTGGCCTGACGTATGTTCGCCAGAACGTGGCACGTAAAGTGGCCGAAGCAGAAAAGATGCTGGGGTTCCTGAAAGTCAATTTGCCGCAACTGCGCGCAAAAATCGAACAGTCTGAAAACAAGTTCAACCAGTTCCGCAATCGCAACGGCGCTTTCGACCTGACCACCGAATCCAAGGTGGTGCTTGACCAGTCGGTCAAGCTCCAGACTTCATTGCTCGAACTGCAGCAAAAGCGCTCGGACCTGGATGGGCGCTTTGGCTCACAGCACCCCAGCATTCAGACCATTGATGTGCAGATCAAGAGCCTTACCAGTGAGCTGGCTTCGATCAACAACCGGATGAAGACGTTTCCGACGGTCGAGCAGGATTTTCTGCGGCTGACGCGCGACATGAAGGTCGATACCGAACTGTACGCAAGCCTGCTCAACAGTTCGCAGCAACTCCAGCTGGTCACTGAAGGCAAGGTCGGCAACGTACGCATTGTCGATGTGGCGGCGGTTCCCCAGATTCCCATCAGGCCGTTGCCCATGAACATCACGGCCATCGCCGGGATGCTGGGCCTGCTGACGGGTCTGGTGTTCGCATTTTTGCGCAACAGCATGCGCGACGGCATCAAGCACCCTACGGACATCGAGCAGCGGGCGGGCTTGCGCGTGTTTTCAACCATTCCGTTCAGCAAGGTACAAGCCCGGCAGTTGCTCAGGATTGGCGGCAAGGCCACCGGGCAGCACATTCTGGCCATCACGTCTCCGGATGAGCCGGCCATTGAAAACCTGCGCAGCCTGCGCACTTCGCTGCAGTTCGCCATGGTCGATGCCACAAGCCCGATCGTGCTGGTGACCGGTCCGACCGCAGGCACCGGCAAGTCCTTTATCAGCAGCAACTTTGCGGCGGTTCTGGGCGCGGCCAACAAGAAAGTGCTGCTCATTGATGCCGACCTTCGAAAAGGCCATCTGCACCATTACTTTGGACTGGAACAGGGCAGCGGATTCAGTGACGTTTTGAGTGGCCATGTGAAGCTGGAAGACGCGCTGCACCGCAAGATTGCGCCCAATGTCGATTTCCTGGCGGCAGGATCCATCCCGGCCAATCCGGCGGAACTTCTGATGACCGGTGCCACCCAGCAGTTGCTGCAGCTTGCCGCCAAGTATTACGACATGGTCATCGTGTGCCCGGCGCCTGTGCTGGCGGTGTCAGACGCGGCGATCCTGGCGCCCATGGTGGGAGCGGTGTTTTTGGTGGCCCACGCCGATGTCACCAGCCTGGGCGAACTTCACGAATCCGGCAAGCGCCTGTCGCAAAACGGTGCCCAGGTCAAAGGCGTGATTTTCAACGGGCTCAACCTCAGCAAGAGCCGATACAGCCGGGGCTATGCCTTCAACGATCACCGTTATGCCAGCAACCAGTATTGAGGTGCGCACCATGTTTCAAGCCCCTGAACTGTCAGCCGATTATTTCAGCGGATTGCCTGCCGATCACCATGTGGTGCAGCCGGTTATTCTTTGCGGCGGGTCCGGCACGCGCCTTTGGCCGCTGTCGCGCAAATCGTTTCCCAAGCAGTTTGTTCCCTTGATCGGTGACAAAAGCCTGCTGCAACTGACGCTTGAGCGTGTGGCCCAGCTGGGCGGCGCCACGGCCGTCGAGGTACTTTGCGTGGCCGCTGAAGAGCACCGTTACCTGGTAGTCGAGGCCATGCAGGCCGCCAGGGTCAGTGGCTCGGTGATTCTGGAGCCCGTGGCACGCAATACCGCGGCAGCCATGGCGCTGGCAGCCTTGAAGGCGCAACCCAACCAATGGCTGCTGTTTTGCCCGGCAGACCACCACATCCCCGACGCGCGGGCCTTTGCTGCCATGGTCGAGCAAGGCAAGTCGGCAGCGGGGCAGGGCGCCATTGTTTCCTTTGGCATCAAACCGAGCTACCCCAGCACGGCTTACGGCTACATCGAGCAGGGGGAACTCCGTTCCGACAGCAGCTATTCGGTGTCACGCTTCATTGAAAAACCTCTGGTGGAAAAGGCCGAAAACCTGATCCTGCAAGGCAACGTGTTGTGGAATGCGGGTATCTTCCTGTGCAAGGCCAGCACCTTGCTCGAAGCACTTGGCCAGCATGCCCCCGACATCCTGGCCAGTTGCCGCAAGGCAATGGACGCGGCCATTTCCGATGAACCGTTCATTCGTCCCCAGACGCAGGCCTTTACCGCATGCCGTTCGGAAAGCATCGATTACGCGGTGATGGAAAACTACCCGAATATTGCCGTGGTGCCTTTCGCCGGTGCCTGGAGCGACGTCGGCAGCTGGAACGCGGTGGCCGACATGACCCTGGCGGATGGCAATGGCAACCGGGTCGATGGCCAGGGCCTGGCCATCGAGGCAACCAAGACCTATATCCATGCGCCCTACCGACCCGTGGTGGCGCTGGGCACGCATGACCTGCTCATCATCGACACGCCCGATGCGCTGCTGGTGGCCACCTCCAGCCATGCCGAAAGCGTCAAGATCGTGGTGGCTGAACTCGAAGCGCGCCGGACCCCGCAAGCCGCCATGCATCGCAAGGTGTCCCGTCCCTGGGGCTCGTACGACAGCATCGACATGGGGGAACGGTTTCAGGTCAAGCGCATTGTCGTCAAGCCTGGCGGGACCCTGAGCCTGCAAAAGCACTACCACCGGGCCGAGCACTGGATCGTCGTCAAGGGGACTGCGAAAGTGACACGGGGGGATGAAACCTTTCTGCTGACTGAAAACCAGTCCACCTACATTCCCATTGGCGAACTTCACCGCCTGCACAACCCCGGCAAGACGCACCTGGAAATGATTGAGGTGCAGTCCGGAAGTTACCTGGGTGAAGACGACATCGAGCGCCATGAAGACAGCTACGGCCGCGTGATTCCGGTTGAACTGAGCAAGAAACGGGCTTGATGCCTGCCCACTCACACTGCCACCACATGAACAAAAACACCACCCAAAAAGTCGCCCTGATCACCGGTATCACCGGCCAGGATGGCTCCTATCTGGCTGAATTCCTGCTGTCCAAAGGCTACATGGTGCATGGCATCAAGCGGCGCGCCAGCCTGTTCAACACCACGCGTGTCGACCATATCTACCAGGACCCGTGCATCAACAACCGCAACTTTGTGCTGCATTACGGCGACCTGAGCGACAGCTCCAACCTGATCAGGATTGTTCAGCAGACCCAGCCAGACGAAATCTACAACCTGGGTGCCCAGAGCCATGTGGCGGTGAGTTTCGAGTTGCCTGAATACACCGCCGACGTCGATGCCCTGGGCACGCTGCGGCTGCTGGAGGCCATTCGCATCCTGGGGCTGGAGAAAAAAACTCGCTTTTACCAGGCTTCCACCTCCGAGCTGTACGGCCTGGTGCAGGAAACGCCACAGAAGGAAACCACGCCGTTCTACCCACGCAGCCCTTACGCAGTGGCCAAGCTGTATGCCTACTGGATCACCATCAATTACCGCGAAGCCTATGGCCTGTATGCCTGCAACGGCATTCTCTTCAACCACGAAAGCCCGCGCCGCGGCGAAACCTTCGTCACGCGAAAAGTCACGCGTAGCCTGGCCAACATTGCACTGGGGCTGGAGAACTGCCTGTACATGGGCAACATCGACTCGTTGCGCGACTGGGGCCATGCCCGCGACTACGTGCGCATGCAGTGGCTCATGCTTCAACAGGACCATCCGGAAGACTTTGTGATTGCCACCGGGCAGCAGGTCAGCGTGCGCGACTTCATCACGCGCAGCGCGGCGCAGCTCGGCATTACCCTGGGTTTTGAAGGGCATGGCCTTGACGAGGTCGGCATGGTCCAGGCCATCAGCGGCGACAACGCGCCGGCATTGGCTGTGGGTGACGTCATCGTCAAGATCGACCCGCGCTACTTCCGGCCCGCCGAAGTCGAGACCCTGCTGGGCGACGCTGGCAAGGCCAGGAGTTCCCTGGGATGGGTGCCGGAAATCACCCTGGACCAGTTGATTGAAGAAATGGTGGCCCACGACCTGGACCATGCCCGTCGCCATGCGCTGCTCAAAACGCACGGCTATCCAACGACCGTCAGCGCGGAGTAAACCAGCATGCTCAATGAACCCAGAATCTTCGTGGCGGGCCATCGCGGCATGGTCGGCGGTGCGGTCATGCGCTGCCTGGTGGCGCAGGGACGAAAAAACATCGTGACCCGCAGCAAGGCTGAACTTGACCTGACCCAGCAACAAGCCGTCCGCGATTTTTTTGCCAGGGAAAAGATTGACCAGGTGTACTTTGCTGCTGGAAAAGTAGGTGGAATTCATGCCAACAACACCTATCCTGCCCAATTCATCTATCAAAACCTGATGATGGAAGCCAACGTGATCCACGAAGCCTGGCATTCCGGCGTACAAAAGATGCTGTTCATGGGCAGCAGCTGCATCTATCCCCGGCTGGCACCGCAACCCATGGCGGAAAACGTCTTGCTGAGCGGCCAGTTGGAGCCTACCAATGAGCCCTACGCGATTGCCAAAATCGCAGGCATCAAGCTTTGTGAAAGCTACAACCGTCAATATGGCAAAAGCCATGGCATTGACTACCGCAGCGTCATGCCGACCAACCTGTACGGTCCCGGCGACAACTACCATCTTCAAAACAGCCACGTCATTCCCGCGCTGATCCGCCGCTTTCATGACGCGAAGCTCTGCCAAACCCCTGGCGTGGCCATCTGGGGTTCGGGCACACCGAGGCGCGAGTTCCTTTACGTTGGAGACATGGCCGCCGCCAGCGTGCATGTCATGGACATAGACAAAGCGACCTACGACGCGCATACGCAACCCATGCAAAGCCACATCAACATCGGATTTGGCAGCGACATCGACATAGCCGGCCTGGCATTTGCGGTGGCGAAGGTCGTGGGCTACACCGGCACCATCAGTTTTGACAAAAGCAAACCCGACGGCCCGCCGCGCAAGCTTCTGGAGTCATCCAAACTCAGGAACCTGGGTTGGTACCCAAAGGTCAAGCTGGAAGCAGGCTTGGCACTGGCCTACGCTGATTACTGCAAGACCGAAGCAGGCCTTCCCCTTTGCATCGTCGTGAAAGAAAAGAAGCAATCGATCAGTGAATTTGCCAGTCCCTGGTTAAGGGATGTCACGCCAATGACGGCACCGAACCACCATGCCACCGGCCTGCATCCTTCGCAGCCATGCAGTCCCTGATAAATTTTCAGGTGCTTTGACGTCCACGTGCAAAGAAGAAAAACCGGGTTTGAATACAACCCTGAAACGGTTGAACAGCGGGCCTGGCTGGCATTCGAACTGTCAGGCTGTTGCTGCAATCAGCACAAGCGCTGATGTCATTTTATTTTCATTTCAATCCAGCAAGTCGTTGTTTTGCCTCGCCATTCCAATGTGCTGTCCTCGAATTCGCCCCTGAACACCTCCTGAAATGAAAACGGAATCAATCGTCAAAAGAGTCGTTTCTGGAAGCCTGGCGTCGTGGATGCGGATTGCGGTGACAATTTTCAGCCAGATCATTGCAGTTCCCATTTACCTGCATTACTGGTCCATTGAAACCTATGGTGCGTGGATTCTGGTGCAAAGCATTGTCAGTTTTTTGACCATATTCGACATTGCACATCACAATTACCTGGGCAACGAATTCCTGAAAACAGGCCGGCAAAACCGCAGTGAAATTGCCGCGATGTTTTCTACCGGCATGCTGGTGGCATTTATTGTTTCAATTTTCACTTTTACAATTATTTGTATTCTTGCCCTTTCAGGAACCATAAGCCAGTGGGTGGGAATCAGTGCCGCCACAGCGCAGCCTTTTGAAATCGCACTTTTATTGACCTGCGGCACCTGGGTTCTCACCATCACTTTCACGGGCCTGCTGGGCCGTGTGCTCAATCCCTTCGGCTATTTCCCCCTGTCAGCCTGGAGCGGGGTTTTGTTCGCGATTATTTCCACCGCTGCATCCGTGGCTGCCGTCTATTTTGGCGCTGGTCTCGTGGCAACAACAATTGCCACATGCGTTGCGACCTTCATCTGCCACAGCATGCTGGCAGTCATACTTTTTCGAATCGCGCGGCAAGAAAAACTCATCTCTGCCAAATTTGAAATGGCCAAGGGATTTTCAAGATTTCATGCATCGCTTGCACTGGGCGTTCAGTCCGGACTCGAAATTCTCCGCCAGCAAGGCGTGCGCTTTATCTTGCTGCCTTTGTCGGGTATGGGCCAAATGATTGCATTTGCAACCATGCGCACCGGTGCGAATCTTGCCCTGCAGGGTGTGGGGACCATCACCGCGCCCCTGATGCCCGAACTGATGGCTTTTCTGGTGAACCGGGACCAACCCCGGACAGAAAGCGCTTTTTCCGTCATTTGGCTGATGTTGTGCGTGGTGCTGGTGCCAGCTGTACTGGTCGTTCAATACCTTGCACCCACACTGTTTCCAATTTGGACACAGGGCAAGATTGAGTTCGATCCCGTCCTGTTTGCATTGCTGTCGCTAGCAGTCCTCGTTTATGCGCTGGCGCAGCCCGCCATTGCCGTGGTGAACGGAAACAACCTGATCCGCGAGCAAGTCGCGATTTCAACTTTTGCCACGGTCATCACGGTGGGGGGAATATACCTGCTGGTTCCGCTCATGGGGGTCAGGGGCGCGGCGCTGGCCCTGCTGACAGGAGAAGTCGGCACCTTGCTTTTATATGTCCATACTGCAAAAAAATGGCTCACCGGCGTGGGCATGCGGTGGCCTACTTCCGCTTTTGCCACTGCATCCCTGTCGCTGGTTGTCGCGGGCCTCGGCATGTTCTCCATAATATTTTTTCAAAGCCATGCCGGCTTGTGCCTGATGCTGGCATTGGTTGCCCAGGTCTTGGTATTGATCAGCTATTGGTCACAGCTGCCTTTGATTGCCCGTGAAGCGGCGACAACACAGGCGGTTCGATTTTTGCCACAGTTACTGCGAAAACGGCTGGACAAGACAGTCGGCAGCACCAGTTGAGAATCACTTCTGTCCGGAGTAATGAAGAATGCGAATTTCAGTGCTTATTCCCGTATACAACGGCAAGCTATTTATCGCCGAAGCGGTGGATTCTGTTTTGGCGCAGGAATGCCGTGACTGGGAACTTGTCATCAGCGACAACGGCTCGACTGACGGAACCTGCGATTATTTGCGAAGCTTGTCCGACCCACGCATCCGTGTATACGAACAGCCAGTCAACCTTGGAATCATGGGGAATCTGAATTTTCTGCTGGCCCAGGCATATGCCCCGATTGCAAAAATCATGGGGCATGACGACCTCTTGCTGACCGGAGCACTCGAAACAATTACACGCTTCATGGAGGAACGCCCCGACTGTGCCGTCAGCCGTTGCTGGGCGCTCGGGGATGAACTTCGCTACTCAAAAGGCGGAGCGCTGGAGTGGGAAGGCTTGTTGCCTTCAAGGCTTGAGCCTGCTGCCTCAGTCCTGGCATTTGCCACGTTCGGCAATCTGGTGGGCAACATTTGCCGGGCTGCATGCCGCCCCCGCATGGTGCTGCAAGCTGGCGGGTTTGACAAAAAATTTCCTTCTGCCGGTGACTACGAAGCCTGGCAGCGCGTGGCGGGAATTTTTGGAATATGGTTGCAGAATGAAGAACTGGTCTTTGAGCGCATTCATGAATTGCAGGATTCAAACTTGCGCACCGAAAGAAATGAAATAGACACGCAGGTCAATTCAATTCTGGAAATTCTGGCCCGGGAAGTGGATCCTTCGCTGCTTCATGTGTTGCGGCGCCACTGGACCATTCATGTTTTTTCACACAGGTGTTCGCGGTTTGCAAGGCAGGTTTTTACCGGCCGGTTTTCCTTGGCCGCATCGGTCTGGAGAAATTTACCGCTTGGTGTCTCGGCATTTTCAAGTATTGCCGCCTATCCGCTTGTCAAGCTGAAACTCGCCCGGGCCAATGCAACCACAAATTACCTGCTCGACCACATACTGAAAAATAATAAAAAGCTGCCCGCATCGATAAGCCAGGCATGATTCGCTCCAATGAAAAAATATCTTGAATATCCGGCATAAATCATTTCCGGCTGAATGCTTTGGGGATTGAGATGAAATACTTGATGAACAGTTTGTTTTTGCTTTTATATTGTGGTTTTTTTCTGGTTTTCCAGCCGGACAGTGCCCTGGTATTTTTTGTTATCTCGTTGGTGCTCAGTATTTTGGCGGTGGGCAACGTTATAAAGTACATCCGGATTCCTTCGGATATATGCATATATGATTTTTTCGCAACTTCCCTGCTTCTTGCTTATGCACTCAGCACTTTTGTAACGCAAATAAAAATTTACTCACTCAAGTCAATTGACGTGGGTCGTTATTTCAGTATTGGCCAGGCATCGCTTTCAATGGCGTTGGCAGGTGTTTCTTTTTCGTGCGCATTGCTGGTTTTTTTCAGTCGTTTTTTTCCTGAGAAAATTCAGTTCCCCGTTTTTGGCAAAGGCCAGATTCGGGAAAGCTTGCTTGTGACTGCGATCGTCACTTTTTCAGGCATTTACTGCATATTCACCGGAATCATTGGATTTCAGGGGTTTATATTTGCCGACATCAGTCAGCAGTCTGTTTCCCCAGTGGCCTTGATGGTAAATTTTGCACTGGCTCCTGTGGGTGTACTTGCCATATTTCTGGCCTCTGGAAGATACGAAGTCAGTCAGACTGACAAGTGGCTCTTATATATATTTGCTGGCCTGCTCTGGGTTATTATGTTTACCCAGGCCCGGCGCCTGGTGGTATACCTGGCAATGCTCTATGTTATTTTTTATGCCATCGATTCATACGGCCGGCCTGTCTGGCGAAAGAAGATATTCTTTTCCGTGCTCGTGTTCTTTGTGGCTTACTTTGGCGTGAAGTTGTTTTATGCATTCAGGATTGCCGGCTGGGAGCTGGCCGGCACGAAGGATGCAGTTTTACTATTGAAATCCGGGATCGATGTAATTATCAACCCATCGAAATACGATTTTGATTACCTGCTCAGTGAAAATACACTCGAACGTCCTTTTGTCATCAAGTATCTTGCGCAGGTCATGGAAAAGGTCAGTCTTGGCAGACAACTGTCCGGCGAGGCTTTGTACGCCACTATTTTGTACAGCATTCCTTCTGCTCTGATTGGGTTCAAGACGTTTGCCACTGACGAGGAATTGATCCATCCCCGGATTGGCTTGGTCATCAATGACGATGCCAACACGATCTTGACCACGGGGGTAGCTGATTTTGGATGGACCGGATTATTGCTGTATCCCGTCCTTGTGGTACTTGTTTTGAAATTTTTGCTGTTCATGGTTAAAAAGTCAAACATCAGGTGGATGGATTATTTTGTCCAGTTCGGGGCTTTGTTTGTACTTTTGAACGTCGAAAACTCAATGACCCAGTACTGGTCGTTTGTGCGAAGCACCGTGATTGTATTGATCGTGGCTTTTGCTTTGAGGTTCATATTGAATGGTATTTATATTCGTAAAAACGGATTGGCCTGAAAGTCCTATTGCATGACGTCCATTCTTTACATCGGTGATTCTTCCCGTGGCGCAACCAGTTGTCATCGGGCAAACGCCCTGCGGCGTCTGGGTCATGACGTTGTGGTCGCCGATCCCTACCTGATATGTCACGGCAGTATCGAGAATCCCTGGTTGGGTGCTCTGCATTTCAGGACCGGTTATCGGCTTCTTCAGCCACGAATAAAGCAGTGGATCGCCACGCTGCTGTCCGGAATTCATGGTTTCGATATGGCCTGGGTTGACAACGGCGAACTTCTTGGCGCAGATTCTGTTCGCTTGCTGGGCGAATCCGGACTGCTGACAGTGCTTTACAACCACGACGATCCGACTGGCTCGCGTGACGGCCGGCGGTTTGACTCACTGCTGAAAGCGTTTCCTTTTTATGACATCTGTGCGGTTGTTCGTCAGAACAATGTGCTGGAATACCAGGCACTCGGGGCAAGGCGTGTCATACGGGTATTGATGAGTCATGACGAAGTCATGCATGCGCCATATCGGGACACCAGCGAGCTGGCGCCAACCTTTCGTTCAGAGGTTGTTTTTATCGGAACCTGGATGCGGGGCGAGGCGCGTGATCAGTTTTTGCTTGAACTCGTCCAACACGGAATACCTGTTTCCATCTGGGGCCAGCGATGGGAAAAGTCTCCGCTCTGGGTTCATCTGAAGGCCTTTCACCGGGGCGGTAATCTCACCGGACGCGATTATGTCGCCGCCATTCAGGGTGCCAAAGTCTGCTTGGGCATGCTGTCCAAAGGCAACCGTGATTTGCACACCACGCGCACCATGGAGATTCCCTATGCCGGGGGCGTTCTGTGTGCTGAACGCACCAGCGAACATTTGGAACTGTATGCGGAAGGCGTCGAAGCGGTCTTTTGGCGTGATGCGGAGGAATGCGCCAGGCAGTGCCGCCGCCTGCTTGGCGATGATTCGTGGCGTGAGTCGGTACGCGTGGCAGGCATGGCACGGGTCAGGGCCGCCCGCCGGGGTCATGAAGACATGTGCCGGGTGATCGTCGAGGCGGCATGGCAATCTCAAGCGCAATCTCCGTCAGCAAGCCTTGTCGCGAATGGGCGCTGAATTCTGTCTGCGTCGATAAAGAGAAATTGCCATGCACATTGTCCAGTTTGTCCATCCTGATTTCCTGAATTCGCAAAGCATGCCGCGCTTTGCAAAAATGATTGCCGAAGGCATGCGTGCACGCGGACACCAGGTTGACATCTGGACCGCCAGGCCGCTGGCCTATGGCGTTCCGGCCCCGACACGGCTCAAGAAATGGCTGGGCTACATTGACCAGTTCATCTTTTTCCCCCTCTTGGTGCGCTGGCGACTTCGCCGGCTTGAGGCCAATACCTTGTTCGTGTTTGGCGACCAGGCCCTGGGGCCGTGGGTTCCCCTGGTGGCGTGCAGGCCGCATGTGATCCATGTTCATGACTTCATGGCGCTGCGCTCGGCGCTGGGAGAGTTTTCGCAAAATCCGACAGGCTGGGCCGGGCGCCAGTACCAGGCGCTGATCCGGCGCGGCTTCAGCCGGGGGCGTCATTTTGTTTCGGTGTCCGACAACACGCGCCACCAGTTGCAGCGGTTTTTGCCACGCCAGCCTGACGTGTCGGAGGTGATTTACAACGGGTTGAACTATCCGTTCCGGCGCATGAACGCGGCCGAATCCCTGGCTGAACTGCTGCCCGCCGGGCTGGTACCGCCGCCCGAGGGCTTCCTGCTTCATGTGGGTGGAAACGAATGGTACAAAAATCGTCAGGGCGTGCTTGAGATTTACCAAGCCTATGCGCGGCAAGCAGAAAATCCTTTGCCGCTCTGGCTGGTGGGAACGGAACCCACAATGGCCTTGAAGGCGCTGGCCCGGCAGACGGCAGCCAAAGGCAAGGTGCGGTTTATTTCTGGTCTGTCCAACAAACAGGTTTGCGCTGCGTATTCGGCAGCACGGCTGATGGTGTTCCCCAGTCTGGCCGAAGGCTTTGGCTGGCCGATTGCCGAAGCCATGGCGTGCGGTTGCCTGGTGCTGACCACCGGCGAGGCGCCCATGACGGAAGTGGGCGGCGATGCTGCGTTTTACATTCCCTCCAGGCCCCAGCGCAATCCCGGGGCATGGGCCGAACAGTCCGGTGCCCGTGTTTTGGAAATACTCCAAACCAGGCCTGATGAAACTGGCAGTCGCCGGCAACGGGGCTACCGCCAGGTTGCCAAGTTCGATGCCGAGCAGACGCTCAATGCGTATGAGCGAATTTATCGGCAAGCGCTCGGAAAAGCCCCGTCCTGAGCTTTTTGCCCAGCGCCTTCGGTTTCACCGAAGGGAAAATTTTTACACATGAAATAAGCTATTTGCGCAATAGCAGTGGTTATTAATCGCTATCTATTTTGTAGCGCGCTGATTCGCCTGTCTTGAAGAATTTCAGGCGGCCGAGTCTTGTCTGCATCTTTCAGCGCCATTCGTCTGGCGCCATTTATCCATGAAACTCCTCCAGGTCATCTCTTCCACCAATCCCCGGGACGGCGGTCCGATTGAAAGCGTGAGGCAGCTCTGTGAGCCTTTGAAGGATCTGGGCGTGAGCGTCGAGATTGTCTGCTGCGATGCGCCTGATGCGCCAGACCATGTGGCAGACGGCATGCCGACGGTCCATGCCCTCGGGCCTTCGCGGCTGGGTTATGCCTACACGCCCAGCCTGGTGCCCTGGTTGCGCCGCAATGCCGCGCGCTTTGACGCTGTGATTGTCAATGGCCTTTGGCAGTACAACGGCCTGGCGGTGCAGCAGGCCCTGGCGGACAGCAAGGTGCCGTATTTCGTTTTTTCGCACGGCATGCTGGACCCTTGGTTCAAGCGCACTTATCCGCTCAAGCACCTCAAGAAGTGGCTGTACTGGCCCTGGGGTGAATACCGTGTGTTGCGCGATGCGCGGGCGGTGATCTTCACCTGCGAGGAGGAGCGCCTGCTGGCACGGCAGTCGTTCTGGCTGTACCGCGTCAAGGAGGCCGTCACCGCCTTCGGCACATCCACCCCTCCGGCGAATGGCCGTGAACTGGCGCAAAAGTTCCTGGCCGCCCGCCCGCACCTGCAGGGCAAGCGGATTGCCCTGTTCCTCAGCCGCATCCATCAAAAAAAGGGCTGTGATCTGTTGCTTGACGCCTTTGCCCGGGTGGCTGACCGGGACGAACGCCTGCATCTGCTCATGGCCGGACCGGACCAGACGGGCTGGTCGGCGGGGCTGCAGGCGCAGGCGGAAAAACTCGGCATTGCCGATCGCATCAGCTGGCCCGGCATGTTGCGGGGCGATGACAAATGGGGTGCTTTCCATGCGGCCGAGCTGTTTTGCCTGCCTTCGCACCAGGAAAATTTTGGCATTGTGGTGGCCGAGGCCCTGGCCTGCGGCAAGCCTGTCTTGATCAGCAACCAGGTCAACATCTGGCGTGAAATCGAATCGGATGACGCCGGTTTTATCGACGAAGACACCGTTGCAGGCACCGAGCGCAGTCTGCGGCGATGGCTGGCGCTGGATGCGCCGGCGTATGCGCAGATGGCCGGGCGGGCAAGCCTGTGTTTTGCCCGTCGCTTTCACATTCAGCGGGCGGCCGAGCGGCTGGTGGAAATTGTCAGGGAGCATGCGTGATGATGACTTTTATCCAGGCAGGCGGCCTTTCATGATCAACACCAGTCCGCTGGACCTCCTTCCGCGCAAAAAAGGTTTCGTCGGGCCCACCTTCAGTTTGTCGAACCGACTGAAAAGGGTGGCGTGGAAATTGACGTGGCTGCTGGCGGCCCGCTGGACGCCACCGCCTTTTCGCCGCTGGAGGATTTTCATATTGCGGCTGTTTGGCGCCCAGGTGTCGTGGCAGGCGTTTGTCTATTCAAACGTCGAGGTATGGGCACCCTGGAACCTGACGATTGAAGACCACGGCTCACTGGGTCGGGGCGTGAATTGCTACAACATCGCGCCCGTGTGCATCGGCAAGCGTGCAGTGGTGTCCCAGGGCGTGTACCTGTGCACCGGTTCCCATGACTACCGCGACCCCGAATTCCCCCTGGTTGCCAGACCCATCACGGTCGGGCGACGCGCCTGGGTGTGTGCCGATGCCTTTGTCGGGCCGGGTGTCGCAGTGGGTGACGGTGCCATTTTGGCCGCCCGGGGCGTGGCCTTCGACAACCTGGCGCCGTGGACGATTTCAAAAGGCAACCCGGCCATTGTTTTGCGCAGTCGGCCCGTGCTCGCCGATTGAAACACCGCCCACTGCCTGGCATCACGTTTTCTTGAAGGCCTTATGCAAGCTGTACCCCATTCATTGCTGAGCCACCCCAAATATCGCGCTGACATTGACGGGTTGCGTGCCCTGGCGGTGTTGTCCGTGGTCGTTTTCCATGCCTTTCCGACAAGGCTTGCGGGCGGCTTCATTGGCGTTGACATTTTTTTTGTGATCTCGGGTTTCCTGATTTCCACCATTGTCTTTGGCAACCTTCGGAACGACTCCTTCAGTTTTCTGGAGTTTTACCAGCGGCGCATTCGCCGGATATTTCCCGCGCTGGTGGTTGTTCTGCTGGCTTGCCTGGGCCTGGGCTGGTTCGGCCTGCTGGCGGGCGAATACCAGCAGGTCGGCAAGCACACGCTGGGCGGCATCGGTTTCATCTCGAACCTGATGCTGTGGAGCGAAGCCGGCTATGACTACTTCAACACCGCCAGCGAATCAAAGCCGCTGCTGCATCTGTGGAGCCTGGCGATTGAGGAGCAGTTCTACATCGTCTGGCCCTTGCTGCTGGTCGTGCTGTACAAACGCCGGTGGAACTTTGCCGGGGTGGCCTGCGGCATCGCCCTGGTGTCCTTCAGCTTTAACGTGCTGAGCTTTCCCGAGCATGCACAAGCCGCTTTCTATTCGCCGCTTTCGCGTTTTTGGGAGTTGATCATTGGCGGGTTGCTGGCCTATGCCCTGCTGTACAAGGCCGATTTGATGGCCCGGCACACCCACGTTCAATCCGCCCTGGGCATGGCCTTGGTGGTGGCCGGCCTGGTCTTCATCAACGACGAACGCATGTTTCCGGGCTGGTGGGCGCTGTTGCCCACAGCAGGCGCAGCCTTGCTGATCTCGGCAGGGCCGCAGGCATGGCTGAACCGAAAGGTGCTTTCGAACCCGATCGCCGTCTGGTTCGGCAAGATCAGCTATCCCTTGTACCTGTGGCACTGGCCTTTGCTGTCCCTGGCGATGCTATGGAACAACGAAGAAACACCCGCCGGGCCGGTTCGTCTTGGCCTGGTGCTGCTGGCCATTGCATTGGCATGGCTGACTTACAAATTCATCGAGTTGCCCATACGGGCTGGCAACTCTGGCTCGATCCCGCAACTCGTGGGTGCCTTTTGTCTGGTGGGGGTGCTGGCCACGCCGATCATTTTTCTGAATGGCGTTCCGGGCAGGAACATCAACAAGGACGAAACCCGGGTTTTCCTGGACCAGTATAAAAAATTTACCCGGCTGGGCCTTTCCGATTACTACCAGGAGCGGTGCGACTTTTCAGACTGGACCACCGGCAAGAACAAGGGTTCGATCGACGCTGCCTGCACCGCTACCAGTGGCGACCGCCCGGTCTATCTGTTGTGGGGAGACTCGCATGGCCAGGCCCTGTCGTTTGGAATTCGAAAAAACATCTCGCCTTCGGTGCAACTGGCCCAAGTGATCACCAGCGGGTGCAAGCCAAAACTGCATCCGGATTCAAAGAACGGGACTGACCGGCTGGCCTGCCAGGCCAGCAACGAATTTGCGATTGATTTCATCAAAAAGAACAAACCGGCACGCGTGTTTATCGTGCAAAGCGGTGACCACCAATTAACCGACTGGAAAGAAATGGCCAGATTGGTGGAAGCCAACCAGGGTGAGCTGGTGCTTGTCGGGCCGTTGCCGCAGTGGAGACCTTCTCTTCCCGTCATTGTCGCCAGAGACCTGAAAGTCAGGCGTGACTATATTGGCGAAGGCCTTGATCACAAGATACTGGAGATAGACAAAAAACTCCATGCAATGTATGCAGCAACCAAGGTCCGGTTTGTCTCTGTCATCGACAAGTTGTGCAGAGCCAGCGAATGCCTTGCAAAAGTGCCTTCCTACGACGGATTTGACTTGATTGCCCTCGACTATGGTCACCTGACGCCAGCGGGTTCTGATTTTGTTGTCAAAACGACTTTGCAGAATTTCTTGAACCCGACTGGCAGTACGAAGATGTTGAATGCAGATGTCATCATTTCAAGCAAGAAATGACTCTTCAATTGCTCCAAATTAATAATGGCAAGTCTTTTTTTTAAATAGGCGAGTCAATATTGAAAAAAAGTTGACAGGGGTCTTGTTGTATTCATGAGCAGGTTCGGGCGGGCGCAGATTTTTTAAAAACAATATTGCATGAAAAAAATATTTGGACCTGCACTGCAGGAAATTATTATTAATGCCGATGATTTCGGTCATGACCCGGACAGTGTCCTGGCCACCATTGAATGCTTCAGGGCCGGTGCGCTCACAAGCGCCACGATCATGCCAAAAATGCCAGCGACTGCGTTGGCGACGAAATTTGCGCGGGCAAATCCGCAACATGCATACGGCATTCATTTGACCTTCGTGCGCGATACGGTGGAGTCCCCCGTTGCTGACCCGGGCATGATTCCTGCCCTGCTTGACAAAGAGGGCGCATTTTTTCCTTCGTATCAGTTGCGTTTAATGGCTCTTTTGGGAAATATTCCAGTTGACCAGTTGTGCATAGAAATTTCTGCGCAGATAGAACGTCTGATTGACGCTGGCGTGCCGATCAGCCATGTGGATTCACACGGGCACTTGCACAAGTTCAAGCCTTTTGTTCAGGCCCTGTCGTCAACCCTTCCCAGGTATGGGCTGTCGAGGGTCCGAAATGTCCAGAACCAATACACCGCCATGCCCCTGAAGAGCCCTACCTACTGGATGGGCGCTTACTGGCGCAGAAGAATCATGCGTCATTTCGTGACCACGCCGCACTTCTTCATGGACACCAATTCCAACGATCCCCGGTGGATCGAGAAAATACTGGCGCGTCCCATCAACGGCGTACTTGAAGTGGGTTTCCACCCGGGAAGCCCGCTCCATGGGGATGCCTGGCGAAACAATGAACGGTTGGCTTGCCTGGCTTTCGCAGTGCAAGCACGTGAACGGCAGGTTTCCTTCATCAGCTGGAACGATATTTCCACACAGCCCCAACTTTTTCCGTCCAACGCCACCATTTGAATCGTTAAAAGCAACCGCAAAGTCCAGAGTCACGTTATCTGACGTGAGCTCTTAAAGTAGTCGCTATGCAAGTTGAGTCAGAACATGTCATCACCAGAGGAGTTTTTTAATGCCTGGAATATCCATCCTTGTGTATACCAAAAATGAGCAGCTTGATATTCTGGCTTGTCTGCAGAGTGTTGCATGGTCGGACGACATTCATGTTCTCGACTCGGGAAGCAACGACGCAACCGTGGCAATTGCCAGAAATTTTGGTGCCCATGTCATCGAACGCACTTATGGCGAAAACAAACTTGCCTTTGGTGGCGATGAAGCAGGACATCGAAACTGGGGTTTGAAAAACATCAGCTTCAAGCATGAATGGATTTATATCATTGATGCCGACGAACGAATGACGCCTGAACTCTTCAGTGCTGCCGAGTCTGCGATTGCATCACCCGGGCGGCATGTTGCGTTCCGCGTTCAACGGCATGATTTCTTTCTGGACACCTGGATCAAGCATGTGACGCCGTCGCCTTTTAACATCCGCCTTTTTTTGCATGGAAAAGTGCATTACGAGCGCCTGGTCAATTCGATAACGGTCGTCGATGGCCCGGTCGGTGAAATAGCCGCGCATTTCAATCATTATTCTTTCAGCAAGGGCATGAGCAATTGGTTCGACAAGCACAACCGATACAGCTCCCTGGAGGCCGCCCAGATTGTCTTCAATACAAACAGCAAGGCGAAATTTAGCTTGCGCAAAGCTTTTTTCTCCAAAGCCATCAATGAACGGCGATTTCACCAGAAAGAAATGTATTACCGGGCCCCTTTTCGACCTTTGTTGATGTTCGGACTTCTTTATTTTGTCAAGCGCGGATTCCTGGATGGCCGGGCAGGCTTGACCTATGCCTTGCTGCGTTCCATTTATGAATACATGATTGTTCTCAAGGTGCGTGAAATGAAAACGCTGGAGCCAGCCGTCAGCAATGAGTCGCATCAAACTGCCGTTTCCGGGTGAGTCGGTTGTCGTGAAGTTTGGCCATGCAATGCGCCCTGTGGATTGAACAACTTTTCTCTAACCGCGACGATGTCGCCAACGCCTGTGAAAATCCTTATTTATTGCATCAATTTCGCGCCTGAACTGACAGGTATTGGCAAGTACACGGGCGAGATGGCCGCATGGCTGGCCGCACGCGGGCATGAGGTACGGGTGGTGACCGCGCCGCCGTATTACCCGGACTGGCAGGTCGGCGCTGGCTATTCGCGCGCGTCCTGGAACCGCGAGGAGTGGCAAGGCGCGCAAGTCTGGCGATGCCCTTTGTGGGTTCCGGCGAAGCCCGGGGGAATCAAGCGGGTGCTGCACCTGGCCAGCTTTGCACTCAGCAGCCTGCCGGTGATGCTGCGGCAACTGCTGTGGCTGCCCGATGCCGTGTGGGTGGTCGAGCCGCCGCTCTTTTGCGCGCCTACCGCCTGGGTGGTGGCCCGGCTGTCAGGTGCACGCGCCTGGCTGCACATCTCTGACTACGAAGTCGATGCCGCATTCGACCTGGGCCTGCTCAAGGGCAAAAGGCTCAAGCGCGTGGTGCTTGCCGCCGAGCATTGGCTGATGCGCCGCTTTGACGTGGTTTCCACGGTGTCGCAGCGGATGCTGGAGCGTGCGCGGTCAAAAGGCGTCGATGCCCAACGACTGGTCATGTTCCCCAATTGGGTGGATGTGGGCTCGTTCATTTCTGCCAACGGACAGACTTACCGCGATGAACTGGGCATCCCGCCGGGTGCCGTGGTGGCGCTGTATTCGGGCAACATGGGGCGCAAGCAGGGCCTGGAAATCCTGGCCCAGGTGGCCCAATCGTGCGCAGAACAGCGCCATGGCAGCGACCGGCTGTGGTTTGTCTTTTGCGGCAATGGCGTGGGCAGGGCTGACTTGCTAGCCCAGTGCGAAGGCATTCCCAATGTGCGTTTTCTGGACTTGCAGCCTGCTGTGCGGCTGCCCGATCTGTTGGCGATGGCCGACATTCATCTCATGCCCCAGCGAGCGGGGGCGGCTGACCTGGTCATGCCCAGCAAACTGACCGGAATGCTTGCCAGTGCAAGACCCGTGGTGGCCACCGCACTTGCCGGCACCGAGCTTGCCAACGTGGTTCAGATGTGCGGCATTGTGGTGCCGCCTGAAGACCCGGCTGCCATGACCGGTGCAGTCCTTGCACTGGCAGCCAATGGACCGTGGCGTGAGTTGCTCGGCCAGACAGGAAGGAACCACGCAGTGCATCAGATTGACCGTGAATCCGTGTTGCAGCGGTTTGAGAAAAGCCTGACAGACATACCTGAGGGCGCTGTCGAGCAGCTGTAGCGCATGCCACTGCACTAAGTGCCATGCCAACCATGGTGTCCTTGTTGCGCAAACCCGGGCGGCCATGCCTGCTTGTTTCAAGTCCCACGGGTAACCGCCATTGCCGTGTCCGAGACAGTTGCTCGTTTTCATAAGTAAAAAGCGGGTATCCATGTATCCGGCTGCGCCAGAGTACAGCAGAACGCTTGGGCCACAACGCCGTATTCTGGCAATTGACATCAACAACACCTAACCAGCCCACTGACTGCATTTGATGGCTAAACTTGAAAAACTTGATGCATTAAGAGGCATGGCAGCGCTTTATGTTGTCATCCATCATTCAGTTTCCAGCAGCACCACGCTTTTTGGCCTGAACATCGCCTTGATGTTCAGGTTTGGCGAGGAAGCTGTGATTCTGTTCTTTCTGCTGTCCGGATTTGTCATCAATTTTTCATTTGCCAAAACCAAGGACAAAACGTTCCAGACGTATTTTTTCAAACGCGCCACGCGCATTTACATACCGTTGCTGATTGTCATGGTGCTGGGCTATTTCATGGAATGCTATGAAGCCGGTGAAGTCGTCAATGCACATCCAAGAGAATTGCTGCTGAACCTCTTGATGCTGCAGGACATCAGCAGCCTGAAACCTAACGTCGTCGTTGACCCTTACATGCACAACTCGCCACTATGGTCGTTGTCATATGAGTGGTGGTTCTACATGCTTTATTTTCAGGTCCAGAAACATATTTCGTCCAGCAACAGGAAAGACATGTTTGTATTTGGCCTGGCAATCGTTTCAGCACTGACGTATGTCTATTTCCCCGTGTTTCTGCCCAGGCTTCTCATGTATATGGGCATATGGTGGCTTGGCGTCATATTGTCAAACAAATATATGAAAAACGATGAAATAACCTTGCAGTCGCTGGCCATGCCACTGGCGGGAATTGTTGTGGTTTTCCTGATATGCGGGTTCGGCGTGTACCGCGCGTCACTCTCCGGGACGCTGCGCGGCATGGGTGTTCATCCCGTTCTGGAAATGAGAGATCATTTTTCTGCACTGGTGATCGTGGCTGTCGGGGTTTTCTGGAAATCAAAAGGCTGGATATTTTTTGACCGCATGGTAAGGCCTTTTCTGATTTTTGCACCAATATCTTATGTTGTTTATATAAGTCATTATTATTTTGTGGTGAGCGCGCATTATTTTTCATTCATGACAAATCAGGCACTTGAGTTCATGGCTTACGTCATGCTGATGCTGGCATTTTCATACATCGTCGAGATAATAATCTATCCAAAAATTCTGAAGGGATTTTCCGGTGTGCTCAGGGCACCTGTCCGGGTGACTTGAAGCACAGCCTGGAGAATCAATTGCAGCATCTCGCACCCGAGTGACATGAAATCAAACAAAACGCTGAAGGTCCGCTTTTCCGTGTTTGTATAAGCAATCGAAGGCATCATTATGTCGACAAAGCCCATTTCTTTTAAAACAGATCAACAATCCGCAATGGCCACTCCAGCCGGAAATCACCTTGCTGGAATGGCTGAAGGAATATATACCGGACTGGTTCTGGTGCTGTCGCTCTGCGCGCTTGCATTTCATTTTGAACATATGCTCCGCCCGGCCTACCTGGCGCTTTCGATCGCGGTCTTCATGCTGTCTGCCTGGAGTGCGATGAAATTCAAGCCATCGGTGATGGAAAACTCAATAAACATCGCGATTTTCTGGTGCTGCATCGCCATAATTTTCAGGCTGAGCGATTTTTCTGAATATTACAGCCGGTATTTTTCAAGAGAGGTTATGGTTACTTGGCTATGGGTTGCGCCGGGCTCCCAGATCGGCGCGCACCTTGTTCTTCGCGGCATATTTCCCGGACGATTAAAAATGCAGCCCGCATCTCGCAGGATGGTCATTGTCGGCATGAACAAACAGGGAATCGAACTTGCAAGAAAAGTCGAGTTTGCGCCCTATGCTGACATGCAATTCCTGGGATTTTTTGAAGATCGAAACATGGACCGCATCGGCAAGGAAAACCGACACCGGATGCTGGGAAAAATCGGGAGCCTGGCCGACTTTGTGAAAAAGCATCGCGTTCAGTCTGTTTACCTGTCATTGCCCATGACCGCACAGCCAAGAATCCTGGAAATTCTTGATGACCTCAAGGATACGACCTGCTCCATTTATTTCGTTCCCGATATGTTCATCACCGACCTGATTCAGGGTCGTAGCCAGTCGGTATGCGGCGTCGATGTCATCTCTGTCTGCGACACTCCGTTTCGTGGCTTCAGGGGTTTCCTGAAGCGCGCGAGCGACATCGTTCTTTCAATCGCCATATTGCTGGCCATTTGCCCGTTGCTTTTGGCAATCGCCGTGCTGGTGAAGGCCGGTTCGCCAGGTCCCGTCATATTCACGCAGCGGCGATATGGCCTGGATGGCGAACAGATCGTGATTTACAAGTTTCGCTCCATGGCGGTCACCGAAGATGGCAGGACGATTCGGCAGGCGACGAAGAATGATTCACGAATCACCCGGTTGGGTGCGTTTTTGCGCAGGACGTCGCTTGATGAACTGCCGCAATTCATCAATGTGTTGCAGGGCCGCATGAGCATCGTGGGGCCGCGACCGCATGCAGTCGCCCACAACGAGATGTACCGCACCTTGATCAAGGGTTACATGGTCAGGCACAAGGTGCGGCCCGGCATTACCGGCTGGGCACAGGTCAACGGTTTGCGCGGTGAAACCGACAAGCTGGAAAAAATGCAGGCCCGCGTCGATTTTGACCTGGACTATTTGCGTAAATGGTCGTTGCTGCTGGACATGGTGATTATTGTCAAAACCATCCGCCTGGTTTTTAAAGACAGCACGGCATATTGACAAAAACGGCCTTCGTACTGCGCTGAATGAAGCGCGCCAGTTGCCTTGTGCGTGACCCCCAAAACAGGGCATCTGCGTGAACCAAAACCCCAGCACCTCCTCCAGTTTCAGAACCGACATCAATGGCTTGCGCGCCTGGGCTGTTGCAGCGGTCATTTTTTACCACTTCCGCATTCCTGGTTTCAGCGGCGGCTTTGTCGGGGTCGATGTTTTTTTCGTGATTTCAGGTTTTCTGATGACCGGCATTGTGGTCGCCAGCCTGGAACGCGGACATTTCTCGCTGCTCGCCTTTTATCTGGCCAGGGCGCGGCGCATCATGCCGGCCCTGATGGCGCTGTGCGTGGTCCTGCTGGCACTGGGCTGGTGGGTGTTGCTGCCGGTCGACTATGCGGCGCTGGGCGTTCATGCGGTGTTCAGCCTGGTTTTTCTTTCCAACATCAGGTTCTGGCGCGAAGCGGGTTATTTTGACGCGGCATCGCATGAAAAATGGCTGCTGCACACCTGGTCGCTGGCGGTGGAGTGGCAGTTTTACCTGTTGCTGCCGCTGCTGCTGATGGCCGTGTGGAAGTGGCGCCCGGGTCGCCGTCCGCTTGGCATGGCGATGGCGGTGGTGCTGCTCATTTCACTTGCCTTGTCGGTGGTGACAACACCGCTGCGCCCTACGGCGGCTTTTTATCTGTTGCCCACGCGCGCCTGGGAAATGCTGGCCGGTGGGATGGCCTGCCTGCTGGCGAATCGCGGCATTCTTACGGCACGCCAGCGCAACGCACTCGAAGCGGCCGGGCTGGCGCTGGTGATCGGCGCCATGGCTGGCTTTGATACAGCCTCGCCCTGGCCGGGTTGGCATGCCTTGGTGCCAGTGCTGGGCACGGTGGCTGTACTGCTGGCCGCGCGTTCTGCTTCGCCCTGGACCGGACACGCTGCCGCTCAGTGGCTGGGCACGCGCTCCTATTCGCTTTACCTTTGGCACTGGCCGGTCATGGTGGCGCTGGGCTACCTCGAATGGCAGACAGAGGCCCCGGCCGTTGCCGCCGGTCTGGCCCTGACGCTGGTGCTTGGCGACCTGTCCTATCGCCTGGTCGAGCGGCCCGCCCAGATGCAATTGGGCCGTCTGCGCCAGGGATGGGGCGGGGCGGTCTTGCTCGGGATGGCGCTGGTCGTGATGACGCCAGTGCTGGGGATTCGGGCGAATGATGGCGTTGCCGGGCGGTTTTCTGCCGCCATTGACGTGATGTCGGCGGAATCAAAAAACATCAATCCGCGCCGGGACGAGTGCCACTCTGACAAGGGCGGCAACTCATCGCCTTCCTGCCTGCATGGCGGGCAGCATCTGAGCGCCATCGTGATCGGCGACAGCCATGCAGATGCGGTCACGACCGCGTTGGCGGCCGCGGTTGCGTCTGCGACCGATGGCATCATGCAATGGACTTACGGCGGCTGTCCGGCCTTGCCGGGCGTGTCGGCATCACCGGCATTCAAGGAAGCGCAAGCGACCGAAGGGTATGCGTGCGGGGAATTCATGGACTGGACAATGCGACAACTCGATGCAGTTCCCGGGAATGTCCCGGTCGTTGTCGTGCACCGGTTGAGCTTTTATGCCTTTGGCGAACCCGATCCCTCAAAAGTCGCCGTGCCGCTGGTTTTTTTCTCGCAGTTGCATGCGTTGGCCACGCCGGAATTTTTGCGCGAATTTACAGCCAAGGTCACCGACATGGCCTGCCTGATGGCAAAAGACCGAACCGTCTACCTTGTCCGGCCCATCCCGGAAATGCCTGTTGACGTGCCAAAGTCCATGTCCCGGGCCTTGCTGTTCGGACAGGACAAGGACATTTCCATTTCCCTGGCGGCGTATCACCAGCGCCATGCGTTTGCCTGGGCTGCGCAAGATGCCGCACGCGACCGCTGCGGCGTGAGAATCCTCGACCCCTTGCCTTACCTGTGTCCGCAGGGCCGCTGCCAGGGCGCCAGGGACGGCCGGCCGCTCTACCACGACGATGACCATTTGAGCGAATACGGCAACAAGTTGCTTGTGCCGATGTTTGCCGAGGTTTTTCAATCCCCTGGCGGTGGCATGCCCGACCCGCACCATTCCCGCATGAAAAACCAGCCCGGCTTTTTCCGGTGAATTAAAACCTTGAAACCTTTGTCGTGCCGCAAACGCGCTACCCGGCGTGCCATCGGCTCTGGTTCCGCATCGGTCCACGGCGCAGCAGCCATGACTTCGCAACTGCCCGGGTGATCAGGTCGCACCCGGTCCCGGGTTTGAATTGCTCCTTGTGGTCTTTGGGGTTGGGATGGGGGCTTTGGCAGCATTGACGAAGGCTTCAAATTCATGGAGCCCGCGCTGCGGTCCAGGGCGACGTCAGCGGCCGAGAATGAATGGCCTGCGCTGGCCCCCACCATGCCAGCATTCCCCAGCGGGGGAAGGTGTCAAACGGTGAATCACCGTCTTGCGGCCTGTGAACGACCTGCGTAGTCACGCTGATTTCAGCGAAATATGGCTTCTGCGCACTCTCTGCATGCGCTAATTGCTATTTATTTAATAGCAGAGAAGTCATCGCCAACGGACCCGGTTCAGCTTCTGGTTGACGACTTCATGGAGGCCTGCGCCGGACTCTCGCTGCCATTCACAGGGTCAAGGGGCCAGCGTGGGCGTCTTGGCATCGAGAGCGGTCAGGCCGGCCAGCAAGTCGGCAAAACGCTCGCCCTGCACTATCACATGGCTGCGAATCGACTGGACCGCCAATTCAGTCTCCTCATTTCGCAAGGCATCCAAAATTTCCTGGTGTTCCTCAAACGAGTGCCGCAAGCGGTTGCGTACCCGGAGTTGCAACCGTCGGTAAGGGCGGAGTTTGCGTTGCAATGCATGCGCCTGATCGCTCAAAAAGGTGTTGTGGCCCGCGGCATAAATTGCACGATGGAAGTGCTCGTTGGCATAGAAATAGGCATCCGAGTCGCAACTGGCCGCTGCAGCCCTGCAGTTTTCATGGGCTTGTTCAAGTTGCTGCAATTCAAGCGGGGTGATGCGGCGCACGGCAAGACGCACGCACATGGCTTCCAGTTCCGCCATCACCTCGAACATTTCAATCAGGCGCTGGGGGGCGATCTGAGCGACCACAGCACCCCGCCGCGGCCTGAGTTCAACCAGCCCTTCACCCGCCAGAATGCTGAGCGCCTCGCGCACAGGGGTGCGCGACACTCCAAACCGTTTGGCGAGTTCGATTTCGTCCAGATGGGTGCCGGGCGTGAGTTTTCCGACGGCGACTTCCTCTTCGATGGCTTCCCGGAGGGTTTCAGATAAGCGGTTCATGGCATTAATTTTAAGCCCGACTGCATACAGGATTTGTTCTGTTTCTGCATGTCAGGGTATTTACCTAATGCAAAATGGCATTCAAATAATACAATTTCTGAGTAATAAAAAACAAAAACTTCCATTCTTCATCACGACGAACCCAAGCGCTGCGTCAACGGATATAAATATGACACTCACGAGACGCACCCTTGGTTCAAGCAGGCAAAGCCAGGCCGTGATGCTGATTTGCATCTTTCCTGGCATCGCCACCGCGCTGCCTGAGGCCGTGATGGGTGGGGTGGCGGCCAAGTCATGACGGCCATGGCCGAGCCACGCGTCTGGAATCTCCGGGCCACCAACCGCAACGACCGGCTGGCGCGGGTGGCCCGCGTCCTGGGGTCGGCGTTGCGCGGCAAATACCTGCCCAGCGACCAAACCGTCACCCTGCTGAACACAGTGCTCGAACCGTTTGACCGCGTCTGCCTGGAGGGCAACAACCAGAAGCAGGCTGATTTCTTGGCGCGCGCACTGGTGCAGGTGGACGTGCAGCGGGTCCACGACCTGCACATGGTCCAGTCGGTGCTGTCACTGCCCGAGCACCTGGACATTTTTGAGAATGGTGTCGCTTCCCGGCTCGACTTTTCCTTCTCCGGCCCGCAGGGCGCGCGCCTGGCGCAGCTGGTGTCCAAAAACCGCCTGCAGATCGGCGCCATCCACACCTATCTGGAGCTGTTTGCACGCTATTTCGTTGACCTGACACCCAAGGTGTCGCTGATCGCCGCCCATTCGGCCGATGCCCAGGGCAACCTGTACACCGGGCCCAACACCGAAGACACGCCAGCGATCGTCGAGGCCACGGCCTTCAGCGGCGGTATTGTGGTTGCGCAGGTCAATGAAATCGTCGATTTTCTGCCGCGCGTGGATGTACCCGCCGGCTGGGTGGACTATGTCATCCAGGCCCCCACGTCCAACGTGATCGAACCCCTGTTCACCCGCGACCCGGCGCAGATCTCGGAAATTCAGGTGCTGATGGCCATGATGGCCATCAAGGGCATCTATGCGGAATACGGTGTGCAGCGCCTCAACCACGGCATAGGCTTTGACACCGCAGCGATCGAGCTGCTGCTGCCGACCTATGGCGAATCGCTCGGGCTGAAGGGCAAGATCTGCCAGCACTGGGCGCTCAATCCGCACCCGGCCCTGATACCGGCCATTGAAGCGGGCTGGGTGCAGTCCATCCACTCTTTTGGCTCCGAGCTTGGCATGGAGGACTACATCCGGGCGCGCTCCGACGTTTTCTTCACCGGTGCCGACGGCTCGCTGCGCAGCAACCGGGCGCTGTGCCAGGCGGCCGGCCACTATGCGTGCGACCTGTTCATCGGCTCGACGCTGCAGATTGACCTGGCGGGCAACAGTTCGACGGCCACCCTTGGCCGAATCGCCGGTTTTGGTGGCGCGCCCAACATGGGCGCCGACGCGCGCGGACGGCGCCACACCAGCCCGGCCTGGCTCAAGGCCGGCCGTGAGGCCCGCGACGGCCTGAGCGGCGCGCGCGGCACCCCGCGCGGGCAAAAGCTCGTGGTGCAGATGGTGGAAACCTTTCGCGAGCACATGCAGCCCGCGTTTGTTGAAACGCTGGACGCTTGGCAACTCGCAGCGCAATCGAACATGGATTTGCCGCCGATCATGATTTACGGTGACGATGTGACCCACATCCTGACGGAAGAAGGCATTGCCAACCTGTTGCTGTGCCGCAATGACGAGGAGCGAGAGCAGGCCATACGCGGCGTGGCGGGCTACACCCCGGTCGGCCTGCAAAGAGACCGGCGCATGGTGGAAAACCTGCGCGCACGCGGCATCATCCGCCGGCCGGCGGACCTGGGCATCGACGTTCGCGATGCCACGCGCAACCAGCTGGCCGCGCGCTCCATGCGGGACCTCGTGCGGGCCAGTGGCGGTCTGTACCAGCCCCCCAAGAAATTCCGTAACTGGTGAGGTGTCGCAATGACTGCAATGGAATCGCTAAGCTATGAATACCCGGGCACACAGTCCGTGGCGCCTTTCGCGCCGGTCCTCGTGGGCGTCGTCGGGTCGGGCAACCTTGAGGTGCTGCTGGAAGCCGCCGCCTCGGACCGCAGCACTTTTCACGTGGAAACATCCGCACGCGGCTTCGGTGTGATCTGGGAGGCGGTGCTGCGGGACTTTCACGAACGCCATGGGTTTGCAGGCCTCAATGTGTCCATCAACGACATGGGGGCCACCCCGGCCGTCGTCAGCCTTCGGCTCGACCAGGCGGCGGCCGGCCTGAAAGGATGGGCGCCATGAGCACCAGCTTCGCCGAGTGTTCCGCCCGCCAGCGCGTCGGCCTGATGCTCGATGCAGGCAGCTTTCAGGAGTGGCTGCCCCCTTCTGCACGGGTCATGAGCCCGCACCTGGCGCAGTTGGGCGTGCCTTCGGCCTTCGACGACGGTGTGGTGATTGGCCAGGGGTTGCTGCAGGGGCAGCGCGTGTTCATGGCCGCCCAGGAGGGCGAGTTCATGGGCGGCGGTGTCGGCGAGGTGCACGGCGCCAAACTCGTGGGTCTGCTGCAGCGCGCCCTGCGCGACCAGCCTGCTGCCGTGCTGCTGCTTGCGGAATCGGGCGGCGTGCGGCTGCACGAGGCCAATGCCGGTCTGATTGCTGTGTCTGAGGTGATGCGCGCCTTGCTCGATGTTCGTCACGCCGGCATCCCCGTCATCGTGCTGATCGGGGGCGCCAACGGATGCTTCGGCGGCATGGGCATCGTGGCCCGGTGCGCTGACCACATCGTGATGAGCGATGCCGCGCGGCTGGCAATGTCCGGACCCGAAGTGATCGAGGCGTCCAGCGGGGTCGAGGAATTCGACGCGCGCGACCGCGCCTTGGTCTGGCGTACAACCGGCGGCAAGCACCGCTACCTGACGGGCGACTGCGATGTGCTGGTTGATGACGACGTGCAGGCGTTTCGCGCCGCCGCCATCGACGCGCTGGCGCAGTCCCGCGCCATCACGCTCGACAGCCTGGAGCGTGAGCACCGGCTGCTGGTCCGGCGTTTCCACGAAGCGCCCGAAGGCGCTGACGCGGCGGCGTTGTGGTCGCAGCTGGGGGTGGTCGATGCGCTTCAGGTGCCCGACCTGGACGCGCCGGCGATACGCGGCTTGCGCGGCGCATTGGCCGCATCACTGGCAAATTAAGGAGCCCCCATGCAATGGACGCTACTGGCCGAGAAGCTTTTCGGGCTTGACCATGGAATCAGCGTGCAGGACGATTTCCTGTCGGGGACGGTTCAATTCGAGGGCGCTGCGCTGACGGTGATCGGAACGACCAACCATGCGCCCATTGGCGTGGAAATGGCGCTGAAGCAGGCGCGCCGGGTGCTCGATACGCTGGCGCAACACCCGGGCCGGGCCATCTTGCTGCTGATCGACACGCAAGGCCAGTTGCTGCGCCGGCGCGACGAGCTGCTGGGCATCAACCGGGCCATGGCGCACCTGGGGTGCTGCATCGATCTGGCCAGGCGGCGCGGGCACCGGGTGATTGGCCTGGTGTATGACCAGGCCCTCTCGGGCGGCTTCATCACCTCGGGCCTGATCGCCGACGCCTGTTATGCGCTGCCAGAGGCTGAAATCCGTGTCATGCGCATTCCTGCGATGGCGCGCGTGACCAAGATTGCCGAAGAGCGCCTGGCTGAACTTTCGCAAACCAACCCGGTATTCGCTCCGGGGGTTCAGAACTATGTGGCGATGGGCGGCGTGCAGGCGGTGTGGAAACACGATCTGCAAGCCGGCCTGCGCAGCGCGCTGCGGGACGCGCCGACAACCGACCAGCGCTCCCGTGACGGCCGGTCACGCGGCGGCAGGGCGCTTGCCTACGCCGTGGCGCAGCAGGTTCTGGCGGCCTGAGGCGCTGGCGATGCTGGTGTTGCAGCGCCATCAGCTGGTTGGCCTGAGCCAGGCCGGTTGGGACGCCATTCAGGCCAGGCCCTGGGATGACACGGCCCGCGCGTGTCTGGCGCACTGGGCTGCCAGGCGCTTGCCGCTCGTCGTCACCCAGCAGCGCGCCGGCCTGCAGGGCGGCGTCATGGCGCTGGGGCTTGCCGCACCCACCCAGTGGCAGCGACGCAAGTTTGCACTGCAGGTGCCGCGCGGGCATCTGCGCCATCACCACGATTGCCGCGAATTTCCTGCCGCCATCGACGTGGCCGGGCTGTTGCTGCCGGCGGTCCGTCCTGGCTGGCTTGGCTTGTGCGAAAAGCTGGCGTCTCTGGGCAGTGCCGCCCGCGTCTACGGCAGTCACGGCTGGCAGCAACTCACCGGGCTGGACTATCTGCACCCGGCATCGGACATCGACCTGCGCCTTGCGGTCAGCACCCCGGCGATGGCCGATGCCATCGCGGCGGCGCTTGATGGTGCCGTTTTCGGCGGGCCGCGCCTGGACGGTGAACTGGTGCTTCCCGACGGCGCTGCCGTGGCCTGGCGGGAGTGGCTTCAATGGCGCGCGCGCAAGGTCGATGGCATCCTCGTCAAACGCCTGGGCGGCCCCGCGCTGGAACGCGGCGATGGCTGGCTGGCGTTGAAAAAGTGTCCGTCATGCTGAACCGTCAACCCCGCCTGTCGCCCCTTGTGCCCCTGTCGGCGCAGGTCACGCCAGCATCCGGCCTTTACGCCCAGCGCCTGGGCCGCGCCGCCATCGCGGCCTTGTATGACGAACTCGCGCTCGAACCCAAGCCCGGCCTGGTGTCGTTTGCCGATACCGGCAGCCACAGCGATATGGATGCCCACACCTTCATGCGCAGCCTGTTCTCGCTGCGCCACTATTTTCCGCAGATCGCCCGACACGGCAGCGTGCGGGCACCGTTTGAACAGCTCGAAGCGCTGGGCATTGCCGCCGAAAGCCGCATGCTCAAAGCCACGGGGGGCATCAATACCCACCGCGGTGCGGTGTTTACGCTCGGCTTGTTGTGCGCCGCCGCAGGTGCTTTGGGGTCAAAGGGCGAACGGCCGTCAGCCGCACAGCTTCAGCGCATGCTCATGCTGACATGGGGCGACGCCTTGCAATTGCGCTGCCATCGCAGCACGGCATCCAACGGACACCGCGCAGCCCAAGCGCACCGGCTGCGCAGTGCGGGTGAAGAGGCTGCGCTGGGTTTTCCGACCTTGTTTGAGTGTGCCGTTCCTGCGCTGACGCAGGCGCGCTGCCTGGGGCTGGATGACGGGCACAGCCGTTTGCACACCTTTTTTCACATCATGGCGCGGCTTGACGATACCAACCTGGTGCACCGTGGCGGCCTGCCCGGGCTGCGCTTTGCGCAGCAGCAGGCCCGTGCGTTTGTGCAGGCGGGCGGTGCGGCGCGGCCTGATGCACGGGTGCATGCACTGGCCATTCATCGCGCCTTCGTGGCCCGGCGCCTGTCGCCGGGCGGCGCTGCCGATGTGCTGGCAGCGGCCGGGCTGGTCGAGCGCGTGTGCCTGCCGGCATGACCCTGGCCCTGCTGTTTCCCGGCCAAGGCATTCAGCATCCCGACATGCTGCCCTGGCTTGACCGCCATCCGCTGGCGGCGCCCGTGCTCGCCCGCATGGCGGACCATGTGGGCCACGACTGGCGCGCTCGACTGGGCGACGAAGACTGGCTCAGCCGCAATTCGGTGGCGCAATGCCTGGTCACCGGCGTGAGTCTGGCTGCGTGGTCCATCCTTTGCCCCCTGCTGCCGCGGCCGGCCGTACTGGCTGGCTACAGCGTCGGTGAACTAGCGGCCTATAGCGCGGCAGGCGTGATGGATGCTGGCAAGGCACTGGATCTGGCCGCCTGCCGGGCCGGCGCAATGGACCGCTGCGCGGCGGGCCGCCCGGCCGGGTTGATGGCGGTCAGCGGCTTGAATGCCGGCGTGATTGACTCGATGTGCGAGTGCTTCGGGCTGGCGATGGCCATTCGTATCGGCCCGGATCGGTGCGTGCTGGGAGGGCTGAGCGCGTCGCTGGACGCCGCCCTGCCTGCGCTGGCTGCCCACGGCGCCGAGGTCACACGCTTGCGCGTTCGCATCGCATCGCACACGCCGTGGATGACCGCCGCCGCTGCCGAGATTGCGGCGCGTATCGCGCCGATGGATTGGAACAACAGCCAATCCATCGTTGCCAACAACGTTGACGGCACAGGTCGCCGAGACGCCGCCGGGCTCAAGGCGGCGCTGGCCAGCCAGATGGCCAGCACCGTTCAATGGGACCGCTGCATGGATACCCTGGCCGAACGACAGCCGCGCTGCGTGCTGGAAGTCGGCCCCGGCAGCAGCCTGTCGCGCATGTGGCAAGCCCGCTACCCGGGTATTCCGGCTCGCGCAGTCGATGCGTTTCAAAGTGCGCAAGGCGCGGCAAGCTGGGTCAGGCGATATTTGACGTAAAAATAGCCGCTGGCGCACGGTGGACGTGCGCTGGCAGCTATCTTTTCAAGAGTGACTGCCGCGTGGCAAGCGGCCTCAGTTCACCCGGATCAGCTTCTTGTTGACAAATTCCTGGATGCCCGCGCCCGACAACTCGCGGCCATAGCCTGAGTTCTTCACACCGCCAAAAGGCAATTCAGGCGAAGAAGTGGCGCCGGAGTTGATGAACACCATGCCGGTGTCGATGCGCCGCGCGACGCGCTTGCCGCGCTCGATGTCCTGCGTGAACACCGAGCCGCCCAGGCCGAACGGCGAGTCATTGGCCAGCGCCACGGCCGCATCTTCGTCGGCCACGCGGAAGAACATCGCCACCGGGCCAAAAAACTCCTGCATGTACGCCGGGTTGCCCTTGTCGATATCGGTCAGGATGGTGGGCTGCATGAAGTTGCCCGCCTGGCCTTCAATGCGCTTGCCGCCCGTCAGCACGCGCGCGCCGCCGGCCACCGCCTCGTCCACCTGGCCCAGCAGGTTCTTCAGCGCGTCAAGCGAGGACAGCGGCGCCAGCGTGGTCTGCTTGTCCATCGGGTCGCCGGGCTTGAAGTTTTCCAGCGCGGCCTGGAATTTTTCCAGGAAGCTGTCGGCCATCGCTTCGACCACGATGAAGCGCTTGGACGCGGTGCAGGCCTGACCCGAATTGCCCATCCGGCCGCTGACGGCATGCTTGACCGCCTTGTCCAGGTCGGCGTCGTCGAGCACGATGAAGGCGTCGCTGCCGCCAAGTTCCATCGTCGTCTTTTTCAGGTTTTGCCCGGCCCGCGCGGCCACCACGGCGCCTGCGGCTTCGCTGCCGGTCAGCGCCACGGCGCGGATGCGCACATCGTCAATCACCTGCGCCACCTGGTCCTTGGAGATGAACAGGTTGGTGTAGGCACCCGCCGGCGCGCCGGCCTCCAACATCAGGCGCTCCCAGGCCAGCGCGCACTGCGGCACGCTGGAGGAATGCTTGACCATGACCACGTTGCCGGCCATCAGGTTGGGCGCGGCAAAGCGGGCGATCTGGTAGTAGGGGTAGTTCCACGGCTCGACGCCGAACAGCACACCAATGGGGCTGCTTTCGACCATTGCTTCTCCGCGCGGGGTGGCGATTTTTTCGGGGGCCAGGAAACCCTCGGCATGCTCGGCGTAGTAGTCAAGGATGGCCGCGCTCAAGGCAACCTCGCCCAGGCTTTGCGGCAGCAGCTTGCCCATTTCCAGCGTGATCAGCTCGGCAAATTCCTGTGGTCGCTCGCGCAGGATGGCGGCGGCGCGTGCCAGCACGGCGGAACGCTCGGCAAAGCTTTTGCCGCGCCAGTCGCTTTCAAAGCAACGCGACGCCTGGTCGAGTTTTTCCTCAAGCTGTGCGTCACTGATTTCGTCAAATGTCTGGAGAACTTTTCCGTTGTAGGGATTGGTACTTTGGTAGGCCATGAATTCCTTTTGTATCGGTTGACAGGGGGACGATTGGACCCGTGGGCGGCTTGCCCGGCCATCGGCCATCAGGCTGCATGCCCGTGGGGCGATGCCGGACTATTCGCCCTTCAATTGGCGCAGCACGGCTTGCGCCGCAGGCGCTGACGACGCCGGGTTCTGGCCGGTGATCAGCTTGCCGTCGGTGACCACATACGGCTGCCAGTCGGCGCCCTTGCTGTAGTGGCCGCCATTTTTCACCAGCATGTCTTCGATCAGGAAAGGCACGATGTCGGTCAGCTGCACGCCGTCTTCTTCGGTGTTGGTGAAGCCGGTGACTTTTTTGCCCTTGACCAGCGGCGAGCCGTCGGCGGCCTTGGCATGGCGCAGTGCTGCGGGCGCATGGCAAACGGCGGACACTGTTTTGCCGGCGGCGGCCATGGTTTCGATCAATTTGATGGAGTCGGCATCTTCGGCCAGGTCCCACAGCGGACCGTGGCCGCCGGGGTAGAACAGCGCGTCAAAGCCATCGCCGGACACCGCCGACAGTTTGCCGGTATGGGCCAGTGCCTGTTGTGCGGCCGGGTCAGCCTTGAAGCGGCGCGTGGCATCGGTGTGCGCGTCGGCCTCGTCGCTTTTCGGGTCGAGCGGCGGCTGGCCGCCTTGCGGCGACACCAGCGTGATGTCGGCGCCCGCGTCCTTGAACGCGTAGTAAGGCGCGGCGAATTCCTCCAGCCAGAAACCGGTTTTCTTGCCGGTGTTGCCGAGTTGGTCGTGCGAGGTGAGAACCATCAAAATTTTCATGTCATGTCCTTTTTGTGCCGTTCCCGCCTCAGCCGGGGCCAGAACGGGTGTCGACGTCGTTGAAATGGCTGCGTGGCTGCTCTTTATCAATGAAAAAGTGCTGTTGCGCAAGTACCATGAGCGTAATCAGCTATTCATTTAATAGCGCCATTGGTTGTCTGGGCCTTACGCTGGCTGCAAGTCCAGTGTCGGGTAATCGGTGTAACCGTGTGCGCCTCCGCCGTAGAACGTCGAGCGGTCGGGGGTATTGAGCGCAGCGCCCAGGCGAAAGCGCTCGACCAAGTCAGCGTTGGCAATGAAGGGCCGGCCGAATGCCACGGCGTCGGCCGTGCCTTGGACCATCAGCGCATCGGCTTCCTCTGCCGTGTAGCCGCCGCAAAAAATCAGCACGCCGTTGAAGGCCGCGCGAATTTGCGCGCGGAAAACGGGGGTCAACTCAGGGCCGCCGGCCCAGTCAGGCTCGGCGATGTGCAGGTAGGCAATACCGCGCTCACTGAAGGCTTTGGCCAGGTACAAGGCGCTGGCCTCGGCCTCGCTGTCGGCCATGTCCATTCCTATGAAGTGTGGCGACAGTCGAACGCCGACCTGCTTGGCGCCGATCTCTTCAATCACGGCATCGAGCGCTTCCAGCGTCAGGCGGGCGCGGTTTTCCAGACTGCCGCCATAGGCATCGGTTCGCTGGTTGCTGTTGGTGGCCAGAAACTGGTTCAGCAGATAGCCATTGGCCGCATGCAGCTCCAGAAAGTCAAAGCCGGCCCGTCTGCCGCGCACCGCCGCCTGGCGGTATTGCGCGACGATGCCGGGCAGTTCTTCGGTGTCCAGGGCGCGCGGCATTTCGGTCGGCACGTTGGCTGCGGTGCCGTCGGGCTGGATCACGAAGCACTGGCTGTTTTTGGCAATCAGCGCCGACGGCGCGACCGGAGCAGCGCCGTTTTCCTGCAGCAGCGAATGCGAGATGCGGCCGACATGCCAGAGTTGCAGCGCGATATGGCCGTACTGGGCATGCACCGCCTGCACGACCTTTTTCCAGCCGGCTTCCTGCGCGTCGGTGTAGATGCCGGGCGTTAGCGCATAACCCTGGCCTTGCCGTGACACCTGCGTGGCTTCGGTGACGATCATGCCGGCGCTGGCCCGCTGGGTGTAGTACGCGACATTGAGCGCATTCGGAATGTCGCCTGGCTGGCCGGCCCGCGAGCGGGTCAGCGGCGCCATGATGACGCGGTTGGGCAGGGTGGTGTTGCCCATCTTCAGGGGGGTGAGGAGTTTTTTCAGCATTCGGGTCTTCCGGGTTGAGGGATAAAAATGAGGCCGTTGGCGCCAGTGGTGCCGGCAGGACGGCCCGGGGCTGCGGACGTCGACAGTCCGCAGGGCGGGGCGATTTCAATGATTCACAGCGCAGCTTCCAGAATGGTCCGGCTGACTTGGAGGCTGATGTCCTGGTGTTCGCCCAGGCTGGTCATGCCGTGGCTTTGCAGTTGCCTGACCACCGCATCGACCGCTTCGCTTCCCAGCTCGTAGCCCGACAGCCGGGTGCGGATGCCCAGGCTTTCAAAAAACGCACGGGTGCGGGCGATGGCCGAGTCGATCCGCTCGTCGTCGGTGCCGCTGGTGAGGTGCCAGACGCGCTCGGCGTATTGCAGCAGCTTGGCGCGTTTGGTGTCGCGCTGCACGTTGAGCAGCGAAGGCAGCACGATGGCCAGCGTGCGCGCATGGTCGATGCCATACAGCGCCGTCAGTTCATGGCCGATCATGTGGGTGGCCCAGTCCTGCGGCACACCGGCGCCAATCAGGCCGTTGAGCGCCAGCGTGGCAGTCCACATCAGGTTGGCGCGGGTGTCGTAGTCTTCCGGCTCGGCCAGCGCCTTGGGGGCGATTTCAATCAGCGTCTGCAGCAGGCCTTCGGCAAAGCGGTCTTGCGCCAGGCCCTGCACCGGGTAGGTCAGGTACTGCTCGACCGTGTGCACAAACGCATCGGCGATGCCGTTGGCGATCTGCCGGGGCGGCAGGGTGAAGGTCTTGGTCGGGTCCAGCACCGAAAACACCGGAAAGACGTGGCGGCTCATGAAGGCCAGCTTGGTCTGCGTCGCCTTGCAGGTCACGACCGAGCCGCTGTTCATTTCCGAACCGGTGGCAGGCAAGGTCAGCACCGTGCCGAAGGGCAGGGCGCGGGTCACGTTGCTGCCACGCTGCAAAAGGATGTCCCATGCATCGCCGTCAAAACAGGCGGCGGCCGCGACAAACTTGGTGCCGTCAATCACCGAGCCGCCGCCGACAGCCAGCAAAAAGTCGATCTTTTCGCGCTTCACCTGCTCGACCGCCTTCATCAGCGTTTCGTAGGTCGGGTTGGGCTCGATGCCGCCAAACTCCTGCACCACGCGTTCACCCAGCGCCGCCCTGACTTCAGCCAGCGTACCGGTTTTCTGGGCACTGGCGCCGCCGTACAGCACCAGCACTTTGGCGGTGGCGGGCACCAGCTTGGACAGCTCGGCGACCTTGTCGGGTCCGAAAACGATTTGGGTGGGGTTGTAAAACGTAAAACTCTGCATGCGCATTTCCTCAAATAGACCAGTCGGCTAATAGGGGTGGGAAAAAAATGGCTCGCAGGGTGGAAACCGTGCGGGCCGGGATGGGTAAAAAAGCTCAGGCGGCTGTCAGCCGTGGCAGTTTCAGCAAGCCCAAGGTAGCGGTCATGGCGGCGTCCATGGCGCTGCGCTCGCGCCGGATTTTGGTCAGCAGTGCCGCTCCCAGCCACAACTCGTACAGCGTCAGCGCCGTCTGCTTCGCATCGAAATCGTTGGAGAGGGAGCCGTCTGCCAGGCCTTCCCGAATGCACAGGCCCAATCGCTCGATGATCAGGTTGGTGCCGCGCAGCAAGGCCACGCGCATGGCTTCAGACATGTCGGACACCTCGCCGCTCAGCTTCACGACCAGGCAGTTGCATTCGGCGGTCTGTCCGTCGCCCGTGCTGGCCCAGCTTTGCCAGTAGCGCATCAGGCGCTCGGCGGCAGGCGTTCCGTCGGGCAGGAGCAGCAGGTCGACATGCGTGAGGTAATCCTTCATATAGCTGTCCACCAGCGCCTCGCCGAACGACTCCTTCGATTTAAAGTAGTGGTAGAACGAGCCTTTGGGCACCTGGGCGGTGGCGAGAATTTCGTTCAAACCGACAGCCGAGAACCCTTTGCCCAGGATGATGGTGCGTCCGGTGTCGAGAATGTGCTGCTTGACATCCGTGTGTTCGTTGCTCATGGGCTGGAGTTTACCGATTAAATTAGACCGGTCGTCTAGTGTGGTTTTTCAGGGCTGTCGAGCTGGCATTGTTGCGGGGCACAATGGCAGGCATGAAAGCACCTCCAAGACTGCAATCCCTCGTTGAAGAGGGCCTGATCGACACCGTCGTCCGCCAGCTCATGAGCGGCAAGGAAGCGATGGTTTATGTGGTTCGCTGCGGCGATGAAACGCGTTGCGCCAAGATCTACAAGGAAGCCGACCAGCGCAGCTTTCGCCAGGCGGTCGATTACACCGAAAACCGCAAGGTCAAGAACAGCCGCCAGGCGCGCGCCATGGCCAAGGGCACAAAATTCGGCCGGCAGGCCAGCGAAGCGGCCTGGCAGAGCGCCGAGGTCGATGCCCTGTACAAACTGGCCGACGCCGGCGTGCGCGTGCCCCAGCCGTACAATTTTTGCGACGGCGTGCTGCTGATGGAGCTGGTGACCGACGCCAACGGCGACGCCGCGCCGCGCCTGAACGATGTCGATTTCACGCCCGAGCAGGCGCGCCGTCACCATGCCAGCTTGATCACCGAAGTCATCCGCATGCTGTGCGCCGGCATCGTCCACGGCGACCTGTCCGAGTTCAACATCCTGCTGGCCGAAGACGGCCCGGTCATCATCGACCTGCCGCAGGCGGTGGATGCCGCCGGCAACAACCACGCCAGCCGCATGTTGCTGCGCGACGTGGCCAACCTGCGCAACTTCTTCGGCCGTTTCGCGCCCGACCTGCTGAAGATCGACTACGGCAACGAGATGTGGGATTTGTACCAGCGCGGCGTGCTGTACCCCGACTCGGTGCTGACCGGCCATTTCAAGCGCAAGACTGGCCCGGTCGATGTGCGTGGCGTGCTGCGCGAGATCGACGACGCCAGCGCCGAGGAAGCCGCGCGCCGCGTGCGCATGGCGCAGTCGTAAATTACGGCCGTCGATGGAGACCACCACAACGCGCCGGCCTGGCCACTCGCCCATTTGCTGGCGCCGCATGGCGCAATACAGCCCCTTGGCTTTGAGCAGTTCCGCAGGGCTGCTGCTTTCCACGATGCTGCCTTTTTCCAGCACGAAAAGGGTGTTGGCAGGCAGGAGGGTCGAGAGGCGGTGGGCAATCAAGAGCGTGATGCGGCTGCGGCTGGTGCATCGCACGGGTGATCGAAGCGAGCGCCGACGCGGCCTCGTCAAAAATCAGCAGGCGCGGATGGCGGATCAAGGCCTGGGCAATCGACAGCCGCTGCTTTTCGCTGCCAGAGAGCTTCATGCCCGTCTCGCCGATGACCAGGTCCAGCCCTTCGGGCGGCCAGGCCATCAGGTTCTTGTCGGTGCGCCCGTGGGCGCAGTGGTCGATGATCCGGCCAAATATGTTCGGATTGACCGGCGACAGCACCTGGCTGACGACTGACGGCTGAGAGCAGCAGCGCAAGCGAGGCAAGCTCGGGGTGGGGCTGCAGTCAGGCGTCCAGAGCATGCGCATGAAGTGGGTTTTTCGAACCGCGCATGCGCTGCAGTGTCTCCAAAAGCGCGGTTGACCAAACCAGAGACAAAATTCCAGCGCCGCAGCAACCCCAAACGGGCGCCTCTCCCTTGCACAGGAAACAACCATTTGCTTTCCCTCTGGCAGGTCCATCAAACTCTTTAAGGCAAGCCACCAACGATGGCATGTTGAATTTACATTCTGTTTCCTAGTAAAACGTTTTTTATCCCTTGTTGGGGGGATGTGCTGGAGGTGCTATTTACCCAAAAATTGTCTCGTCTGGCGGCTGGGCTTTCCTGTCGTGTCAGCACCCCGTGTTAACTGACTGGTTTTGCACCAGCGGTGACAGCTAAAGTCCTGATGACCACGGGTCAGGCGCATAACGATTAAAGACAAGGCTCTTGCATGTTCGCTCCAAAATACAAAATTGAAAGTAACGGTACGCTTGCCAGCGAGTTGTTACTGGACATCAATTTTGACCACCTCTATGACAGCAGTTCGCTGGCCGTTGCCATCGCGGCTAAAAGCATCACCTTGCCGGTTCAACAAGAGGTTCGCGTGGTGCGGGTGCCTGACGGGGAAGTGATTTTCCGCACCAAGGTCGGGGAAGCGGCAAACACGACCTTTTCCTAGGAATGGTCGAGGCTGGATTTTTTTGGCGAGCGCAGCCAAGCCAAGCTTGACGCCCTGTTGCGGGTCGTCGCACAGCAGCCCGACACTCGCCATCGCATGGCGTTTGTGCCGTCGCGCAGCACGCAGCCGCTCAAAGCTTCCAGTCGTAATCGATTGTCAGGGGCGCATGGTCGCTAAAGCGCTGCGCCTTGTGGATGGCCGCCGAGCGGGCGGTGGCGCCAAAGCCCGGTGTCGCCAGCTGGTAGTCCAGCCGCCAGCCAACGTTCTTGGCATAGGCCTGGCCCCGGTTGCTCCACCAGGTGTAGGCGTCGCCGGTGGTCTCGGGATGGAGCCGGCGGTACACATCGACCATGCCGCCGCCCGGTACCCAATCCGCCGGTGGCGGCGCAGCAGCCTCCTCCTCTGGGGGCCGCGAACCACAAGCAATGGGGAGCGCGGCGGCAACATCATGCCGCAGCAGTTCAGTCATCCAGGCGCGTTCCTCGGGCAGAAAACCGCTGTTCTTGCGGTTGCCCTTGAAGTTCTTCAGGTCGATTTCCTGGTGCGCAATGTTGATGTCGCCACACAGCACGAATTCGCGGGGGGTGCCGCCGCACTGTTTCAGGGCTGCCAGGTGCGGGTACAGTTCGGCCAGGAAACGGAACTTGGCCGCCTGACGTTCTTCGCCTGACGAGCCGCTCGGAAAATAGCAACTGATGATGGACAGTTTGGGGCTGTGTGCGCGGCCGGGTCGGTCAAAACGCAGTTCGACATAGCGGCCTTCGGCATCGAACTCGCGCGAACCGTAGCCAACGATCACGTCGCTGGGCGCGTGACGGGTGTAGATGCCCACGCCCGAATAGCCCTTTTTTTCTGCAAACTGAAAGTAGCCCCTGTTTCCGGCAATTTCGTCAAATCGTCCGCTCAGGTCGGCCTCCTGCGCCTTGAGCTCCTGCACGCAAATACAATCCGGCAGGGACTGGGCCATCCATTCCTGAAGGCCCTTGGTGGCGGCGGAACGAATGCCGTTGAGGTTGAGGCTGGTTAATTTGAACATGGGATTTTCAATGAATAAGACAACAGGGCAGGCAGCCTATCAGGACGAGGAAATGCCGCAAGTTGGCAGCCTGGCCCAGGAATTCGTGCAGTTTGCCGTCGAATCTGGGGTGCTGCGCTTCGGCCAGTTCAAGACCAAGGCCGGCCGCATGAGCCCCTACTTTTTCAACGCCGGGCTGTTTGACGACGGTGCCAAGCTTGGCCGGCTGGCGCAATTTTATGCGCGCCAGCTGCTGGCCGAGGAGCAGCGCAGCGGCTTGGCATTCGACATGATTTTCGGCCCGGCCTACAAAGGCATTCCGCTCGCCGCTGCCGTCGCCATCGAGCTGGCGCGGCTGGGGCGTAACCTGCCGTTCGCCTACAACCGCAAGGAAGCCAAGGACCACGGCGAAGGTGGCACGCTGGTCGGCGCACCGCTCAAGGGGCGGGTGCTGATCGTGGATGACGTGATGTCTGCCGGCACCGCCGTGCGCGAGTCGATTGCGCTGATCCTGGCGGCCGGCGCCACGCCGCATGCGGTGGCGATTGCGCTGGACCGCCAGGAAAAAGCCACCGAAAACGGCGTGGACGTCGAACACAGTGCAGTGCAATATGTCACGCGGCAACTCGGCTTGCAGGTTTGCGCCATTGCGCGCCTGAGCGACTTGCTGCAGTATCTGGCCTTGCACAGTGACTGTTCGACTGGCGGCGAAAGCGCCGACGCAGCGCTGCTGCAAAATCATTACCAGTCTGTTCTGGCTTACCGCGAACGCTACGGCGTCAACTGAAGAAACAAAATTGCGCCTGTCCTCCTTGCTCACGTCCGGTCTTGCGGGCCTGGCTTTTTTTCTGGGAAGCGCTTCGGAGGCGCAGGAAATCTACTCGTGCGTGGATGCGAAAGGCCGCACCCTCACGGCGGACCGGCCGATTGCCGAATGCACTGACCGCACCCAGCGTGCGCTGTCGCCGTCCGGTACTGTCAAGCGCCAGATCGGGCCCTCGCTGACCGCGCATGAACAGGCCGCGCAGCATGAAAAGGACCGGCGTGCGGCCGAGCAGCGTGCCCGCCAAGCCGAAGACCGGCGCCGTGACAAGGCGCTGCTGCTGCGCTATCCGACGTTGGCGGTGCATGACCGCGAACGCGCGGCCGCGCTGCTGCAAATCGATGAGGTCATCAAGGCGTCGAGCAAGCGGCAGGGCGAACTCGGCAACCAGCGCAAGTCACTTGGCGGCGAACTGGAGTTTTATGTCAAGGACCCGTCCCGGGTGCCGGCTTCGCTCAAGCGCAGACTGGAAGAAAACGACGGCAGTGCCGCCGTCCAGCAACGACTCATTGCCGACCAGGAGCAGGAAAAAAAACGCGTCAATCAGCGCTTTGACGAAGATCTGGCCAAGCTCAGGCAGCTGTGGGCGCTGGCGAATCCGCCAACCCCTGCCGTCGGTGGCGGTTCCCGGACTGTCCGGAATTGAATTTTCAAGCCAGATTGCCTGTTTGCGCAATACCGGCGTGCATTAGTAGCTACAGTTTCGATAGCATTTTGGCGCAGGGAGCGCGGGCCGTCATGCCAGCTTTTTTTTCAGCAGTTCATTCACCTGCGCCGGGTTGGCCTTGCCCTTGGTCGCCTTCATGGCTTGGCCGACCAGCGCGTTGAAGGCTTTGCTGTTGCCGGCGCGCACCTCTTCGACGTTTTTGACATTGGCGGCCAGCACGTCGTCGATGATTTTTTCGAGTTCGCCGGTGTCGCTCATCTGCCGCAGGCCCTTGGCGTCGATCAGCGTGTCAACGTCCTGGCCCGCGCCAGTCCACAAGGCGTCAAACACCAGCCGGGCCGCACTGTTGGAAATCGTGCCATCGGCAATGCGGTTGACCAGGGCCCCCAGCTGGCTGGCACTGACACTGGACGCTTCAATCAACTTTTCCTCTGCATTCAGGCGGCGCGACACCTCGCCCATGACCCAGTTGCTGGCCAGTTTGGCCTGCTTGCTGGCATGTGCCACCGCTTCGAAATAAGCCGCCGTCGCCTTGCTCTGCGTCAGCTGGCCGGCGTCGTAGTCGCCCAGGCCGTAGTCGGCCATGAAGCGCGCCGCCATCACGCGTGGCAATTCCGACATTTCCGAGCGGGTCTTTTCCACCCAGGCTCTGGAAATCACCAGCGGTGGCAAGTCCGGGTCGGGAAAATAGCGGTAGTCGGCGGCGTCTTCCTTGCTGCGCATCGAGCGCGTCTCGCCCGTGTCCGGGTCGAACAGCACGGTCGCCTGCTGAATCGCGTGGCCGTCCTCGATCTGCTCGATTTGCCAGCGCACTTCGTAGTCCATCGCCTGCTGCATGAACTTGAAGCTGTTCAGGTTCTTGACCTCGCGGCGCGTGCCCAGCTCCGCGCCGGGTTTCCTCACCGACACATTGGCATCGCAGCGAAAACTGCCTTCTTGCATGTTGCCGTCGCAAATGCCGATCCAGGTGACGATCTTGTGCAGCTCTTTGGCATACGCCACGGCCTCGGCGGTTGAGCGCATGTCGGGTTCGGTGACGATTTCCAGCAGCGGCGTGCCGGCGCGGTTCAGGTCGATGCCGCTTTGGCCGATGAAGTCTTCATGCAGCGACTTTCCCGCGTCTTCTTCAAGGTGGGCGCGCACCAGGCGCACGGATTTCTTTTCACCATCCAGGAAAAACTCGACCATGCCGCCCTGCACCACCGGAATCTCGAACTGGCTGATCTGGTAGCCCTTGGGCAGGTCGGGGTAGAAATAGTTTTTTCGGGCGAACACGCTTTGCTCGGCAATGTGCGCATTGACGGCCAGGCCGAACTCGATGGCGCGCTGCACCGCGCCCTTGTTCATCACCGGCAGCGCGCCGGGCAGGGCAAAGTCCACGGCGGATGCCAGCGTGTTCGGCTCGGCGCCAAAGCCGGTCGGGGCGCGGCTAAAGAGCTTGGACCGGGTGGTGAGCTGGGTGTGGGTTTCAAAGCCGATGACGACTTCATAACCCTGTACCAGCAAGGAGGGGGTGGTTTTGCTCATGCTGCGGTTCCGGGTGCTTTTTGGTGCCAGTCGGTCGCCAGCTGAAACTGGTGCGCCGCGCCCAGCAGCTGCGCTTCCTTGAAATAGTTGCCGATCAGCTGCAGCCCGACGGGCATGCCGCACGCGCCAAAGCCAGCTGGCACGCTCATGCCGGGCAGGCCGGCCAGGCTCGACGAGAGTGTGTAGATGTCGGCCAGGTAGTTCGCCACCGGGTCGTTCGATTTTTCGCCGATTTTCCAGGCGACCGTGGGCGACACCGGCCCGGCAATCACGTCGCATTGCGTGAAGGCGGTCTGGAAGTCCTGCGCGATCAGGCGGCGGATTTTCTGCGCCTTCAAATAGTAGGCATCGTAATAACCGTGCGACAGCACATAGGTGCCGATCATGATGCGGCGCGTGGCCTCGTCGCCAAAGCCTTCGCTGCGCGACTTTTTGTACATGTCGGTCAGGTCGCCGTACTGGGCGGCGCGGTGGCCGTAGCGCACACCGTCAAAGCGGCTCAGGTTGCTGCTGGCTTCGGCCGGGGCAATCACGTAATAGACCGGAATCGACAACTCGGTCAGTGGCAGGCTGACATCGACCAGCGTGGCGCCGAGCTTTTCAAACTCGCTGAGCGCCGCGCGCACGGCGGCTAGCACGTCGGGTGCGCAACCGGCGCCGAAAAACTGGGTGGGCAAGCCGATTCTCAAGCCTTTTAAGGGCTTTGCGCTTTTGCCATCTGATTTTACTGCTATTAAATCAGTAGCGTAGTCAACGGCGGGCAGGTCCAGCGAGGTGGAATCGCGGTCCAGGTCGGGCCCGGCCATGGCGGACAGCAGCAGCGCGCAGTCGAGTGCGCTGCGCGCCATCGGGCCAGCCTGGTCCAGGCTGGAGGCAAACGCCACCATGCCGTAGCGCGAGCAGCGGCCGTAGGTCGGCTTGATGCCGGTGATGCCGGTCAGCGACGCCGGCTGGCGGATCGAGCCGCCGGTGTCGGTGCCGGTGGCGGCGGGCACCAGCCGGGCTGCCACGGCGGCCGCCGAGCCGCCCGACGAGCCGCCGGGCACGCGGCTCAGGTCCCAGGGGTTCTGTACTTTTTGATAGGCACTGTTTTCGTTGCCCGAGCCCATCGCGAACTCGTCGCAGTTGAGTTTTCCCAGCGTGACCATGCCGGCGCCGCCGAGCCTGGTGACCACCGTTGCATCAAACGGGCTGCGGTAGTTCTCCAGCATTTTGGAGCCGGCCGTGGTCGGGAAGTCGCGGGTGACGAACACGTCCTTGTGCGCCAGCGGCACGCCCAGCAGCGGGGTGTGTTCGCCGGCGGCCAGCCGGGCGTCGGCGGCACGGGCCTGCGCCAGCGACACGTCGGCGTTGGTGGACAGGAAGGCGCCCAGGCTGTCGTGCTGCTGGATGCGGGCCAGAAAATGCTGCGTGACTTCGACGCTGGAAATATCGCCGGCAGCCAGTTTGGCGGCGATCTGCGCCACGCCGAGGTCATGCAGGTCAAGGTTCAGGGGGCTAAGGGAGGGGCGGCTCATTCGATCACTTTCGGCACAAGGAACAGGCCGCGCTCGACGGCCGGAGCGCTGGCCTGGCTGGCCTCGCGCTGGTTGGGTTCGCTGGCGATGTCATCGCGCAGGCGCAGGGCCACGTCGCCCAGCACCGCCGCCGGGTGCGCCAGCGGCTCCACGCCGTCGGTATCGACTGCCTCCATCTGCTCGACCAGGGCAAAAAAACCGTTGAGCTGGCTCAGCGTGCGCTCGGTTTCATCTGGCCGGAGTTCCAGCCGCGCCAGATTGGCCACGCGTTCAATGTCTTTAAATGTCAATGCCATAAATGCCAATAAGCGCTTGTGAAATGATGTGGTGAAAGAAAAAGCGCCTGGACGAGGCGCGAAACCGGCAATTGAAACCAACCGTAACGCCAAAAAAACGGGCATTGCGCCACGCTGACTCGGGGTGGATGCGTTATTATCCCGCCTTTGGCGTGAATTCAAAGCCTGATCGACCCTTTAGGCGCTTTTTAGACGCTTCAAACAGGTTGCGCAACCTGATCTCCTACGTCCTCAATTTCACTGCTGATCAATAATAAAAGGCGATGCGGCAACGAAGCTTGCCCATGCCCCAACCGGATTTCTGAACATGTTTGAAGCATTCCGTCGGTACTTTTCCACCGACCTGGCGATTGATCTGGGCACCGCCAACACCCTGATCTTTGCACGCGACAAGGGTATTGTGCTGGATGAGCCGTCGGTGGTGGCCATACGCCATGAAGGCGGGCCCCACGGCAAGAAAGTGATCCAGGCCGTTGGCCGTGAAGCCAAGGCCATGCTGGGCAAGGTGCCCGGCAACATCGAGGCGATCCGCCCAATGAAGGACGGCGTGATCGCCGACTTCGTCATCACCGAGCAGATGATCAAGCAGTTCATCAAGATGGTGCATCCGCGCCGCCTGCTCACGCCCAGCCCGCGCATCATCATCTGCGTGCCCTGCGGCTCGACCCAGGTCGAGCGCCGCGCCATCAAGGACGCTGCCGAGGCCGCCGGCGCCGCCGCCGTGTACCTGATCGAGGAACCGATGGCCGCCGCCCTGGGCGCGGGCCTGCCGGTGTCCGAGGCCAGCGGCTCGATGGTCGTCGACATCGGCGGCGGCACCACCGAAGTCGGCGTGATCTCGCTCGGCGGCATGGTCTACAAAGGCAGTGTGCGCGTCGGTGGCGACCGTTTTGACGACGCCATCATCAACTACATTCGCCGCAACTACGGCATGCTGATTGGCGAGCCGACGGCTGAAGTGATTAAAAAGACCATCGGTTCGGCCTTTCCCGGCTCCGAAGTCCGGGAAATGGAAGTCAAGGGCCGCAACCTGTCGGAAGGCGTGCCGCGCAGCTTCACCATTTCAAGCAACGAAATCCTCGAAGCCCTGACCGACCCGCTGAACCAGATCGTCTCGGCCGTCAAGAACGCGCTGGAGCAGACGCCGCCCGAACTTGGCGCCGACATTTCCGACCGCGGCATGATGCTGACCGGCGGCGGTGCGCTGCTGCGCGACCTGGACCGCCTGCTGGCCGAGGAAACCGGCCTGCCGGTGCTGGTGGCCGAGGACCCGCTGACCTGCGTGGTGCGCGGCTGCGGCATCGCGCTGGAGCGCATGGACCGCATGGGCTCGATCTTCACCACGGAATAGGCTTTTTTCACGACGCCATCCTCAAGCCCGTCCCATGCAGCGCGCCTGCAGCACCACAGCGGACCGGCCTGACCACGCACCATGGCTTTAGGAACCCTCGACCGATCCCTGCCGCCCTTTTTCAACCAGGGGCCATCGGTATTTTCCAAGCTGATTTTTTTTGGCGCGCTGTCGCTGTTCCTGATGGTGGCCGACGCGCGTTTCAACGTCACCCAGCCGATCCGCGCCGCCATTGCCACCGCCCTGTACCCGGTGCAGTGGGTGGCCCTGCAGCCGGTCCATGCGGTGCAGAGCGCCAGCGGCTATTTCAACGACCTGGGCGAGGCGCAGCTTGAAACCGCCCAGGCCCGGGAAAAGCTGGCACTGCAGTCACTGCGCGCCGGCCAGGTCGAGCTGTTGATGCAGGAAAACAACCGCCTGCGCAAGCTGCTCGACCTCAAGGCGCAACTCGCCACGCCGGTCATCGCGGCCGAGGTGGTGTACGACGCTGCCGATCCCTACACCCGCAAGGTCATCATCGACAAGGGGCAGGTTCATCAGGTCGCGCTGGGTTCGCCGGTGCTTGACGAATCCGGCGTACTCGGGCAAGTGACGCGGGTGCACCCGCTGGTCAGCGAGGTCACGCTGGTGGTCGACCGCGACCTGGCGATCCCGGTGCTCAATGTGCGCACCGGCGCTCGCAGCGTGGCCTACGGCGACCCGACGGTGGGCGGCAGCGGCATGGAGCTGCGTTTCATGGGCAGCAATGCCGATGTCCAGGAAGGCGACCTGCTGACCACCAGCGGCGTCGATGGCGTGTACCCGCCCGGGCTGCCGGTGGCACGCGTCAGCCGGATCGAGCACCGGGCCGAGTCGGCGTTTTCCAAGATTTACTGCGTGCCGCAGGCGCTCACCACTGGCGCGCGGCATGTCATCATCGTCCAGCCGGTCACGACGGACCTGACGCTGCCGCCTTCCAGCATCGCGCCGGCTGCGCCTGCCCGAAGGGGGTATGCCAAATGATCATGCGCTCCGGCCAGCAGCTGTTGCTGCCCGCCAGTCCGGTGTTCATCTGGAGCAGCCTGGTGGCCGCCTTGCTGCTCAACATGCTGCCGCTGGGCCGGGTGCCGTGGATGCCGGATGTCCTGGCGCTGGTGCTGGTGTTTTGGAGCGTGCACCAGCCGCTCAGGGTGGGCATCGGCATCGCCTTCATGTTCGGCCTCGCGATGGATGTGCACCAGACGTCGCTGCTCGGACAGCACGCCTTTTCCTATGTTGCGCTGAGCTTTTTTGCGGCCATGGTCCAGCGCCGGCTGCTGTGGTTCACGGTGCCGCTGCAGGCCTTGCAGGTGTTGCCGCTGTTCGCAGCGGCGCACGCCGCCGAAATGATCCTGCGGCTGCTCGGAGGCGGTATTTTCCCAGGCTGGATCGTGCTGGTCGCGCCGCTGGCAGAGGCCCTGCTGTGGCCGGTGGCGAGCGTGCTGCTGCTGGTGCCGCAGCTGCGCACGCCGGACCGGGATGAAAATCGCCCCTTGTGATATGGCCCCCACGCTCCCCACTGCGTGTGGTTCGCTGCCCCCCGAGGGGGCTGCTGCGCCTGCGGCCTGGCAAAGCCAGTTCCGCGGCCCCTGCTGGTGGGGTTCGGACTGCCGTCCTCACGCTTGCTGGTATGCCTGGCTTGCTGTCCTATGAGGGGGCTGCTGCCTTGTCTTCGGAATCGCGGGCACTTTTTCTTGCCCCACGGGTCGCAGCACCATGACTGAACTCAGAAACGTTGAAGCCGAGCTGTCGCGTTTTCGCGTTCGGGTGCTGGTGGCGGGCCTGGTCGTTTTTCTCTGCTTTTCGCTGGTGGTGGCCCGGCTGGCCTACCTGCAGGTGTATCGGCACCAAGACCTGCGCGCGCAGGCTGAAAGCAACCGCACGGCGATTGTCCCCATCGTGCCAAATCGCGGCCTGATCCTGGACCGCAACGGCATCGTGCTGGCTTCCAACTATTCGGCCTACACGCTGGAAATCACGCCGTCCAAGGTGGCGAACCTGGACGAGACCATCGCCGCGCTGGAAAAGCTGGTCGATATCCAGCCCCGGGACAAGCGCCGCTTCAAGCGCCTGCGCGAAGAGTCGAAGAGCTTTGAATCGATTCCGCTGCGCACCCGCCTTTCCGACGAGGAAGTGGCGCGCTTTGCCGCCCGGCGCTTCAGTTTTCCCGGCGTGGACATCAAGGCCCGGCTGTTCCGCAACTACCCCTATGGCGAACTGGGCAGCCATGTCGTGGGCTACATCGGCCGCATCAACCAGACGGAAAAGGACGCGATCGAGGAGCGCGAGGAAGAAGGCAACTACCGCGGCACCGACCACATCGGCAAGCTCGGCGTCGAGCAGAGTTTCGAGCAGCAATTGCACGGCCAGACCGGCGTCGAGCAGATGGAAACCTCGGCCGGCGGGCGCGCGCTGCGAAAGCTGGCGACCAGTCCGGCCACGCCGGGCAACACCGTGATGCTGTCGCTGGACATCGGCCTGCAAAAGCTGGTCGAGGACCTGTTCGGCACGCGGCGCGGCGCCCTGGTGGCGCTGGACCCCCGAAACGGCGAGGTGCTGGCGTTTGTCAGCAAGCCGACCTTCGACCCCAACCTGTTTGTCGATGGCATCGACCAGGAAAGCTGGCAGGCGCTCAACGAGTCGATCGACAAGCCGCTGCTGAACCGGGCGCTGCGCGGCACCTATCCGCCGGGTTCGACCTACAAGCCCTTCATGGCCATGGCTGCGCTGCAAACCGGCAAGCGCGCGCCCACCACCATCATCCATGACCCGGGCTTCTTTATGTTCGGCGGCCACCGCTTCGGCAGCCCGGAAAACGAGCGCGGCGGCGCGATGGACATGAACCGTGCGATTGTCGAGTCGAGCAATGTGTATTTCTACACGCTGGCCAACGAAATGGGCGTCGAGGCGATCCACGACTTCATGGCGCCACTGGGCTTTGGCCAGGCCACCGGCATCGACATCAATGGCGAGGTGCGCGGCGTGCTGCCCAACCAGGCCTGGAAACGCGGCTACTTCAAGCGGCCCGAGCAGCAGAAGTGGTTCGCCGGCGAAACCATCTCGCTGGGCATCGGCCAGGGCTACAACAGCTTCACCATGCTGCAGCTGGCGCAGGCCACCGCGACCCTGGCGAACAACGGCATCAAGCACAAGCCCCGGCTGGTGATGGGCACGCAGGACACGGTGACGCGCGCGCTGCACCCGCTGCCCGCCGACCCGCCGGTCGACCTGCACTACAAGCCCGAACACGTGGCCATCATCCGCAAGGCGCTGGTTGGCGTGACGCAGGGCGGCACATCGACCCGGGTGTTTGCCGGCGCGCAGTACCTGTCGGGCGGCAAGACCGGGACGGCGCAGGCGGTGAGCATGGGCCAGAAGGAAAAGTACAACAAGTCGCGCATGGAGGAAAGCCAGCGCGACCATGCGGTGTACATGGCGTTCGCGCCGGCCGACAACCCGAGGATTGCGCTGGCGGTGATCGTGGAAAACGCTGGCTGGGGCGCGGGCGTGGCCGCACCGATTGCCCGCAGGGTGTTCGACTATGTGCTGCTGGGCCAGTACCCGAGCGAGGAAGACATGCTGGCGGTGCAGGCCGGACGGGCCGCCGCGCCGATCGGCAAGCCCCGCCTGGCCGCCGAGATGAATGCGCTGCTGGTCGGCGACACGCCAGGCGCCATGGTGTCGGCTGCCGGATCAAAATCCGTTGCTGCTCAGAAGGCCGAGCCGGCTGGCGCCAGGGACAAAGCCGTCCAGGCGGCAAAACCGGTCAAGGCGGCCAAGGCCACGCCCATCCAGAAGCCGCCCCGGCCGGCTTCTGCGGCCATTCCTGCGGGAGGCGGCCCGCCTTAGCCGGGCGCGAGCCTGCAGGCGCGGCCGGGGCTATTTCAGAAACGCGTCAAAACCGGTTTTCAGGATCAGCGCGCTGACCACGCCAATGAACACCAGCCGGACAAAACCCGCCCCGTGCCTGAGCGCCAAACGCGTGCCCAGCAGGCTGCCTGCAACATTGGCCACGGCCATGGTCAGCGCGAAATGCCACCAGACATGCCCCTTCCAGGCAAACAGGCCCAGCGCCGCCAGGTTGGTCGCGGTATTGAGCAGCTTGGCCGAGGCCGAGGCATTCAGGAAATCGTAGCCCAGCCAGCGCACGAACAGGAAGACGAAAAAGCTGCCCGTCCCAGGACCGAAAAACCCGTCGTAAAACCCCAGCACCAGGCCAATGCAGCAGGCCGCCAGGGTTTCGGCATGGCCGGTAAAACGCGGCGTGTGGTGGCGGCCCAGGTCTTTTTTGACCAGCGTGTAGGCCAGCACGGCCAGCAGCACAAAAGGCAGGACCTTGCGCAGGAAGCCCGGATCGATCACCGTGACCAGCCAGGCGCCCGCCAGCGAGCCGCAAAACCCGGCGCCCGCCGCCGGCAGCAGCGCCGACCAGCGCATCTGGACCCGGCGTGCGTACTGGGTCGTGGCGACCGCCGTTCCCCACACCGAAGCCCCCTTGTTGATACCGAACAAGGTCGCCGGGTGGGTGGTGGGAAAGACCGCAAACAGCGCCGGCACCAGAATCAGGCCCCCGCCGCCCACAATAGCGTCCACAAACCCGGCCAGCAACGAAGCCAGTGAAACAAGCAGCAATTCCATAGCGGCGATTGTCGCACTCGGTGGATCGGGTTTTTGCTCAGTTATTAATAGCAATAAACGATTTAATCACGGGCGGAAAAGCCATTTTTAATGCTTGAACGGCAAGGTTTGGACGAAAAAAAGCGCTGGGGTTGCCAGCGCTTTTGGTCAAACAAGCATTTTTTGCAATGCTGTGTGTTCTATTTTTAAATGTCTCCTCGACTCCCCGCGTTGCGAGCAGCAAGGCCCGACAGCAAGTTCTCCAATGTAACGGGTGCATTGAGAGCGTGCATCAGGGATTTCCCGCAAGTGAAACGTTCAGGCCACGCCAGCAAGCCCTTCTCGGCGCTCGATCTGAGCCTGACGATGGCTGGCGCAGCGGCTGGCCGTCTTCGCATACTGGTCAGATGCCGGCCTGTATCCACTGCGCCGCTTTCTCGGCAATCATCAAGGTGGGCGAGTTGGTGTTGCCACTGGTGATCAAGGGCATCACACCGGCATCGACCACGCGCAGCCCGCGAATGCCGCGCACGCGCAGGTGCGAATCGACCACCGCCAGCGGGTCGTCGGCCCGGCCCATTTTTGTCGTGCCAACCGGGTGAAAAATTGTCGTGGCGATGTCGCCGGCCAGCCGCGCCAGGTCTTCATCGGTCTGAAACTGCACGCCCGGCTTGAACTCCTCCGGCTGGTATCGGGCCAGCGCACCCTGGCTGACAATCTTGCGCGTGATGCGCAGCGAATCGGCCGCCACCTGCCGGTCCTCGGCGGTGTTCAGGTAGTTGGGCGCAATGGCCGGCGCGTCGGCAAAAGCGCCGGTCTTCAGGCGAACGCTGCCACGGCTGGTCGGGTTCAGGTTGCAGACGCTGGCCGTGAAGGCATTGAAATTGTGCAGCGGCTCGCCAAAAGCGTCGAGCGAGAGCGGCTGGACGTGGTATTGGATGTTTGGCCAGGGCTGGTCGGGCGAAGAGCGCGTGAAAGCGCCGAGCTGCGACGGTGCCATGCTCATCGGACCGGTACGGCGGGCCGCGTATTCAAGCCCGATGCGCGCCTTGCCCCAGAGTGAGTTGGCCATGGTGTTGAGCGACAGTCCCCAGCGCTTGCTGTCCTTGTCGCCCTGGATCTTGTACACCGAGCGGATCTGCAGATGGTCCTGCAGGTTGGCGCCCACGCCTGGCAGGTCCTGCACCACCGGGATGCCATGCTGCTGCAGCAGGCTGGCCGGGCCAATGCCGGAAAGTTGCAGGATGTGCGGCGAGCCAATGCTGCCGGCGCACAGCAGCACCTCGCCCATGTGACCCGAATCGCGCGTCGCCAGCGCCGTGACCCGCTCCTGGCCGGTCCAGACCTCGACGCCCGTGCAGCGCTGGCTGCCGTCGGCCTGCGGCACGATCACCAGGCGGCTGACCTGCGCATGCGTCCAGAGTTCAAAGTTCGGCCGGCCCAGGCAGGTGGGCCGCAGGAAAGCCTTGGCCGTGTTCCAGCGCCAGCCGTCCTTCTGGTTGACTTCAAAGTAGCCCACGCCCTCGTTGCTGCCCCGGTTGAAGTCCGGCGTCTGGGGAATGCCGGCCTGGGTGGCCGCCTCGGCGAACGCATCGAGGATATCCCAGCGCAGGCGCTGCTTTTCCACGCGCCATTCGCCGCCGGCGTTGCGGTGGCGCAGAATTTTTTGGTAGGGCTGGCCCTTGTCTTCCATCAAGGCTGGCGCCGTGCCGCGCGCGCCGTGCAGCGCGTCCGCGCCCTTGTAGTGGTCTTCATGCAGCTTGAAGCAGGGCAGGGCGTTGTCCCAGGTCCAGGCGCTGTCGCCGGTCAGCTCGGCCCATTTGTCGTAGTCACGCGCCTGGCCGCGCATGTAGATCATGCCGTTGATGCTGGATGAGCCGCCCAGCGTCTTGCCGCGCGGGTAGCGCAGCGAGCGCCCATTCAGGCCCGCGTCGGGCTCGGTGTTGAACAGCCAGTCGGTGCGGGCATTGCCGATGCAGTACAGGTAGCCGACCGGAATGTGAATCCAGTGGTAGTCGTCCTTGCGGCCGGCCTCGATCAGCAGCACGCGTTTGGACGCGTCGGCGCTGAGCCGGTTGGCCAGCAGGCAGCCGGCCGTGCCCGCGCCGATGATGATGTAGTCGAAAGTCAGGTTCTGGTCGTGCATGAAGTAGGGTTCCGTTGGACTCACCTTGCATTGTGGCAAAACCCGGCGCTGGTGCGTGACGGGGATTACCCCTTTGCCTGCCCGGTTGCCAAATCCATTGAGCCGGGCCGGCAAGCGCCAAGCCCTGTAGGACCATGGCGAATCCCGACCGGACGCCGGGCTTGTGCATTTTCAGCAGTTACCATGACGGCTTTGCGTTAAACCCTCCTTGCCTACCGGCGCCTGTTTCACCCTGTTGACCGCATGCCTCTTGATGACTTACCGCCGCGCCTTGACGTTCAGGATCTGCCTGAAGGCCAGGTCGTGCGCCTGCTGGGAAGCTGGACCGCTGCCCAGCTGACGCTGGCGCCCGCCTGGGCTGCGCTGGGCGAACAGCTCGACAGCTTGCACAGCGCCCCGCCGCCCCATGCGTCCACGCCCGCCCGGTGGCGCCTGGAAGAGATTGAAAAACTCGATTACCTGGGCGCGCAGGTGCTGTGGACGGCGTGGCGCCATCGCTGGCCAGCCGACGTGCAACTGGCGCCTGAACAGCGCGAAATGCTGCAGACGGTGGAAAAATTCACGGTCGGCCTGGCGCCGCCGCGCCGTTCGCCCTGGTCCGAACCGCTGGTGGTGTTTGGCGAGCGGCTGCTCAGCCTGATCGACCATGTCAAAGGCCTGCTGCGCCTGCTGGGCCAGTTGCTGCTCGACCTGTTGCGGCTGTTTCGCCATTCGAAGCAGGGGCCCTGGCGCGACCTGTCGGGGCATCTCTACCATTTTGGCGCGACGGCGCTGCCGATCACGGCGCTGGTCGGCTTCCTGATCGGCGTGGTGCTGGCCTACCTGATTTCGCAGCAGCTGCGCCAGTTCGGCGCCGATGCCTTCATCGTCAATATCCTGGGCATTTCGCTGATCCGCGAGTTGGGACCGGTGCTCGCCGCCATCTTGATTGCCGGGCGCAGCGGATCGGCCATCACCGCGCAGATCGGCGTGATGCGGGTGACCGAGGAAATTGACGCGATGCGCGTCATGGGCATTGCCCGGGGCTTTCGGCTGGTGATGCCGCGCGCCATCGCGCTGGCGGTGGTCATGCCGCTGATCAGCGTCTGGACCACGATGGCCGCCTTGCTGGGCGGCATGCTGGCAGCCTATATTTCCATGGACGTGACGTTTTCGTATTTCATCAACGCGCTGCCCGCCGCCGTGAAGGTGTCCAACCTGGTGCTGGCAACGGCCAAGTCGGTGGTTTTTGGCCTGCTGATCGCGTTGGTCGGCTGCCACTACGGCCTGCGCGTCAAACCCAACACCGAAAGCCTGGGCAAAGGCACCACGGCGTCGGTGGTGACGTCGATCACGGTGGTCATTTTGGTCGATGCGCTGTTTGCGATCTTGTTTAGAAGCGTAGGCATCTGATGGCGGTGATGATGGCCCCCACGCTCCCCACTGCGTGTGGTTCGCTGCCCCCCGAGGGGGCCGGCCCGCCTGCAGCCTGGCAAAGCCATGAATGTTGCCCCCCCGGTCGCTCACTGCGTGTAGCTTCCTGTCCCCCGAGGGGTCTGCTGCCCTTGCAGGGCGCCACGCCGCCAGAGGCGGCGCATCTGCAGGCTGTCCAAGCCCGCGCAGACGGGCTCGGAGCCTCAGCCTGCAGCCTGCGGCCCGGCAAAGACTGCTCCACGGCCCTCGCTAACAGGGTGTATCACCTCCAGGCTTGTCGTTTCGCTTGCTGCGCTGCCCCCAAAGGGCTTGGCTTGGGGTGGACCAGCGCGGCGGTCGTGGTTTTTGGAAACGGGGTGAAAAATGACTGAACCCGTAGTGGAAATCAGCAAGCTGTGGACGGTGTTCCAGAACGGCGACAAAAAGTCGGTGGTGCATAAAGACCTGGATTTGACGGTCGAGCGGGGCGAAATCATGTCGCTGGTCGGCGGCTCGGGCACCGGCAAGACGGTGCTGCTGCGCCAGATGCTGGGGCTGGAAACGCCGACGCAGGGCGACATCACCGTGCTTGGCAGGCCGGCCGCCGAACTGGGCAAGCGCGGCGCGGCCAGCCGGGTCGGCATGCTGTTCCAGCAGGGCGCGCTGTTCTCGGCCTTCACCGTGCTGGAAAACATTGCCTTTGCGCTGCGCGAACTGAAGTCTTTGCCAAGCGAGCTGATCCGCGAGGCGGCCCTGGTCAAGCTGCAGATGGTCGGCCTGCCTGCCGACGCGGCCGACAAGATGCCGAGCGACCTGTCGGGCGGCATGATCAAGCGGGTGGCGCTGGCGCGCGCGCTGATCATGGACCCGCCGTTGCTGCTGCTCGACGAACCGACGGCCGGGCTCGACCCGGAAAGCGCCGACAGCTTTTGCAACCTGCTGCGCTCGCTGCACCAGGGCATGGGGCTGACGGTGGTGATGGTCACGCACGACCTGGACACGATCTTCGAGCTGAGCACCCGCATTGCCGTGCTGGCGTCGCAGAAAGTCATCATCAATGACGTGCCGCAGAAGGTGGTGGCGTTCGAGCATCCCTTCATTCACGACTTTTTTCTGGGCGAGCGGGGGAAGCGGGCGATGGCGCTGCTGAACCACCCTCCCGCCCTTTCGATCTAGAAAGGTTTTCATCATGGAAAACAAGGCCCATGCGCTGATTGCCGGCGCGTTCGTGGTGCTCGTCACCGCCCTGCTGGCATTGCTGGCCATCTGGCTCACGCGCGACAACACCGCGCGCAACCTGTACGAGATGAGCACCTCCGAGACCGTTTCCGGCCTGCAGCCGCAGGCCACGGTCCGCTACCGGGGCGTGGCCGTCGGCAAGGTCGAACGCATCGGGTTTGACCAGAAGGTCAAGGGCAATGTGCTGATCCGCGTGTCCATCGACGAGGCCGCTCCGGTGACGCGTTCCACCTTTGCCACCGTGGCGTCCCAAGGTGTCACCGGCCTGGGCTTCATCCAGCTCGACGACGACGGCAGCTCCGCCCAGCGGCTGGCGCCCAACGACGACGACCCGCCGCGTATTCCGCTCAAGCAGGGCGGCCTCGACAAGCTGCTCAAGCAAGGCGAGGTGATCTTTGACCAGGCCGAGCAGGTGACCACGCGCATCAACCAGTTGCTGTCGGCGCAGAACGAAGCGGCCATCAACACCGCCGTTACGCAGCTCGCCGAGGCCGCCGGCAGCATCAACCGCGTCGCCAAAGCGCTGGAGCCGGCCGTGGCGACGCTGCCCGCGCTGTCCAGGGATGCGCAGGCCACCCTGCGCTCGGTCAAGACCGCGACCGACGAAGTCACCCTCACCGCGCGGCGCCTGAATGAAAAAGGCGGCGCACTCGACCGGCTCAAGGAAGGTGGCGAGGCATTGGCCGCCGGCGTGGAAACCTTCAGCGCGGCCACGCTGCCCAAGCTGGGCGAGGTGGCCGACGAAACCGCGCGCACCATGCGCCAGCTGCGACGCACCGTGAATGCTGTCGATGACAACCCGCAAGCGCTGATTTTTGGCAACGGTCCGGCCGTGCCGGGCCCCGGCGAAGCCGGCTTTTCCGCCAACGGAGACCGACCATGATGACGTTCAAGCCGCTTTTCACTACGATGGATTCAGCAGCTGTCAGCGCCCGCCTGCATTGCGCAAAGAGGGTTATTTGCCTGATAAGCGTGATGGCGCTCGCCACCGGATGCTCGGTGCTTGACAAACCGACCCGCGCCACGATGTACGATTTCGGGCCAGGCGAGCTGACCACCCAGCTCGCGACATTGCCCCCGGCCGCTGTGGCGGCACCCGCCTTGTCGCCGCTGGCGATTGCCGACATTGCCACCTCGGGCGGCGCGCTGGAAAACCAGGCCGTGCTCTACCGGCTGGGCTACGTTGACGACCAGCAGCTGCGCCCCTATTCACAGGCGCGCTGGACCATGCCGCCGGCGCAGCTGGTGCGCCAGCGCATGCGCGAGCGCTTGAGCCAGCAGCGCGTGGTGCTCACGGCCCGTGAGGGCGTGGCGCTGAACCGCAGCCAGAACGCCAACTTGCCGATGCTGCGGCTGGAGCTTGAAGAATTCAGCCAGCTGTTCAGCGCGCCTGACACCAGCATCGGCCTGATCCGGGTGCATGCCACGCTGGTGGACATCACGCCCGCCGGAGAGCGGCTGGTCGCGCAGCGCAACCTGTCGGTGCAGCGGCCGGCGACCAGTGCCGACGCCGGTGGCGGCGTGCGCGCCCTGACCGCCGCCACCGACGCCGCCATCGACGAGCTGGACCAGTGGCTGCGGCAGATGCCCGCACGCTAGCGCGTCCGCGCTTCGACCTGCAAACTGCTTTTGAGCATCAAACTGGCCTCTGGCGCAGTCCCGGTGAGCATGAACAGCTATGAATTCAGTAGCAATAGAGCTGGGTGCCCTGAATGCCATGCTGGAAACAGCCGGCGTGATTCCCCTTTAGGGCACCCGTTCCAGGCCATCCTGCACGGCGGTTGCAACGGCAGCGGCAAGATCAGGCGTCGAAGCTGACGCGCGCCTCGCCGATGCCGTCAAACGACACCGTGACCGTCTCGCCCTGCCGGGCATGCAGGACGCCGCACCAGGTACCGGTCGTCACCACGCTGCCGGCCGGCACGGTGCGCCCGCCCAAGGTGGCGTGGCGCAGCAGGCTCGGCAGCACATGGGCCGGGTCGCCCAGTGAATGCGTGCCGCGAAACGCCTGTGCCGGCGCATCCCCTGTCTGCACCCGGCAGCGCTGGGCCGACCAGTCACGGGCCGCTTCAAAAGACCGCCAGTTTCCCAACACCAGTGCGCCATGCGACTGCAGGTCCGCCAGCCTGAGCAGCGCCGGCGCCTCCAGGCCTTGCGTCCAGCGCGAATCGACCACCTCGATGGTGACGGCCATGGCGTCCACCAGCTTGCGGGCGCCCTGGAGGTCCAGGGTTGCGGCCAGTGCCGCATCCACCGGCGCGGACAGGCGCAGGGCAATTTCCGCCTCGATGCCGCGCAGGGCAAAGGGCCAGCCGGTGCTTGCCGGGCTCGGCCAGATGCCGCCCTCCGGCAGCCGGGAATGCGTCAGCACCGCATCGCGCGACGGACCACCCGATTTCCAGTGTTGCGGCGTTCCCGGCCGGAACCACGCGAGGCGGTCGGCCACGCCTTGCGCAACGGCATAGGCCTGCCCGGGGCTGGACACGGCATCAAGCAGGAACCGCGCATCGACCAGGCCCTGGTGCGCGCGTGCATGCACCAGGGCGTCAATGGCCGCTTGCAGGCTGGCATGGGTCATGTCGGGACTTTCCTTGGCAAGGTTGACCGGTTGAGGTTGTGGCGGTTTTCGTTGGCCGGCGGCTGATGCCTCGGATGCATTGGGACTGCCCGCCAAAGCAACGATGCTCAATGCCGCAGGATGGGAAACAGCTTGCCCAGGCCGTCGGCCATCACCTCGACGGCCAGCGCGGCCAGGATCAGCCCCATCAGGCGCGTCATGACATTGATTCCGGTCTTGCCCAGCACCCTGGAAATCGGTTCGGCCAGTGAAAAGCACAGCGCCGTCGCCAGTCCAATCACCATGCCGTAGCCGACCAGCGTGCCCAGCTGCAGAAAAGTCTTGGCTTTTTCGGCATAGATCACCACCGTGGACATGGTGGCCGGGCCGGTCAGCAGCGGAATCGTCAGTGGCACCACCGCAATGCTGGCGCCCCGGGCGGCCTTTTCTGCTCCGTCTTCATACTCGTTGGTCAGCGGCTTGGCCTCGGCCGGCTGGGCATTGAGCATGTTCATCGCGCTGATCAGCAGCAGCAGGCCGCCGCCGACCTGAAAGCTGGCCAGCGAGATGCCGAAGAATTCCAGGATCTGCAAGCCCAGCAGGGCGCTGACGGCAATCACCACGAAGGCGCTGAACGAGGCCACCGCCACCGTTCGCTGCCGCTGGGGTTTGGAAAAGCCCTGCGTGTAATGGATGAAAAACGGCACGATGGCCAGCGGGTTGACGATCGCCAGCAGCGTCACCAGGGGTTTGAAGTCCACGAATCAACCTTTTTCAAACAAAGAATTCTGGGGCACAAAACAGCGCAGCAGCACTTGGCAAAGGGCGTTCCCTGCCAGCCAGGGCCACGGAGTCGGCTTTGCCGGGCCGCAGGCGCAGCGGCCCCCTCGGGGGGGGGCAGCGCAGTACGCGAAGCGACAAGCGTGGGGGCCATTCACCTTCCGCCCGTCACGTCGAGCAATGCGCCGGTCGTGTAGCTGGACGACTCGCCCAGCAGCCAGACGATGGATTCAGCCACTTCCTGGGCGCTGCCGGCACGTTGCATCGGCACCTGCGGCGCCATGTCGCGCACCCGGTCGGGCAGGCCGCCGGAGGCATGGATGCCGGTCTCGATGATGCCCGGCCGCACCGCGTTGACGCGAATGCCTTCGGCTGCCACTTCCTTGGCCAGGCCGATGGTGAAGGTGTCAATCGCGCCCTTGGCCGCCGCATAGTCAACGTACTGCCCGGGCGAGCCCAGCCGGGCGGCGATGCTGGACACATTGACGATGGTGCCGCCCGCGCCGCCGTGTCGCGTGCTCATGCGCCGCACCGCCTCGCGGGCGCACAGGAAGGCGCCGAACACATTGATTTCAAACATCCGCTGCAGCCGCGCCAGCGTGATGGCCTCGACCCGCGTGGCCTGGTCCACCACGCCGGCGTTGTTGACCAGCGCGGTCAAGTGGCCGAATTTGGCGTCGATCTTTTCAAACATCGCCACTACCTGCGCCTCCACGGCCACGTCGGCCTGCACGGCCATGGCCTGGCCGCCGGCCTGGCGGATCTGCCGCACCACCTCGTCGGCGGCCAGCGAGTTGGCGGTGTAGTTGACGGCGACCGCATAGCCATGCCGGGCGGCCAGCAAGGCCGTGGCCGCGCCAATGCCACGCGAGCCGCCGGTGATCAAAACAAGTTGGGACAAACCAGTCTCCTGCAAAAATTGGCGATCCCGGTTACAAAGGGCATCGCGCTGAAACCCTTGACTGTAATGACTTCCTGACACACACCGGAGAAAAACCTTGAGCACCACCGTGGACTACTACTTCACCCCGCAAAGCCCCTGGACCTACCTGGGCCACGAGCGATTTGCAGACATCGCCCGCCGCACAGGTGCCACGGTTCGCGTGCTGCCGATCGACCTGGGCGGCAAGGTGTTCCCGATTTCAGGCGGCTTGCCGCTGGGCCAGCGCGCGCCGCAGCGCCAGGCCTACCGGCTGCTGGAACTCCGGCGGCATGCGGACTTTCTGGGCTTGCCGCTGCAGGTCAAGCCCAAATTCTTTCCGGTCTCGGGCGACGATGCCTCGCGCCTGATCATTGCCGTGGACCTGCACGACGGCGTGGAGGCCGCGATGAAGATCGGCAGCGCCGTCTTTGGCGCCTGCTGGGCACAGGCGCGGCACATTGCCGACGAGAAGGTGCTGGCTGAACTGCTCGATGAATGCGGCCTGGATGCCGCGCGGCTGGAACAGTCTTACAGCCAGGCGGTCCAGGAGCGCTACGAGGCCAATACCGCGCAGGCGATCGAGGCCGGCGTGTTTGGCGCGCCCAGCTACCTGATCGACGGTGAATTGTTCTGGGGCCAGGACCGGCTTGATTTTGTCGAGCGCCGGCTCCAGGCCGCCTGAGGGAGTCACCCGGCTTTTTCGTTTTCCTGCGTTCTCCGCTTTCAAAAAAATTTCCAACAGGAGCTTTTCACACCATGGGTCAATTCACCACTCTCCAGGCTGCCGACGGTTTCACGCTGTCCGCCTATGTCGCGCAACCCGAAGGCAAGCCACGCGGCGCCATCGTCGTGCTGCAGGAAATCTTCGGCGTCAACTCGCACATCCGCGCCGTCGCCGACCGTTTTGCCGCCGAGGGCTACCTGGCGGTGGCGCCTGCTACCTTCGAGCGCGTCAAGCCCGGTGTGGAACTGGGCTACACCGAGGACGACATGAAGGCCGGGTTTGAGATCAAGACCGCCGTCGACGCGCTGCCGGGCGCTGGTGTGCTGCCCGACCTCCAGGCCGCGATCGACCATGCGGCCGAACTCGCCGGCGGCAAGGTCGGCATCATCGGGTTTTGCTGGGGCGGCCTGCTCACCTGGAAGGCCGCCTGCCTGCTCAAGGGCCTGTCGGCGGCGGTTCCCTACTATGGCGGCGGCATCACGGCCGAAAGCGAAATCGCCCGCCAGCCGCAATGCCCGGTGATGGCGCATTTTGGCGACCAGGACCACTGGATTCCGATGGAAGGCATCGAGGCGTTCAAGACGGCGCACCCCGAGGTCGAGGTGCATGTCTATTCCGCCCACCATGGCTTCAACTGTGACCAGCGCGGCTCCTACGACGAAGCGGCAGCCAAACTGGCGCGGAAGCGCACGCTGGCTTTTCTGGCCGACCATGTCGGCTGATCGTTTGGACGGCTGTTTGCTGGAAAACTTGAGCGTTTCCAAGTCTTTTTTCCAGTATGCGTGACCGCTGGCAGGTGTTGTGTTGGTCGCAAGTTACCCGCTGGCACTTGGTCGGATGGCTTGCCGCTTCAATCCGTCAGCTGGTTTGCATGCGCTGTCGCCTTACTCAGGCACCGCCTGCGTTCGCAAAAGTCGCCAACAGATTCAGTCAACCTTCCAGCGTTTTTCCAGAAATGCCAGCAGCGCCTTTAGCGCGGCGCTGTTCTGGCGGCGCTGCGCATACGCGGCGTACAGCCAGCGCGGTTCGGGGCTGAACTCTGGCAGCACATCCTGCAAGCTGCCATCGGCGAGCAGCTTTTTCACCAGCAGGCAGGGCAGTTGGGCAACGCCCATGCCTTGTAATGCCATCTGCACCAGCGTCCCGGAGTCGGTCGCGTCCATGCGGCTGCGCAGGGCGACGCTGTGCGGTTTGCCTTCCACCTTGAATGACCAGGCCGGTTGCATGCCGGAAAGCGACAGCGTCAGTGCATCGTGCTTCGCCAGTTCATCCGGGTGCCCGGGCCTGCCGCGCTGCTCCCAGTACCCCGGAGCGGCGCAAATGACCATGTGAATGGGCCGCAGCCTGCGCACGATCAGGTTGGGGTCAGGGGTCGCGCCGATGCGCAGCGCCAGGTCCATGCCTTCTTCGACCATGTCCCGTACGCTGTTGCTCAGGTCCAGGCTGACCTGCACCTCAGGATAACGCCGCATGAAATCGGACAGCAAGCCGGACAGCTCCACGCTGCCGATGCCATACGGCGCGGTCATGCGAAGGCGTCCGCTGGGCTCCCGGGAGCGGTGCAGCAACTCGTCGCGTGTCAGGGCCATCATTTCCAGCAAGGGCGTGCTGCGCTCAAGCAGCAGGCTGCCCGCATCGGTCAGGCTGATGGTGCGCGTGCTGCGGTTGAGCAGGCGCGTGCCGAGCTGTCTTTCCAGCTCGGCAACGTATTTGCTGACATTGGCCTTGGAGACCTCCAACGCTATCGCGGCGCGGGAAAAACCGCCGCGGGCGGCCACTTCGCGAAAGGTGTTGATGAGTTTGAGGGTGTCCATTGTTTCCATGTCTGAAACAGAGTGGTTCTGCTTCAAGGTATTTAAAAGCGCAACCAAGTGCATAGCTGCTAATCACAACAGACGCAAGGTTGCAAACCCTGCGAATCGCGTTTTCGGCAAAGCCGGGCTTGACTGAGTGCCCAACGCCGGAAAGGGTTCCCGATTCAAGGGACGCACTCACTCCATTTGAAAGAAATGACACCATGAACACTACGAAAATCCTGGCTTCCACCATCATTGCCCTGGCTTCGGCAATGGCCGGCAACGCTTTTGCCCAAGCCCCGGACCATCAGTACCCTGCCGTCAATGCCACCTCAAGCACCCTGACGCGGGCGCAAGTCCAGTCCGAACTGGTCCAGGCGCAGCAAAACGGTACGGCGTTGAGCCAGGCGACTGACCACGGCTATGCCAGCGTCACTGTCATGAATGACGGCGTGGGCAAAAGCCGTGCGCAAGTACAGGCTGAACTGCGCATGCAGCCAAAGAACGGCGGCAGCGTTCCCTACGACCACAGCTGAGCCAGGCACTGACTGCAAAGACCCGAACCGCCGGGCGCTCAGGCGTCAGGCGGTTTCGCCGGGCTTTTCTGCTGGCCCTGCTCAATCTGGGCAATCAGCTTTTCCGGATGCGTGACCTGCTTGAGAAAGCGCAGGTCGGCGTCCGTGCTGACATCAACCCCAAGCTTGGCGGCAATCTGCTCCAGCAACTGGAGCGTCTTGGTGTTTTCCTGTTCGGTCAGCAGGTTGATCTGCAAGTCGAGCTGGTTGCGCCGGTCGCTGACGCGCAGTTCGTAGTTCTGGCTGATCAGGATGAAGGCCGAGAGAAAAATCGCCTCCAGCGACACCACCAGCGTTAAAAAAGTGTACGGGTAGGGATCAAAATGCCTGAGCCCCGGCCACGAATTCCAGCCAAGCCAGGTGCAAAAAATCAGCACATGCAGCCAGACAAAAGGCATGGAGCCGCAAAAAGTGGCCACGAAGGCGGCAATGCGGTCCGCCCGGCTGCGCTTGTCCATGGCCTGCGCTTCCATCCGGCGCATCGACTCGACGTTGTCCTGGGTCAGGTCATCGGCGCTGGCCTCGGCCGTGCCGGGGTCGGTGGAAAATATTACGGGCATCAACAATCCTTGTTCTTTGCGGTGCGGCCCCGCCGCTTTAGTCTCGCACGGCATGGGATGGCAAGGCATTGTGACGTGCGTCAGTGCAGAGTTTCTATTGCCGTTGGAAGGGTGCCTGACCTTTCGCCCGATGCCAGACTTTCCAACACCCATGTCTTTAGACTTTTTGGACTGACGGGTTTGATGAAGTAGGCGTCAGCACCCAGTTCCACGCCCCTTTCCAGGTCGGATAACTGTCCGCGGCCGCTAAGCATCACCACGAGGATATTTGCCAATTGCGGATCGGACTTGATAGCCGCAAGAACTGCCAGCCCGTCAAGCCTGGGCATCTTGCCATCAAGAATCACCAGGTCCGGCCGATGGTCGAGCACCATCTTGAGTCCAGTGACACCATTAGCGGCTTTAAAAACCTCGTAGTCATATTCGAAAGTAGCCGACAGAAGCCGACGTGTCTGGGCGTCATCATCAACAATTAACAGCTTCTTCATTCTTGCAAGTGTAAAAATTTTAAGGCTCAAGACGCGAAATTCACCATGGAATACGGTTCGACCGCAGAGGCACTAAAGCGGCATCTCAAAATTGGGTCAGGGGCATATTTAATTGCAAAATTTAAATTGACAAGCTTTCTTCTCATGGCGTCATTTACGTGAAAGCCTGGCGCCAGTGGCCCTGCGCCAGCGGCGCGGTTCAAACTTTCAGGGTATCCGTGTTCGCGGGGATGACGGCAAGGTTTCAGGCGGCGTTACAGGAATGGGCGGCAAGGCTGGGCGGTGAAGCAAGTTTCGTTGACGGATCAAGGCGAGTTATGCGCGTCCAAAGTCACCGGCAGGGCATTGGCCATTTGCTGGAATGAAACCGGCTTGATCAGCACCTGGTCGAATCCAGCGTCCAGGATGGGCTGCAGGGCTTCTTCCATGCAATGCGCGGTGTAGCCCACCACGCGGATCGCCTCACCTGGAAACTGTGCCCGGATCTGGCGCACCAGTTCATCGCCCGACAGGCCGGGCATGCGAACGTCAAGCAGCAAGGCATGTGGCCGCGCCTGCTTCAGGCTGCGCATGACGTCATGGCCATTGGCAAATTCCTCGACTTCCCAGCCCAGCCGCTCCAGGTAGGCGCGCGCCAGGATGCGGTTCACTTCTTCATCGTCAACGACCCAGACCACGGGGTGAAGCTGCATCATGCTGGTTTTCTTTCTGCGGGGAAGTGGTGAGGAATGAAGAGTTCAACCGTGGTGCCGTGCCCCACTTCGGAGGACAGGGTGATTTTGCCGTGCATGAGGTGCAGCAGTTCTCCGCACAGTGCCAGACCCAGTCCGGAGCCTCTGGCGCCGGAACCGCGCACTGGCGCGTCGATGGTGTTGAAGCGTTCAAACACCTGGGCGGTCTTGTCGGCCGGAATGCCGATGCCGGTGTCAATCACGGAAATCAGCAGACCTGAGTCCCCGGCGGGCTTGATCACCACAAAAATGGTGCCCGTAGGCGTGAACTTGATGGCGTTGTGGATCACGTTGTTCATGACCTGCACCAGCTTGGCACGGTCAGACAGCACCGTGCCCAGCACGACACCATCCAGTGACAGCGACAATTCGACATTTTTCTCGTCGGCATTCACCTTGTGAATCGCTACCAGTGTTTCCAGCAGTTGGGGCATGTCGACGTGCTCCAGCGTCAGGCCCATGTTGCCCGACTCGATCTTGGTCAGGTCCAAGATGGTGTTGACCAGCGCATGCAGATGGGTGCCGCTTTTGTGGATCAGGCCGGCGTACTGGCTGATCCGGGGTTCGTTGCCGGTGTCGCGGATCAGCTCCGAAAAGCCGAGTATCGAGTTCAGCGGTGTGCGCAGCTCGTGCGACACCGAGGCCAGGAAGCTGGACTTGGTCTGGGTGCTCTCCAGTGTCCGCAGGCGGTTTTGCTCCAGCAGGCCGAAAGAGCGCTTTTGCTCCTTCGCCAGCCGGGCAATGGTGGCGGCGACCATGGTCAGCACCGCCGCCAGCGCCAGCGCCAGGCTCCAGATCAGGTTCCAGCGCACCTCGAAATTGCGCAGCTGTTCATGCAGTCCCGTGCCCACCGCCACCAGCAGCGGATAGCCCTCCACCCGGTGAAAGCCGATGCGGCGGTAAATTCCGTCGACAAGGCTCGATTCGTCATAAATACCGGCCGGCAGGGTGCTGGCTTGCTTCCAGTGGGGTGATGCCTGGTCATTCTGGCCTGCGCTGAAGCCCAAGTTGGTCAGCCGGAAGCGAACGATCCCATCCAGGCCGACGATGGACAGCCTGCCCTGGTTGTCAAGCGCCTTCATGTCGGTGAAATAGGTCTTCAGCAGTTCCGGATCGATGCTAGCCACGATCACGCCCAGAAATTTTCCGTCGGTCGCCAGCATTGGCCGCACCAGCTGCAGCGACTGCCTTTTGGATACCCGGCCCAACACCGGCTCGCTGATGAACAGACGGTCTTCGGGATTGTTCTTGAAGACCCGGAAATGCACCCGGTCAGCGATGCTGACAGGCGGGTTGGGCATGCCAAGCGAGCTGTCCACTACCAGTCCCCCGGCATTGGCCACGGCAACCTGCAGCACCAAGCCGTTGAGCTCTTTCAGGCGGCTGTTCATGACGGTTTGTGCAGGCAGACGCAGGCCCTGAAGGTGCTGCTCGCGCAGCGCCGTGAGCTGCCGGTCAATGATGGCCAGATTGAGCGAGACAAACTTGGCGTAGCCCTTGGCGTCCAGTGAAACGCTGGTGTCCAGCGCGTTGTTGACTCCCTTCCTGTCTGCCTGGTGCACCAGCAAGGCAACACTTGCCAACACCACAATGCTCAGGCCGCAGGCAGCCCAGGCCAGGCGCGCAATGCCCATGGCACGGACCAGATGCCACCATGAAGCGAAGTTCTGGTTGACACCGGCGCCATTGACGGGGAATTCAACGGGCAATGCAGGCATGTGTGGCGTTTCAGCTGGGGGTCAATGTCAGGAAGAGGACAGGGTGAAAATTTCGGGAGACCGTGCTGAATTTGGCTTTTTTAGAATTCGGCGCTACCTGCCTGGCGGGCTTCGAGCAACGACGTCAGCTTTTGCAGCACCGCCACCCGCGACAGCGGCTTGGTCAGGCTGTCGGTCATGCCAGCGTCAAGGCAGCGGGCCACGTCTTCACTGAATGCGTGTCCGCTGATGCCGATGACGGGAAGGGTCGCCAGGTAGCGCTGGCGCGCAGGCGAGTCCTGCGGCTGGGGCTGACGGATGTGCCGGGTGGCCGTCAGTCCGTCCATCACCGGCATGGAAACGTCCATGAGCACGGCGTCAAAATAGCGCTCCCTGGACAGCTCTTCGAGCGCTTCCTGACCATTGGCGCGGCATACCGTCACTGCCTCTGCCTGGTGCAGCCAGGCTTGCAGCAGCGTCTGGTTGGTCAGATCGTCTTCAACCACCAAAATGCGGGCGCCTGCCAGTGGCTCCAGACGGGCCGCAGGGGCTGTTTCCATTGACGCCACAGGTGAATGGCTGGGCTGCAGATCGAGCCAGAATTCAAAGGTCGAACCCTTGTCCGGCTGGCTCTTCACCGAAAGTTCGCCGCCCATCAGCTCGACCAGTTCCCTGCTGATGAACAGGCCCAGACCCGAGCCGCCATGGTGCCGGCTGACCGATACGCTGGCCTGATGAAACGAGTCAAAAAGCCGCGCTTGCTGTTCAGGCTGGATGCCCATGCCGGTGTCGGTCACTGAAATCGTCAGGCGCCACAGGTCCTGGTCTGTGAGCAGCATTTGGGCGTAAACAGCGACGCGCACGCTGCCCTGCAGTGTGAATTTGAGCGCGTTGCTCACCAGGTTGTTGAGCACCTGCGACAGGCGATGCGGGTCCCCGACGTAGCATGTATGGGCCAGTGCGTGTTCAAGTTGCAGCGCAACGCCCTTGGCCCTGGCCAGCGGGGTGAAGGCCTGAACCACAGCGCTGAGGATTTCAACCAGGTCAAAAGGCACCTGCTCGGTTTCAACCATTCCGGCCTCGATTTTCGAAAAATCCAGAACATTCTTGATCAATGCACGCAAGTTACGGGAGCTTTTTTTCAGGCTGGACAGGTAGGCCCGCTGCTGGGCATCGAGCGTTGACGAGGCGAGCAGGTCAATCATGCCCAGCACGCCGTTCAGGGGTGTCCGGATTTCGTGGCTCATGTCGGCCAGGAAACGGCTCTTGTTTTCACTGGCTTGCTTGAACTCCAGCACCTGCTCTCTGGCCAGGCGCAGTTCGAGCTCTTCAATCAGGGTAAAGCGCAGCGACAGGCAGGCATGCGGCTGGCCCTGCCATTCGAAGTGCGCGACTGATATCTTGGCCTTTTTGAGTTGCAGGTTTTTATTGAGAACCCACATGGCAACGTCTTGCGCCACCGGCTCTTCTGCTGGCGCGGCGGCCGGCGGGCGCAACAGCGGGTTTAGTTTTTGCTGATCGATGGGCGTGAACAACTGGAAAACAGGGCTGCCGAGCAGGCTGCTGGTGCGCCATCCAAGTAGCCGGGTGACGGGTTTGCTGGCATAAACAATGGTGCCATCGGCATTGACGACCAGGGTTACGCAAGGCAGCAGATCAAGCGCCTGTCCGGCCAGCCCGTCCATGCATGCGGGGGGCACGGCAGGGGCGTCGGAATGCTTCGGTAAAAATGCTTTAAGTAAACGCTTCATGACGTGGCTTCAGCGCGCTGGTCCTTGGATGGTTACCCAGGAATTTGACGTTTTGTTAATGTAAAAAATCACAATATTCGTTTAATTATATGTTTTATCATTAATAAATAATAGAATTTTGTTATTATTCAGTAGATTTGTGATTTTTTGCGTTGCCAAGTCGCTCGCTGGCTTGTGGCGGTCTTGCGCGGGCGCCTGCCATTACCCGCTGCGGTGCGAACACAACCTCACCTGAATTTCATTAAGGTCATCAATAGTGAATGAAGATTTTGTGGGCATCGGCGAGGCATCAAGGATTCTTGGACTGTCCAGGACATCGGTGCAAAAGCTGGTCGATACCGGAAGGATTCCGGCAGTCAAAACCGCAGGCGGCCACCGCCGGCTGACACGTGACGCAGTCGATGCCGTGAACCATAAAACCGGGCCAAAGGCCTTGCTCCGTCTGGTTGAGGTGCCAGCCGCTGGTGCGGGCGCGCTTGCCGATGACCGGCGTGAAGCGCTGACGGTTCTGGTGGTCGAGGACGATGCCCCGACGGCAGCGCTCATCGCCAACCTGTTTGGAGACTGCTACCCCGGCGTGAACTTCCTGCTGGCGACCGATGGCCTTGACGCCGTGCTGATGCTGGAGCGCAACCGTCCCCAAATCCTGATCACCGACCTGAACATGAAGCCGTTTGACGGTTTCATGCTGCTGCAACTGGTGAGCGGGCGGCCTGAATACCAGTCGGTCGCGCTGGTGGTCATCTCGAGCATGAACGACCAGGAAATCGACCGGCGCGGAGGACTCCCACCCAATCTGCTGTTTTTGCGCAAGCCGCTTGATTTGCAACGGCTGCGGGGCTTTGTCGATGCGCATGTCCAGATTTGTGCAGCCAACGCACAGCGTGCCCTGATGATGTGGAACAAGGTATGAGCCCCGTCTGCCGCTGTCTGGCCTTGGCTTGCCGGGTAGGCCCATGAGCAGTGAAATTGACTTGATGAAATTTGAGCAGTCTTCGGGCAACCTGAAGTGGCTGCCCATGGTGGCGGCTGCCTTTCTGCGGCAGCTACCCCAGTGGCGCTTGGATTTTGCTGCCGCCCTGGCCGCACAAGACCCTGACCATCAGGTCGATCTGCTGCACAAAATAAAGGGGTCTTGTTACGCCGTGGCGGCGTACAACACCATTGAGGTGATTCATCAGGCCGAAGCGGCGCAGGCGCTCGGCAAGCCGTTGGCGCCGCTCCAGCTGCTTCGCCATCTGGAATGGGTCGAGGCTGAATTGCGCGCCATCGTTGCCAGCGCGCCGGCCGAATGAATGGCGCGGGCCGGCGGGTGCCTGTGCACAAGCCGCCTCAGCGACTGACCCGCGCCAGGTAGCGCTTGCGCCAGAACACCGACACGACGACCACGACCAGCGAGACCATCAGGCCGAATGTCCACCAGAACCCGGCCGAACTGTGGATGGCGGGCAAAAACTCGAAGTTCATGCCAAAAAAACCGGTGATCAGGTTCAGCGGCAAGAACACGGCCGTCAACGCCGTGAGGGTGCGCATGATGTCGTTGGTGCGGTTGCTCTGCGCCGAAAAATGCATCTGCACCGCCGTTTCGGCGCTTTGCTCAAGGCGCCGTACATGGTGGACGACGCGCTCGATGTGCTCCAGCACGTCGCGCGAGCGCACCTTGAGCAGTTCGCGCTCGCGCTTGCCCAGCGGCGTGTCGGCATCAGGCCAGGTTTCAATCGAATCGATCCAGTCCTGCAGGGCGGCCCGCTGGTCTTCGCAAATTTCGTCGAGCAGGTGCAGCGCCAGCCGGGCGTCGAGCACCGAGTTCCAGTTGGTGAAGCGGCTGCCGGGCTTGAGCAGCTCGGACTGCCAGTGGTCCATCTGGCGCGTGAGTTCGCGGCGCAGCGCCAGGTAGCCGTCCACCATCTGGTTGACGACGCGCAGCATCAGGTCGGCCGGGCTGGCCGGCAGCTTCACGCCGTTGGCGCGCGACTCGGACGAGGTGGCATTGAGCAGCTTGAGCGCGTAGGCGTCGCGCACCGTGCAGCTGGCCGGGTGCACCGTCAGCAGTACCCGGTCGAACACCGCAAAGCCCACCGGGCTGGTGTCGATGCGCTTGAGCACCGGCGGACCGCTGCGCTTGCTGGGCTGGTGCAGCGGCTCGCCCGGATGGGCCAGGTCGGTTTCAGTATGGCCCGCGGCCAGCCGGCGAAACACCAGCATGTCGTACTGCGAGGTGTAGTCGTAGTGCGAGGGCAGCTGGTTGTTCAGCAGGTCGGACACGTGCAGGTCGACCAGCTGGGTGCCGCAGAGCAGCTGCAGCGTTGACTGTATCGGCGCGAGCATCACCTCGAATTCGCGCCGGGCGCAGGCAATCCAGACAAAACCCTGCGCCGGCAGTTCGGTCGGCAGGGCATCGCTTTCGGTGACGCCCAGGCTGCCGGAAATGATGGTGAACACGCGCATGAAGGCTCAAGTCTCTGGGTTAAGCATCAAATTGGCTGTCTGCGCATATCGGACGGGCGCAGGCAACTATTATTTTGGTAGCAAATGGCTTTGAAGCCGGTGGTGACGCTTCAGCCCCGGCGCAGCTTGCGGGCCGCGTCCAGCGCGAAATAGGTCAGCACGCCATCGGCCCCGGCGCGCTTGAAGGCCAGCAGGCTTTCCATCATCACTGCATCGTGGTCAAGCCAGCCGTTCAGCGCGGCGGCTTTCAGCATGGCGTATTCGCCGCTGACCTGGTAGGCGAAGGTCGGCACCTGGAATTCGTCCTTCACCCGCCGCACCACGTCCAGATAAGGCATGCCGGGCTTGACCATCACCATGTCGGCGCCTTCGGCAATGTCCATGGCCACTTCGCGCAGCGCCTCGTCGGAGTTGCCCGGGTCCATCTGGTAGACCTTCTTGTCGGCCTTGCCCAGGTTGCCGCTTGATCCGACCGCGTCGCGGAACGGCCCGTAAAACGCGCTGGCGTACTTGGCGCTGTAAGCCATGATGCGGGTGTGGATCAGGTTCTGGCTTTCGAGCGCAGCGCGGATCGCGCCGATGCGGCCGTCCATCATGTCGCTGGGCGCGACGATGTCCACGCCGGCCTCGGCCTGCGTCAGCGCCTGCTGCACCAGCACTTCGAGCGTCTCGTCGTTCAGGATGTAGCCGTTGGCGTCCGGCAAGCCGTCCTGGCCGTGGCTGGTGAACGGGTCCAGCGCCACGTCGGTCATCACGCCGAGTTCTGGGAAACGCCTTTTGAGCTCCCGCACCACATGCGGCACCAGTCCCTCGGGGTTGGTGGCTTCCTCGCCATTTTCGGATTTGAGCGACGCGTCGATCACCGGGAACAGCGCCATCACCGGAATGCCCAGCTTCACGCACTCTTCGGCAACCGGCAGCAACAGGTCCAGGCTGAGACGCTCGACCCCGGGCATTGAGCCCACCGGCTCGCGCCGATGCTGGCCGGCCAGCACGAACACCGGGTAGATCAGGTCGTGCGCGGTGAGGGCGTTTTCACGCACCAGGTTGCGCGTGAAGCTGTCACGGCGCAGGCGACGGGGGCGGCCCATCGGGAAAGGAGCGAAGTTGGAAGCATGCAGTGTCATGGGCAAATTGTGCCAAAGCTTGGTGTCCGGTTTTGGATCAGGTTCTAAGTCAGGTTCTGAATCAGGTTGTGAAGCGAAACCACGGCGTCTTTTTTGCCACAGAAAGTAGCAGGTTTTTACAAGCACTTACCCCGTGTTCTGTCAACCATGGGTGTCCATCCCAGACTGCGGGACTAGAATAAAAACGTGCAGCCGCCAGCCCCCTGGTGCTCGCACCCCGCTTTTCCTCCCTGAGCGGGGCCTTGGCGTGTGACAGCAAAAAGGCACTTCCATCCCGGCGGACCCTTGAGGTCGTCGGGATTTTTTTTGGCCATCCGGCGGTTGGGGGCGGTCTGACATCAAGGTTCGGGCGGACTTGTTTCAGCGACGGTATTTTTTTCTGACAGCCCTTACACCAGGCACACCCACGCGCGAGTCCTGCAGCGTTGGCCTGCGTCAACATGCAAAAGTGACAGGCGCCAGGTGAACCGACACAGGGCCAGCCGCTGGCGTTCAAGCAAATATCTCGTTTGATTTGCATCGCACCCGGCGGCCGGGTGCGATGCGTTGGATCTTCCGGCGCTCCTGGCGCAACCAGACGGCCTACCGGGCGCACGTTTTACTGTGCATTCCAGTTCTCCCACAGCGCGGGATCGAAATTCAGACGACCGGGCCTGTCAGCGGGCCAGTTCCCGGCTTCCTTCGTGATGCGCTCGCCGCCAACCCTGTAATTGAGGATCGAGAGTCCTGAATGTTCGCGAAGCTCATTGCCGATCGTCACGGAAAGTCCTGCGCCGTTCGACAGCGCCTCAAACCGGCTGGCCTGCCTTGCGCTGCCCAGCCCGTTCCATTGTTCTATCCACAGGTTCTCGATGTGGATGTTGCGCCAACTCGACAGGGCATGAATACGCATGGCGCACAGGTTCATGCCTTCGGAGCGGATGTTCGACAGCCGAATGTCGGACACGAGTTTCTGGGGATCGGCCAGCACGTCCGAGCCGGGATCGCGATAGTGCTTTGCGGAATTGATGAGGCAGCTGTTGTGGTCATCCCTGTGCAGGCGGTTGTGGATGACGTCAATGCCGTTGACAACCACCTGCCCGATGTTTCGCGGCGTCCATCCCCACTGGATCACCGGACCGTTCTCCAGCTTCCAGACCACGATGCGGTCGACCCGGGTGTCGCTTCCATAGAGTTTGAGCACGTCGTCGTTGAGATGGAAGAACATGTCGCTCATCGTGCTGTGGTCGTACATCTCAAAGCCGTCGGTCTGCCAGTACCAGCCACCCACCTGCTTGCCGTGCGACACAGTCGCGGCCATGGTGGGCGCGCCGTGAATCACGAACGAGTGATACGGTGCGTTCGCCATGGTGATGCCATGAATCGTCAACCCCTCGGCCGAAGGACCCGATGCGAACTCCAGCAGCTTCACGCAGGACCCATGGCAATCCCGTGTGTTTGCCGCCCGGTGCCGGTAGCCGTTGGCACGGTCAGCCTCATAAACGTACTGCTCGCCCGAGAGCACGCCGAAGCCGGTGACCCCCAGCACCGCCGGCTCGGCAAACGCCGCCGGTGAAGCCTGGAACTGGAACGCGCCCTTCACGTACGCGCCGGGCGCCAGGTAGATCCAGCGAACATTCGGGTGCAAGTTCGCGTGGTAATTTGCGCCCATGTAGTACGTTCCTGCGCGAAAGTAAATCACCCGGTCAGTCACCTCGTGAAGGTTGGAGACCAGCCCTGGCGCGGGATAGTGGATCGTGTAGGCGGTCGAGCGGGGATCGGGCGTCAGCCGTTGGGCGTCCCTTCCGGTCAGGAGGGGCTCGGCAAAGACCATGAGGCCATTGCGCGGCTCGGTATGCACCGCCCGGTTGCCAGCGGATTCGGTCGTCAATGCGCCGTCCGGGCCTTCGTAACTCGTCATCTGCTGGCTGTCGAATTCAACCGAAAAGCGCAATCCCTCCGGAGCCCTTGGGACGCGTATTCGCACGGTTCTTTCGTTCACCAGCTCTTTTTGCAAGGTCAAGGGCGTCGGCCGGATCGTCACCTCGTCCGCAGAAGTGAGCGCGGGCCCGTTCACCAGTTCCACATGGACCCACACGTCCTTGTCATGGAGAAACGACGACCAGCTCATGGTCATGGCGGCCTGCGCCGAGAATTCGGCACCGTCTTCGTCGGTATAGCCTGCCTTGTCAAGCCCGCTGCGCGGAATGCTCATGTAGACGAAGGCGTCCTGCGCCTTGTCGGGCTGCGATACCGGCGCAACACGCACCCGATACACCGTCGAGCTGCGTACGTTTGCCGGCGCGACGGCCGTTGAGGCGTTGGCCTCGGCGTTCGGATGGTGCCAGGTCTGGACGCCGACATTGCTTACTGAGCAAGCCCCAAGCCCCACAACGGCCAGGCAGCCGATCAGGAATCGGCACACGTGAATGGTCATGACCGTGGCGCGCACTTGTCCCGGTTTATACACACCAGATGGTGGGTGCTTTCTGATGTACACAACAGGGGCGGACTCTGGTGACGTTCACGGCAAGGGTCTTAGTAAATGCCGCGGGACACCCGCTGCAATGAATATTTGAGCGTGAGATCGTCAAAGGTCACCCGATAAAAACCGTCTTCCGGAACCGAGAACCGGATGTTGGCGCCGCCGCCCGTCGTGGGCGTCGCCACGCTCGAGAGGCCTTGCGCATTGCCCCAGTCCTCCTTGCTGAAGTTGTTGGAATTCGTGAACTTGAGTTCGTGGTTGCCCGCCGGAATCTGCACCGCCTGCGCAACCCACAGCTCGTCCTTGAGCTGCATTTCGATGTTCGCCGCAAAGTTGGTGAAGCTGGCGCCGATGTACATCGCCGGCTGGTGTCCGCCGAGGACCGCGAATGATTTGGTGACCGGAATGGCCGCGCACCAGGTGCCATCGCCCGGCTGGGTCGCGACGACATAAACGATCCCGGACTTGCCGGTCGGCTGTGCCTGGTTTGCCTTCAGCTCCGCCGCGCCAAGCGCGACCTCGAACTTCACCGGCAGCCCGGAGGTGGCGGTCGCCGACAGCAGGGGGCCGGGATTGCCGTAGTTGACATCGTCGATGGCGCCGACCGCGATGGACTGCGCCTTGCAGGTCGTGCTTGCACCCGGCGTGATCCGCAAAACCATGCTCGCATGCGGTGCAAGCTCCACGGAAATGGCACTCATGGCGTGCAGCGGCGCGCGTTGCCACAGATCCCTGATGGCAAAGTTTCCCTCGATGCCGACGTCGGCGAGCGAGATCGACCGTGATTTGGGCGTCGACTCACGGTTGAAGAGACCGACGATCACGTCGCCGTTCGACATCTTTCCGGTCCAGATCTGGCTGGCCTGGTTGGTCGGGTCGTTCACGCGCGGTTGGCCGACGAACCCGTCCTGGTTGAGCGCCAGCATCTCCTTGTTTTGATAGACCTGCAGCGCCTTGCCAATCGTGTCGTATCGGTCGGCAACCGCAATGGGCCCGCCCGCGATCAGGTTCATGGACAGGGCGGTGCGCCGCTCGCTGTCGGTCGAAAAGGTTGTCATCCGAAGGAAGTCGCCATCAAGGCGCACCTTGTCGCGGCCCGACAGGTAGGACCAGTAGGTGATGCCATCGGCGGCGTTCGCCCATTGCGACCAGTTGTAGAAACGGTTGCCGCGGTCCTTCTCGCTGAACTTCCACCATTCGCCGTAATCGACGTCTTCGTTGATGCGGATGCTGTTGGCGTACTGGCGCTCCAGCTCGGCTTCCTGGTAAAGGTGCGCCATGGCGACGCTGAGGTACATGCCGTGCTCGTCGGCCGCCTCGCGCATCCAGCGAAGCGCCGTTGCGTAATTTTCCCGGGGCCGGTTAGGCCCGACCCGGCCGAGATAGCGGTCAAACCCGTTTTCGTACCAGGCCAGAAAATCGATCCGCAGGAAATGGATGCCCATGTTGGCGTAGTACGCGATGTATCCCTTCACATACTCCTCGGCCCCAGGCCGGTCGACCTGCACCCACCGGAAAATGCTGTCCTCGGTCGGATCGATCAGGCTGCTGACGGGAATGTCGGTCCCGACGATCTTTGTCTCGGTATCCGTTGAAGAGACCAGCACGGTCAGCGGGTTGGCGTACACGCCAAACCGCATGCCCCGGGAGCGCAGGTGCTCGGACCACCAGGCATAGTCGTGCACCCACTTCTGCGAGTGCGACGCACGGTAGCCGTTCTTGCTGAGGGTGAACGTGTCGCCCCAGCCGTCCATCGCCACCAGGTCGTAGCCAAACGGCTTGAGGTTCGCCTCGACCCAGTCGACATTCGCCTGAAGCTCGGTTTCCGGAATGTAATTATCCAACGTCGTGCTGAAATCGTTCGGCCGGCTGCTGAATTCCGGGGTACTGCTTTCCTCCTGTTGCCGCACGATGTGGTACCCATACACGCTCCAGTAAAGCGGCGGTCTGGAAAGCGATGGCTTGGCGAGCGGGGGCGAAGATGGGTCGGCGCGATCAGCTGCGCCATCGCTCCCGCCGCCACAAGACCCAAGTCCCAGAACGGCAAGACAGGCAATCAGGAATCGATTCAGACAAGTTTTCATGGTTCTCGGCCTGCCAAAGAATAAAACCCCAAGCCCCCCCGACCAGCGGCATTGCCCCCGACGCCGTCGGAAAGGGGTCTTCCTGCCTAGGAGCCCCGCTTCACAACAATCGTGCGTCCGGCAATGCTCTCCAGGTCAATCTTGAGAAGGCCGGAGGCAGACACCGTGCCTGCATTCTGGCCAGAGATGGCATCGACGGCTGCCACGCCCCCGACCGTTCCGGCCGGGATGCCCGGCGGGATCTGGGTGAGATCGACTTCGACGCTCGTCGCCTGGCGTCCATAGTTGAGCGCGGTGATCGCCAGACCCTTTGAATCAGGCAGCGTCATGACCACCACGGCAACACTGGCGTTGGTCACAGGCGGAACGGCATTCATCGTTGCGTCCTTGACGCCGTATTTCTCGCGTGCCGCCAGCATCTTCTTGATTCCGCTCATGAACGAGTTCGGGTCCTTCAGCTGCTGGGGCAGCGGGCCGTAGAGCGACTGGGCCTTGGGCAGCTCGAAGATCGCGGTGGTCGTCCGTGTGCTGGTGCCCATCAGGTCCACGCCACCCCGGTTCACCCAGCGAACGTCCCCGCCTCCAGTCAGCTTTTTCGGAACGCTGTCCAGCGGAATCGGCAGGGCTCCAACGGCATCCCATTCCGAAAAGGAGAACACGCCTGGAATCATCGCATTGGCGTGCGCGACCAGCAGGTGCCCACGCCGGATCCGGTCCACCTCGGCGGGGCTGGCGTTGTACGGGTCGTTGATGCCGAGGGCGGGCGCGATAAAACCGGCGAATGTGGTGGCAATACCGTCCTCTGCGGCGCGATAGAGCTTGTTGTAAGGCCGGGCTCCGGCGGAGGTTTGCATGGCCGTCTGAATGTCTTTGCGAATTTTCCCGCCGTTGAGCGTCTTGCCCTCGAACTGGAAGTCACCTTTGCTGCCAAGCTCGAACATCTGGAACGTGATCTCGTCGTGGTTCTGCATATCATGAACCAGCGTGTTCGCCTGGATGCCGGCCTCCAGCAGGAAGTGATGTGCCAGCCGCAGCGGCAGCGCATCGCCGTTGATCAGGCCGTAAAGGGCCTGGGCGCGGGTGAAGAAGTCGTACGACAAGTCCGGGCCGTTCGGCGCAAAGTCCTTCAGTGTCGCAAGCGGCCCGGCAAACTCCTGGTAGGTGAATCCGCCGAGCTTGCGGGCTGCCATCGCGATTTCGGTCGAGGCCACCTTCGCCAGCGGGGTCAGGTAAATCTGCGCATCGGAGCCGGGATTTTGCGGTTCGAGCCCAAGGAAGGTGTTGGCGTCCAGGCGCAGCATCGATACGCCGCGGTTCAGGATATGGTTGGCGACATCGCCGACGTTGAGGCGTTGCGCGTTGAAGCTGGGGTCAAGCCAGTTGTAGAGCGGCTGGGCCGGCTTGAAGACGTGCGCATAAACCGAGCGCCGCGTCTTGCCGTCAGCGCCGACGATGGGCGCCAGCGCTCTCCAGCCGCTCCATTTGCTGGCATCCGGGTCAGAGTCGGCAACACTGAAGACGCCGGGAATGAATCCCAGTTCCTTCAGCTTCTTGGCGTTGGGAATCGACACGAATTCACTGCTCCAGATATCGTTGACCGCCGGCAGAAGTCCCCAGTGCTGCTCCGGGATCTGGACCATGCTGTACAGGCCCGGGTAGTCCTTGTAACCACGCGCGGCCAGCCAGAAGTCAGGCCCCAGGCCAGAATGCGTAGGCACCAGATCGCTGCCGACCGTTGCACCGTTCTCCTTGGCATTGGCAACCAGCTGCCGGAATTGATCATCGTTCCCGAGCTCCGGCGCAATGGTGTAGCCGATGCGGTCAAAGAAACCGTCCACCGTCGGGGTGAATTCCTTTTCCACGATTCCACCCGAGCGTTGCACCGGATTGGTACGCAGCAGCTTGACCCCGACGTCCTTCGCAGCAGTCCAGAACGTCGGGTCCGCCCAAGTGGCAACGACCGTCGAGCCTTCATTGGGGATCGTGGACAGCGGATAGCGAAACAGCCACACCGAGGCCAGGTCCCGGGCCGCTTGCGGCTTGGGCGTGCCGAACTCCTTGCGCCATTGCGTCCCGTCGCCCGAGATCGGAGCGGCCACCAGATTGGCCTGATAGAGCATCGAGTTTTTTTCCAGAAACTGCAGGTATTCGGCCCTGACTTGCGCGGGGTCCTTCGCTGGGTCTGGCGCTGTCGGGGGTGGGACGGAGGCCACCGGATCGTTGCTGCTCCCTCCACCGCAGCCGCCCACGGCCGCAAGTACCAGCGCGGCAAGTAATGAATTGATCTTTTTCATGTGACTGGTCCTTTGAATGGATGAGAAATGGCAACGCAATCGCAAAGAAACGGTGGCCGCCTGTTTCCACCCAACTGGGCCAATGGCGGTGAGCACGGGAAGGCTGTGATGACGAGTTGTTGCAGGGAGATTTCCTGCAGATGATCTTTCTGCTCTTTGGCGTGGATCGCCAGTGCGTGGTCTGCGTCAAACAGCGTGGCTTTTGATACCGCGATGAACGCTTTCCGGGAAACTTTCACAAGGTGGTTGATGCAACACCAAGAAAATTTAAAAAATATCCAGCGCAAGTCGTGTGAGAAAAAGTCAGCTATCCGTGTAGGAATTCTGTAAGGGACCTTCCAGAATTTAATCCGTCGCTTTGACTGCCCACCCGGACTTTGTTCACCCCTTGGTTCCTGCTGGACACGGGCGCTGCAATCAAGCCGCGCTGGGTCAGCCAGGTTCGTTGACGGTCGTCAGAATTTGCCTGACAGGCTCCATGCCATCACGGGTTTCATCTGCGCCCGGAGTTCGCGTTGGCGGGATTTTTTCCAGTGCACATCGAGGTTCGGAGGGGCTTTTTTCATCGGCTGCAATTTTTTCTGGCAGCACTTGCTTTAGGCCCCGGAACGCGGGAGTGGCGCAAGGTTTTCCTGGGGGGCAGGCAGTGCCCGGGCGGCGCCATGGTCATGGCAGGCGGGGGAAACATGGGGGACTAAACTACGCGGATGCTCTGGATCAAATCGTTTCACATCGTCTTCATCGCCAGCTGGTTCGCCGGGCTTTTCTACCTGCCGCGCATTTTTGTCAACCTGGCCATGGTGGCGCCCCAGAGCATTGCCGAGCGCGAGCGCCTGATGCTGATGGCCCGCAAGCTGATGCGCTTTACCACCGTGCTGGCGGTGCCGGCGCTGGTGCTGGGCCTGTGGCTGTGGCTGGGCTACGGCATCGGCCGGGGCAGCGGCTGGATGCATGCCAAGCTGGTCGTGGTGGTCCTGGCGATCGGCTACCACCATGCCTGCGGCCGCCTGCTGGCAGGCTTTGCCGCCAACCGCAACACCCGCAGCCATGTCTGGATGCGCTGGTTCAACGAAGTGCCGGTGCTGCTGCTGGTCGCTGCCGTCATTTTGGTGGTGGTCAAGCCGTTCTGACGGCGATCCACTTCAGCAAGACGTGGCAAACCCTTCTTCGCCAGCAGACGCAGGCAGGCCGGCTTCGCCGGATGCCATGCTTCGCCCCCTTCAAGGGGGAAAGGAAGTACACGAAGCGAAGCGCAGTGACGACGATGGGGGTGTGCCAATTCTTCTGGAAGCGGGGGCGCAACCGCACGCAGCGAAGCGCCGTGAGCACCTCGGAGGTGCAACCGCCACCACGGCCTGGCCGCTGGCGCTGGCGCTGGTCTGCCTGATCATTTATGCCAGCCTGTATCCGTTTTCGGAATGGCGCAACCAGGGGCTTTCGCCGCTGCGCTTCCTGGCTTCACCCCTGCCGAAGTACTGGACCGGCTTTGACGTCGGCATCAATTTGCTGGGGTATGCACCGCTCGGGTTCTTGCTGGCCATGTCGGCGCTGCACAGCCGGCGCGTGGCCTGGGCGGTCAGTGTTTCGGTACTGGGCGCCGGCCTGCTGTCGCTGGCGATGGAAACGCTGCAGAACTACCTGCCGTCGCGTATTCCTTCGAATGTTGATTTCGCGCTGAACACGCTGGGCGCCTGGCTTGGGGCCTGCTGCGCGCTGGCGCTGGAACGGTCCGGCGTGATCGACCGCTGGAGGCGCGTGCGGGCGCGCTGGTTTTCAGCCGATGCGCGCAGTGTGCTGGTGCTGCTGCTGCTCTGGCCACCGGCCCTGCTGTTTCCGGCGTCGGTCCCCATGGGGCTGGGGCAGGTTTTCGAACGGCTGGAGTCGGCGCTGGCCGATGCGCTGGCCGACACGCCTTTCCTGGAATGGCTGCCGGTGCGCGAGGTCGAGCTCCAGCCGCTGGTGCCGCTGGCCGAATTGTTCTGCGTGGCGCTGGGCGCGCTGATTCCCTGCCTGCTGGGCTATTGCGTGATCCGCCGGCTGGGCCAGCGCGCGGTGTTCGCTGCTGTCGCCCTGGCGGTGGGGCTGGGTGCGTCGGCCCTGTCGGCGGCCCTCAGCTACGGACCCGAACATGCCTGGGCCTGGCTGGATGCGCCGGTGCGCGCCGGCATCGGCCTGGGCGTGGTGCTGGCGGCCCTGCTGCTGGCCGTGCCACGCCGGGCTGCGGCTGCGCTGGCCTTGCTGGCGCTGGCGGTGCACCTGGGCCTGCTCAACCAGGCGCCTGCCGATCCTTACTTTGCCCAGACACTGCAAATCTGGGAGCAAGGCCGCTTCATCCAGTTTTACGGCCTGGCGCAGTGGCTGGGCTGGCTGTGGCCGTATGCCGCGTTGGCCTGTCTGCTGGCGCGGATTTCCGCCCGGGAGCCGCAAGCGGGCGCCGGTGAAACGTAAAATTTGCCGTTATGACCCTTTCCACCGTGCCCCATCCCCTGCCCGAAGCCGCCCCGGCTGCTCTGGCTCCTTCCTACTATGAACGGCATATCTTCTTTTGCCTGAACCAGCGCGACAAGGGCGAAGAATGCTGCGCCGACCAGGGCGCCCAGCAGGCTTTTGACCGTTGCAAGAAGCTGGTCAAGGCCGCCGGGCTGTCCGGGCCGGGCCAGGTGCGGGTGAATAAGGCCGGCTGTCTGGACCGCTGCGCTGCTGGGCCCGTAGCGGTGGTCTACCCGGAAGGCGTCTGGTACAGCTATGTGGACGCCAGCGACATCGACGAGATTGTCGAGTCGCACCTGAAAAACGGCCAGGTGGTCGAACGCCTGCTGACGCCGCCGCACCTGGGGCGGTGAGGGCCGGCGCGACGGCCGGATCGGTAAAAATGGCATGATTCAAGCCATTTCCGCAATACCAGTGGGTACAAGCTGCTATTATTTGCATAGCAGCTAAATGCTCCAAAAAGAACGAGAGAAAGCGGTTTGCATGAACTCCAAAACCCAGAAGTCCAGCATCGCCGGCCCGGCCGGTGCGCTGGAAATTGCCCTGGACCTGCCGGCGGGCGTCTCGCGCGGCATCGCTGTCATCGCCCATCCGCATCCGCTGTTCGGCGGCACGCTGGACAACAAGGTGGTACAGACATTGGCCCGCGCCTTTGTGCAGACCGGCTGGACTGCCGTTCGCTTCAACTTTCGCGGCGTTGGCGGCAGCGCCGGCAGCCATGACGAAGGCCGGGGTGAACTGGAAGACCTGCTGGCGGTGGTGCAGCATGCCGCGCCCGCTGGCCAGGGGCAGGCGGCGCTGGCGCTGGCGGGTTTCTCGTTCGGCGCCTTTGTCACCACCCATGCCTTTGCCCGCCTGCAGGCCGGCCGGCCGATTGAAAAACTCGTCCTGGTTGGCACCAGCGTCAGCCGCGCCCCGGCCGCGCCCATCGACAGCGCGGCGCACAACCGCACGCTGGTGGTGCATGGCGAGCAGGACGACACGGTGCTGCTGGCCGACGTGATGGACTGGGCGCGGCCGCAGGCACTTCCTGTTACGGTTGTGCCCGGGGTCGGTCATTTCTTTCACGGACAATTGCCGCTGCTCAAAAACCTGGTGACCTGTCACCTGGCGTCGCCCACGGATTGAAGTGTCCCGAGCCGGCGCGGTTTGCCTCTTGCGCCTGCCCGGTGCTTTCGCCCTTTCAAAATTTTTCGACTTTCACCAACCGGTTTTTTCCATGCACTGCTTCCTCAAGGCCCCTGCCGGCCTGCGCGGCCTGGCCGCCACCCTCGTCCTGTTTGTTTCGGTAGCGCTGCCCGCAGCCCATGCCCAGGCGCCGCAGGTGCCCGAAATTGCTGCCCGTTCCTATCTGCTGCTCGACGTCACGGCCAACCAGATCCTGGCCGCCAAGGACATCGACTCGCCGGTCGAGCCGGCCTCTCTCACCAAGCTGATGACCGAATACCTGGTGTTCGATGCGCTCAAGTCGAAAAAAATCACCCTGACCCAAACCTTCGGCGTCAGCCCCCGCGCCTGGAAGATGCCGGGTTCGCGCATGTTCATCGACCCCAAGATGCAGGTGCCGGTCGAGGACCTGATCAAGGGCATGATCGTGCAGTCCGGGAACGACGCCACCATGGCGCTGGCCGAGGGCGTGGGCGGCACGGCCGAGCATTTCGTCGAGCTGATGAACCAGCAGGCCAAGGCGCTGGGCATGAATTCGACCAGCTACAAGAACCCCGAAGGCCTGACCGAGGCCGGCCACACCACCACGGCACGCGACCTGAGCATTTTGTCCACCCGCCTGATGAGCGACTTCCCCGACTACATCGGCTACTCGGCCATCAAGAAGTACCGCTATCCCGGCACGCCGGCGACCAACGACACCAACCGCAACACGCTGCTGTTTCGCGACCCGACGGTCGATGGCCTGAAAACCGGCCATACCAATGCCGCGGGCTACTGCATGATTGCCACGGCCCGACGCGAATTTCCCAACCTGGGCACGGCCGGCAAGGCCGGCGAACGGCGCTTGCTGGCCATCGTACTGGGCGCTTCAAGCGACAGCGCCCGCGCCAATGAAACGCAAAAGCTGCTGAACTGGGGCTACACCGCCTTCGAGGCGGTCAAGCTGTTCGACGCCGGCCAGGCCGTGGTCACGCCTGCGGTCTGGAAAGGCAAGGACGCCGTCGTCAAGCTGGGCCGCCCGGAAGCGATTGTGGTGGCCGTGACCGCCGGCACCGCGTCCAAGCTCAAGACCCAGGTGGCCCGACCCGAGCCGCTGGTCGCGCCGTTCAAGAAGGGTCAGCTGGTCGGCAGCCTGAAGATCATGAATGGCGACGACCCCGTGCCCATGGCCGAAGTGCCGCTGATGGCGCTGGCCTCGGTGGAAGAAGCCGGCATCATTGGCCGGGCTTGGGACTCGATTCGGCTCTGGATCAAATAAGCGCGAGAATCCTTGTCCTGGCGCATTCGCCTGAAGCCGAACGCAAGCAAATGCCGGATTCTGCCCGCCGCCATGTCTTGGCCGGTCCCGATGCAGGTGCAGGTGCAGGTGCAGGTGCCGCTGATGCGGCGGTCGTGCAGCTGTTGGTTCTTGGCAGTGAATGGAAATTTCGACAGGTCGGCAAACTGCTGCAGGTCGCCAGGATGAACCCCCCTGGCATGTAAAGCGTTGCGGCAACGCGTCGCATGGCCATGCGCATGCTCAGCGTGTCGTGCAGGCGCTGCAGCCGCAGCGCGCTGATCTTGTGGCGCTGGCTTGCTCGATCGGTTCGAGGTCGCCAAGGGCAGGCCGTTTGATGGCCATCCGTTCCTGCGGCGGTTTCGAACCAGGGGCAATTGCCAGCTTGCCATTGAATCCATTTCCGGCAGCTGGATGCCCGCTTAATCAGCGGAACGCCAGCTGGCGGTCGCAGATCGCCTGGACGCGCCGGGGCCGTAACCATGCGGGAGCCCGAAGCCGCGGTCCTCGCCTTGTAGAAGTTGCAGGCGAAGGAAAAATCCGAATCGGCGAGTGCCGAAATCAGTCTGCCTTGTCAGGTCCGCTGACCGTTGAGCATGTCTTCACACACCGTCATCGACAGCAGCGCGATGCCCGACATGACTTCCAGCAATTGAACTCCCATCGTCCAGGGTGCCCGGTCATTGACAAACATGCGCTCATCCACCCGAGGGGCGTTTTGTTGCAACAAATGCGTGGTGATGGGCACTTCCCCGGAGGCTATAAAGATCAAAAGAGATTTTTTTTGACCTCGGCCGATCGGTAGATGTTCATTTTTGTGCATGGCCTATCAAGCCAATTATGGAAAGAACAAACCCTTGGTCGTTCGGTATGTTGGCCAGGGTAATGAACGCGGCTTGTGCCTGGCCCTCAAGACCCACGCTGCCTTGGCCAAAACAACTGTTTGAGATTTTTCGGCATCCCGCATACAATCGAAAGCTTTTCCGCTTTTGGTGCGGGGAAGTTTTTCGCAGTTTTATACCGTTTTCAGACGTTTAGGGACGTTTCCAATGCCAACCATCAATCAGTTAGTCCGTCAGGGGCGCGAGGTCGAAAAGATCAAGTCAAAAAGCCCCGCAATGGAGAATTCTCCACAGCGCCGTGGCGTTTGCACCCGTGTGTACACCACTACGCCTAAAAAGCCAAACTCCGCTTTGCGTAAAGTCGCCAAGGTGCGCCTGACCAACGGATTTGAAATCATTTCCTACATCGGCGGCGAAGGCCACAATCTGCAGGAACACAGCGTCGTGCTGGTTCGTGGCGGTCGTGTCAAGGACTTGCCAGGTGTGCGTTACCACATCGTTCGTGGCTCGCTCGACTTGCAAGGCGTGAAAGACCGCAAGCAGTCGCGTTCCAAGTACGGCGCCAAGCGTCCAAAAGCCAAGTAATTGGCCCATCGGTTCGAACTTCACCGTTCGCGCCCGAAGAAGCTGTCAAAGGTTTTTTCAAAAAAAAGTGCTTGATTCACCCTGGCCGGTGTGTTGAGCGAAGTGACCCAAGTGCAAATTGTTTGCGCCGGTCGAGTAAGTGAGGGTTTGCTAACTCTCGCGGTGTTGCCGAAAGCAGCGCCAACTGAAGCAAAGAGGTGAAAAAATGCCACGTCGTCGCGAAGTCCCTAAACGTGAAATTCTTCCTGATCCAAAATTTGGCGATGTCGATCTTGCCAAATTCATGAACGTGATCATGCAAGGCGGCAAGAAAGCCGTCGCAGAGCGCATCATTTATGGCGCCCTGGAGCAAATCGAGAAAAAGAACCCCGGCAAAGATCCGCTGGAGGCTTTCCATATGGCCATTGGCAATATCAAGCCCATGGTTGAAGTGAAGTCCCGCCGCGTCGGTGGTGCAAACTACCAGGTGCCGGTTGAAGTGCGTCCTGTCCGCCGCATGGCCCTGGCCATGCGCTGGTTGAAGGAGGCGGCCAAGAAGCGCGGCGAAAAATCAATGTCATTGCGCTTGGCCAATGAATTGATGGAAGCCACCGAAGGCCGTGGCGGCGCCATGAAAAAGCGTGACGAAGTTCACCGCATGGCCGAAGCCAACAAGGCTTTCAGCCACTTCCGCTTCTAATTCAATCGATTGCAGTGTTGACTGCGTGTTGATTTGAAGGGTTGCTGATCGGATCTTCAAGGAACCAAAATCCTTGAATCCTGATGGTTCAACCCCAACTTCTGCCGGCTCGGTGCCAAAAGCGCCCGGCCGGCAGACGCGTAGAAAATCAAGAGAAGTATCTTGGCAACGAGTCTTTGTTCGCAACACCGAACTGAAAGTAATTTATGTCCCGCGCTACCCCCATTAAAAACTACCGCAATATCGGTATTTCCGCGCACATCGATGCCGGCAAGACCACCACCACCGAGCGCATCCTTTTTTACACCGGGGTGAGCCACAAGATTGGTGAAGTTCATGACGGCGCAGCCACCATGGACTGGATGGAGCAGGAGCAAGAGCGTGGCATCACGATCACTTCTGCTGCAACCACCTGCTTCTGGAAAGGCATGGACTCATCCTTCCCGGAGCACCGCATCAACATCATCGACACCCCGGGCCACGTGGACTTCACGATTGAAGTCGAGCGTTCCATGCGTGTGCTGGACGGCGCCTGCATGGTTTACTGCGCAGTGGGTGGCGTACAGCCACAGTCTGAAACCGTTTGGCGTCAAGCCAACAAGTACAAAGTGCCGCGCTTGGCCTTTGTCAACAAGATGGACCGCACCGGCGCCAACTTCTTCAAGGTGGTTGAGGGCATGAAGCTGCGTCTGAAAGCCAACCCTGTTCCCATGGTCATCCCTATCGGCGCTGAAGAAAACTTCACCGGCGTCGTGGACCTGATCATGATGAAAGCCATCATCTGGGATGAGGCGTCGCAGGGCATGAAGTTCGAATACCGTGAGATTCCAGCCGAACTGCTGGAATTGGCCAAGGAATGGCGCGAAAAGATGGTCGAGGCTGCTGCCGAAGCCAACGAAGAGCTCATGAATAAATACCTTGAAGAAGGTGATTTGTCTGAAGAAGAGATCAAGTTTGGCATCCGCACGCGCACCATCGCCAGCGAAATTCAGCCGATGTACTGTGGTTCTGCTTTCAAGAACAAGGGCGTGCAGCGCATGCTGGACGCCGTGATTGACTTCATGCCTTCGCCAATCGACATCCCGCCAGTCAAGGGCACCGATGATGATGAAGAGCCGGTCACCCGCAGGGCTGACGACTCGGAGAAATTCTCGGCGCTGGCCTTCAAGCTGATGACCGACCCGTTCGTCGGCCAGTTGACCTTTGTACGCGTCTATTCCGGCGTGCTGAAAAAAGGCGACACCGTTTACAACCCCATCAAGGGCAAGAAAGAGCGAATTGGCCGAATCGTGCAGATGCACGCAAATGAACGCCAGGAAGTCAGTGAAATTGTCGCTGGCGATATCGCCGCCTGCGTGGGCCTGAAAGACGTGACCACTGGCGAAACGCTGTGCGATCCGGATGCGATCATCATGCTGGAGCGCATGGTGTTCCCTGAGCCGGTGATTGCCCAGGCCGTTGAGCCAAAAACCAAGGCTGACCAAGAAAAAATGGGCATCGCCCTGCAGCGCCTGGCCGCAGAAGATCCATCTTTCCGCGTCAAGACTGATGAAGAATCGGGCCAGACCATCATTGCCGGCATGGGCGAGCTGCACCTGGAAATCATTGTTGACCGCATGAAGCGCGAGTTCGGTGTGGAAGCCAACGTCGGCAAGCCGCAAGTGGCCTACCGCGAAACCATCCGCAAGACCATCGAAGATGCCGAAGGCAAGTTTGTTCGTCAATCGGGCGGTAAGGGCCAGTACGGCCACGTGGTGCTCAAGATCGAGCCGAACGAACCGGGCAAGGGCATCGAGTTCATCGACGCCATCAAGGGTGGCGTGGTGCCGCGTGAGTACATTCCTGCCGTCGAAAAGGGCATCAACGAAGCCGTGACGGCGGGCGTGTTGGCCGGCTACCCGGTGGTTGACGTCAAGGTCACGCTGCACTTCGGCTCTTACCATGACGTGGACTCGAACGAGCTTGCATTCAAGATGGCGGCCATTTTTGGTTTCAAGGAAGGCTGCCGCAAGGCTAGCCCGGTCATTCTTGAGCCGATGATGGCGGTTGAGGTTGAGACGCCCGAAGACTATGCCGGCAACGTGATGGGCGATTTGGCCTCACGCCGCGGCATGGTGCAGGGTATGGAAGACATGATTGGTGGCGGCAAGGTTATCAAGGCCGAAGTGCCTTTGTCCGAAATGTTTGGCTACTCGACCACGTTGCGCTCTGCAACGCAAGGCCGTGCAACCTACTCGATGGAGTTCAAGCACTACACCGAAGCGCCGCGCAATGTGTCAGAAGCCATCATGGCTGCTCGCGCGAAGTAAACCCAAGCCGATGACTGCATTGAAAAATGCAGGCATCAAAATTTTCATGTCTGCGATTGTGTGCCCTTCACTGCCCGTGGTGATGGAATCAGCAACACAGTGCAAACGTTAAACCTGTCACGGGCATGTTCTTTACTGGAGTTGGAAATGGGAAAAGAGAAATTTTCGCGGACCAAGCCGCACGTCAACGTTGGCACGATCGGCCACGTTGACCATGGCAAGACCACGCTGACGGCGGCGATTGCCACCGTGCTGGCGGCCAAGTTTGGCGGCGAAGCCAAGGCTTACGATCAAATTGACGCGGCGCCGGAAGAAAAAGCACGCGGCATCACCATCAACACCGCCCACGTCGAGTACGAAACGGCTGCGCGCCATTACGCCCACGTTGACTGCCCAGGCCACGCTGACTATGTGAAAAACATGATCACCGGTGCAGCCCAGATGGACGGTGCGATTTTGGTGTGCTCGGCTGCTGACGGCCCGATGCCCCAGACGCGCGAGCACATCCTGCTGGCCCGCCAGGTCGGCGTACCTTACATCATCGTGTTCCTGAACAAGTGCGACATGGTGGACGACGCCGAACTGCTTGAGCTCGTCGAGATGGAAGTGCGCGAGCTCCTCGATAAGTACGATTTTCCGGGAGACGACACCCCGATCATCCACGGTTCTGCCAAGCTCGCCCTTGAAGGCGACAAGGGCCCGCTGGGCGAAGAAGCCATCATGAAGCTGGCCGACGCCCTGGACAACTACATTCCATTGCCGGAGCGCGCGATTGACGGCGCTTTCCTGATGCCTGTGGAAGACGTGTTCTCGATCTCCGGCCGCGGCACCGTCGTGACCGGCCGTATCGAGCGCGGCATTGTCAAGGTTGGTGAAGAAATCGAGATCGTCGGCATTGCCGACACGCAAAAGACGATTTGCACCGGCGTGGAAATGTTCCGCAAGCTGCTCGACCAAGGCCAGGCTGGCGACAACGTCGGCATCTTGCTGCGCGGCACCAAGCGTGAAGACGTGCAGCGTGGTCAAGTGCTGTGCAAGCCCGGCACGATCAAGCCGCACACGCACTTCACCGGCGAGATCTATGTCCTGTCCAAGGACGAGGGCGGGCGCCACACGCCTTTCTTTAACAACTACCGTCCCCAGTTCTACTTCCGCACGACGGACGTGACGGGCGCGATCGAGTTGCCAGAAGGCAAGGAAATGGTCATGCCTGGCGACAACGTGTCGATCACCGTCAAGCTGATCAATCCGATTGCCATGGAAGAAGGCTTGCGCTTCGCCATTCGCGAAGGCGGCCGTACCGTAGGCGCTGGCGTTGTGGCCAAGATCCTCGCGTAATTCCCCAGACTAATCCAAGGAATTACCATGGCCACCAAGCAAAAAATCCGTATCCGTCTCAAAGCGTTTGACTACAAACTGATTGACCAGTCAGCCGCCGAGATCGTTGACACCGCCAAGCGCACCGGTGCGATTGTCAAGGGCCCCGTGCCTTTGCCGACCCGCATGAAGCGTTTCGACATTCTGCGTTCGCCCCACGTCAACAAGACGAGCCGCGATCAGCTTGAAATCCGCACGCACCAGCGCCTGATGGACATCGTCGACCCGACGGACAAGACCGTTGATGCATTGATGAAGCTCGACCTGCCTGCTGGCGTGGACGTCGAAATCAAGCTGCAGTAAACAAAAAATCAAGGCGGGCTGTTGTTGTTGGGTGCAAATCCAACAGCGCACCTGCTGTATTTTCTATCCTTAGCGCAGATTTGCCATTTTTGGCAGTCTGCGCTATAATTTTGGGCTGTCCTGAATTTGCCGTCAAAAGCACATGAATTTGGGAGCAGTTTTATTAACAGTCTTTCACATCAAAACGTCTGTGGCCAATTGAAGTCGCAGCGGTGGAAGTTACGAAAGAAAATCATGAGTCTGAGCAACTCCCTCGGGTTGCTGGGCCGCAAGGTGGGCATGATGCGTCTGTTCACTGATGATGGGGACACAGTTCCTGTCACAGTGGTGGATGTGTCCAACAACCGTGTGACCCAGGTTAAAACCGAAGCAAATGACGGCTACGATGCCCTCCAGGTGGCATTTGGATCGCGCAAAGCATCGCGCGTGACCAAGCCGGCCGCCGGCCACCTTGCAAAAGCAGGTGTTGAAGCTGGTGAGATCCTGAAAGAATTCCGCGTGACGGCTGACGTCGCAGGCAAATACGCTGCAGGCACGGTTGTACCTGCAGCCGATATTTTCGCTGTGGGTCAGCTGGTGGATGTGCAGGGCACGTCTATCGGTAAAGGCTTTGCCGGCACCATCAAGCGTCACAACATGAAGTCGCAGCGCGCGTCGCACGGTAACAGCCGTTCGCACAATGTGCCCGGCTCCATCGGTATGGCGCAGGATCCCGGTCGCGTTTTTCCCGGTAAGCGCATGACGGGTCACATGGGTGACTGCACCATCACCACGCAAAACCTCGACATCGTGCGTATTGACGAAGCCCGTCAGCTGCTGATGATTCGTGGCGCTGTGCCTGGTTCCAAAGGCGGTTTTGTGACGGTTCGCGCCGCCATCAAGGCCAAACCAACCGCTGCCAAAGGAGCGAACTGATGCAGGTCGAACTCCTGAATGACCAGGGTCTGTCATCGTCCAAAGTGGACGTGTCCGACGCCGTTTTTGGTCGTGAATACAACGAAAGCCTGATTCACCAGGTGATCGTGGCCTTCCAGGCCAATGCCCGTCAAGGCACCCGTGCGCAGAAGGACCGTGAGCAGGTTCGTCACTCGACCAAGAAGCCTTTTAAACAAAAGGGTACGGGTCGCGCACGTGCAGGCATGACGTCTTCGCCATTGTGGCGCGGCGGCGGTCGTATTTTCCCAAACATGCCTGATGAAAACTTCACGCACAAGATCAACAAGAAAATGTATCGCGCCGGGATGGCTTCGATCTTTTCGCAACTGGCGCGCGAAGGCCGCCTGGCTGTGGTTGATTCGCTGACTGTGGACTCACCCAAGACGAAAGTCCTGGCTGACAAGTTCAAGGCCATGAACCTCAATTCGGTGCTGGTGATTGCTGATCAGGTTGACGAAAACCTGTACCTGGCATCGCGCAACCTGGTCAACATCCTGGTTGTTGAGCCCCGCTATGCCGACCCATTGTCCCTGGTGCACTACAAAAAGGTGCTGGTGACCAAGGCCGCCATGGACCAACTGAAGGAGATGTTTGCATGAGCGCCGTGAACGCCCAAACCAAATACAACGAAGGCCGCCTGATGCAGGTTTTGGTCGCTCCCATCGTGTCTGAAAAGGCCACGATGATTGCGGAAAAATCCAATTCGGTCACCTTCAAGGTCCTGCAGGACGCTACCAAATACGAAATCAAGGCCGCTGTGGAATTGATGTTCAAGGTAAACGTCAAGGCTGTGGCCGTACTGAACATCAAAGGCAAGACCAAGCGCTTTGGCAAGTCTGTCGGCCGCCGGGACAACCTGCGCAAAGCCTACGTGACGCTGCAGGCCGGTCAAGAGCTGAACCTCGGTGGGGAGTCTGCATAATGGCTGTCATTAAGATGAAACCCACCTCGCCGGGTATGCGCGGCATGGTGAAGATCTCCCGGGATCACCTTCACAAGGGTGAGCCTTACGCGCCGCTGCTCGAACCTCAGTTCCAGAAGTCCGGCCGTAATAACAACGGACACATCACGGTTCGCCACAAGGGCGGTGGTCACAAGCACCACTACCGCGTGGTTGACTTCAAACGCAACAAGGATGCCATTCCGGCCAAGGTCGAGCGTATCGAGTACGACCCCAACCGCACGGCCCACATTGCGCTGATCTGCTACGCCGATGGCGAGCGCGCCTATGTCATTGCCCCTCGCGGCCTTGAAGTCGGTGCCACGATCCTGAGCGGTTCGGAAGCACCGATTCGCGTCGGTAACACGCTGCCTATCCGCAACATTCCCGTGGGCTCGACGATCCACTGCATCGAGATGCAAATCGGCAAGGGTGCGCAAATTGCGCGTTCCGCCGGTACATCTGCGACGCTGCTGGCGCGCGAGGGCACTTATGCCCAGGTGCGCATGCGCTCCGGTGAGGTTCGCAAGATTCACATTGAATGCCGCGCCACCATTGGTGAAGTTGCCAACGAAGAGCACAGCCTGCGCCGCCTCGGCAAGGCCGGTGTGAAGCGCTGGATGGGTATTCGCCCGACCGTTCGCGGTGTGGTCATGAACCCGGTCGATCACCCACACGGTGGCGGCGAAGGCAAGACCGGCGAAGGTCGCCATCCTGTCGATCCATGGGGTAACCTGACCAAGGGCTACCGCACCCGCAACAACAAGCGCACGCAAGTGATGATTGTTTCGCGTCGCAAGAAGTAAGGGCAGGAAATGACACGTTCACTGAAAAAAGGTCCATTTGTCGACCATCATTTGGTAGCAAAGGCCGATAAAGCCGTTACCAACAAAGACAAAAAGCCGATCAAGACCTGGTCGCGCCGCTCCATGATCCTGCCCGAGTTCATCGGCCTGACCATCGCCGTGCACAACGGCAAGCAGCACGTCCCCGTCTACATCACCGATCAAATGGTTGGCCACAAGCTGGGTGAGTTCGCACTCACCCGGACTTTCAAAGGTCATCCGGCTGACAAAAAAGTTGTGAGAAAGTAAGGAAAGACCATGGAAACACGTGCAACCCTCCGGGGCGTTCGTCTGTCGGTCGACAAGGGCCGTCTGGTCGCTGACCTGATCCGCGGCAAGAAAGTGGATCAAGCACTCAACATCCTGAACTTCACGCAGAAAAAAGCTGCTGGAATCATCAAGAAGGTTGTCGAGTCCGCCATCGCCAACGCTGAACACAACGACGGTGCCGACATCGACGAGTTGAGGGTGAAAACCATCTACGTCGAACAAGGCGCCACGCTCAAGCGTTTCTCCGCGCGCGCCAAAGGCCGCGGCAACAGCATCAGCAAGCCTACGTGCCATGTGTACGTGGTCGTTGGAAACTAAGGGCAGACATGGGACAAAAAATCAACCCAACCGGTTTTCGGCTGTCCATCAGCCGCAACTGGTCCAGCCGCTGGTACGCCAACAACCGTGACTTCGCCGGCATGCTGGCCGAAGACATCAAGGTGCGCGAGTACCTGAAGAAAAAGCTGAAGAATGCCGCTGTGTCGCGCGTTCTGATCGAGCGCCCTGCCAAGAATGCCCGCATCACGATTTTCTCGGCACGTCCGGGTGTTGTCATCGGCAAAAAAGGCGAGGACATCGAAGCCCTGAAGAAGGAACTGAGCCGCCAGCTGGGCGTGCCGGTTGCCGTGAACATCGAAGAAGTTCGCAAGCCTGAAATCGATGCCAAGCTGATCGCCGACAGCATCACCCAGCAGCTTGAGAAACGCATCATGTTCCGCCGTGCCATGAAGCGCGCCATGCAAAACGCCATGCGTCTGGGTGCCCTGGGCATCAAGATTATGTCGTCGGGTCGCCTCAACGGCATCGAAATCGCTCGTTGCGAGTGGTACCGCGAAGGTCGCGTGCCCCTTCATACCCTGCGCGCTGACATCGACTACGGCACCTCGGAAGCCCAGACCACCTACGGCATCATCGGTGTCAAGGTCTGGGTCTACAAGGGCGACACATTGGGCCGCAACGACGGCACAGGCGCCAAGATGATCGAAGTGGCTGACGAAGAGCGCAAGCCGCGCGGCCCGCGTCGTGACGCCCGTCCGGGTGACCGTCCGGACCGTGGAGCGCCTCGCGGTGCCCCGCGCGCACCACGCAGTGCGGTCGGTGGCAACACCGCACCGGCTGACGGCAGCGACAAGCCGGCCGAGGCGTCTGGCGCCGAAGCCCCGAACAACACCGTTAAGCGCGTCCGCAAAGCCGCGCCAGCTGCAGCAGCTGACGGTGCCAAGACCGAGTAATCGGTCTACTCACGGAGAATTTAAATGCTGCAACCCGCTCGCAGAAAATACCGCAAAGAGCAAAAAGGCCGTAACACGGGTGTCGCCACCCGTGGCAACACCGTTGCATTTGGTGACTTCGGTCTCAAGTGCACCGATCGTGGCCGCCTGACTGCTCGCCAACTTGAAGCCGCACGCCGTGCGATTTCCCGTCACGTCAAACGTGGCGGCCGTATCTGGATCCGCGTCTTCCCGGACAAGCCGATTTCCCAAAAGCCCGCTGAAGTGCGCATGGGTAACGGCAAAGGCAATCCAGAGTACTACGTGGCTGAAATCCAGCCCGGCAAGATCGTTTTCGAAATTGTCGGTGTGACTGAAGAACTGGCCCGCGAAGCGTTCCGCCTGGCATCTGCCAAGCTGCCGCTGCGTACCACGTTCGTCAGCCGCATGATCGGCCAGTAATCAGGAGAATGAAGAAATGAACACTACTGAATTGCGCCAAAAAGATGTTGACGGCCTGAAAGCCGAAGTCAATGCGCTGCAAAAAGCCCACTTTGGCTTGCGCATGCAAAAAGCCACGCAGCAACTGACCAACCTGGCTACGCTGCGCTCGACGCGCCGCGCCATCGCTCGCGCCAAAACTATTTTGGCCGAAACCATCGTCAAACAAGGAGCAAAATAATGACGGAAGTTAAAAAATCCCTCAAGCGCACCCTGGTTGGCAAGGTGGTCAGTGACAAGCGTGCCAAGACCGTCACGGTCCTCGTCGAACGCCGTGTGAAGCACGAGCTCTATGGCAAGATCGTTTCCTTGTCCAGCAAGTACCACGCTCATGATGAAAAGGGCGAGTATAAGACGGGCGACGTGATCGAGATCACCGAAAGCCGTCCTATTTCCAAGACCAAGAACTGGGTTGTGACCCGTCTGGTACAAAAGGCCGCTATCGTCTAAGTCGCAGGACTTGGCGTGATGCGCTCTTAAAAAGGCCCACTTTGTGGGCCTTTTTTGTTGTGGACTTCGGGCAATAAGCCGGTCAGTGTGGGGCCAAAGACCGCAGTAGCCCGGTGCTTCTTCCGGTAGGACAAAATGCGCGTTACAACGTGATTTTTCGTTGAAAACAAAACCAGGAGCATCCATGATTAAAGTAGGCGACACCCTTCCAGCAACCACGTTGATGGAGTATGTCCAAGTTGAAGCCAACGGTTGTAGCCTGGGCCCGAATCCGGTCGAGGTGGCGCAGGCCACAGCCGGCAAAACCATTGCACTGTTTGCCGTGCCAGGCGCTTTCACGCCGACCTGTTCGGCCAAACATGTACCAGGTTATGCGATGAAGTTTGCCGAGTTAAAGGCCGCTGGCGTTGATGAAATATGGTGCCTCAGCGTGAACGACGCGTTCGTGATGGGCGCATGGGCGCGCGAGCAGAAAACCGAAGGCAAGGTGCGCATGCTGGCCGATGGCGATGCCGCTTTTGCCAAGGCCACCGGCCTGACGCTGGACTTGAATGGCAAGGGACTGGGACTGCGCAGCAACCGTTACTCCATGCTGGTGAAGGACGGCAAGGTCGTGAGCTTGAACGTCGAAGGCCCGGGAAAATTTGAAGTCAGCGACGCCGAAACGCTACTGGCTCAGGCCACTGCCTGACATCCGCTCTGCTTAGCCAAGCCGCCGGTTCTTGAACCAGGCGGCTTTTTTCATGGCGAATGTTTTCCAGCTTGCACCTCATGCCTTTTGAAGATTTACTATGTTTTTAATAGCCCGATGTGCAATGGGAACGTGTGCAACAGCCATTTTTTAAAGTTGGCTTATAAATCAACCATCAGGTAATGGGCGCCTGCCATGGGGTTGTGATAGTAGGGCGGAATGTCCACAAAGCCCAGGTCGGCATACAGTGCCCGCGCAGATTCCATGTCGTTCAGTGTATCGAGCAGCACGCTTTGGTAGCCCGCCATGCGCGCCTGGTCCAGCATCGTTTCGGCCAGTTGCCGGCCCAGGCCAAAGCGGCGAAACGCCTTGCGCACATACAGCCGTTTCATTTCAGCTGCATTCGGATAGTCGACCGAATCCAGGGCGCGCAAACCGCAGCAGCCTGCGATTTCTCCATCCACGAGCGCCAGCAGCAAGGCGCCCCGGGGTTCGCTGTATTGACCCGGCAGGTCGGCCAGTTCGTCATCGAAATTCTGAAAACACAGGTCAATGCCCAGCTGCATGGCGTATTCGGTGAAGATCTGCCGCGTGGCAGCCAGCCAGTCGGGAGAATCGGGCGTGATGAACTGGAGGGTGGGTCGTGGCACGGTGTCGCTTGGAGGGAAAACGGCCACCAGTTTAGCGCCATGCCACGGATGTGCTTTTCAGAAGGCGACGTGTTCCAGTGTGGAAATCCAATAGCTCAGTCCTGCGCACAGCGTGAAGACGAGCAACGCTGCCGTGCGGGACGCCAGGTCATCACGCGAGGCGGGCACTGGCAGCACCAGTTCCTTGTCGCCATGCACCATTGCCTGCACCAGATTGTGCTTGCGCAGAAGGTAAAACACGATGGCCGCGATGTGCAGCACCACCAGGCCCAGAAGTATCCATTTGCCAATATTTGCATGGTAGTTTGTCGCCAGGCTGACGGTGGCATTGGAGACGAAGGCCGTCAGTGGCCCGGCAAAAGCGACTTCGTCGTCGCTGACCAGACCGCTGCCGACCTGTAGCACCAGGAACGCCAGCATCGCAAAGACCGACAGGGCGCCGACCGGGCTGTGGCCGACGTTGTGCTCTGGCTTGCCCTTGCCTTTGAGATAGTCGATAAGGCTTTGCGGCGCATAGATGAAGGCGCCAAAGCGTGACCAGCGGCCGCCGACCAGCCCCCAGACGATGCGAAACAGCAGCAGTGCCAGCACCGCATAACCGAAGCGGAAGTGCCAGGCCATGGCGTTTCCGCCGACCGTGCCGCTGATGGCCAGTCCGGTGATGCCGATGGTCAGTCCCCAGTGGAAAAGCCGCGTCGGCAGGTCCCAGACGCGTACCTTGGTCAGTGTTTGGTGGTTGTACATCCGTCACCTGATTTATTTTTTGTAGCAAAGACGCGCCCAGTTGGGCGCTGGCGCGTTGGTGCCTTCCCGCGGTCGACAAGTTCCAGCGGAACTTGTGGGCACTGGCTAAACTCCAGCAGTCCGGCAACAAGCGTAGCAGTGTTGTCGTTCTGACCACTCTTGAAAATCACGAGGAATCGCATGAAAACTTTTGTCTGCCTTGCCGCTGCGGCTACCTTGCTGCTCATGGCCGCCCCGGTCGCGGCCCAGTTCGCCAAGCCTGAAGATGCCGTCAAATACCGCCAGAGCGCGCTGTCCGTCATGGGCACGCATTTTGGCCGCCTGGGCGCCATGGCCAACGGCAAGGTGCCGTTCGATGCCAAGGTGGCGGAGGAAAATGCCCATCTGGTCGCCGTGATGGCCAGGTTGCCATGGGTCGGTTTTGGTCCCGGTACCGACAAGGATCCCCGCAGCAAGGCCATGTCGGAAGTCTGGACAGAGCAGGCCAAGTTCAAGATTGCAGGCGACAAGATGGTGGCTGAAGCCGACAAACTGGCCGCCGCCACCAAGACCGGAAATCTGGACGCACTGAAGACCTCGTTTGCGGCAACGGCCGACACCTGCAAATCCTGCCACGATACTTTCCGGAATAAATAAGCCCCCACGGTCGTTCGCTGCGCGTAACTCCCTGCCCCCCGAGGTGGCCGCTGCGCCTGCGGTCTGGCGGAGCCAGTCCCGCGGCCCCTGCCTGAGTAAAGCGGTGCCTTGCCCCCACGGTCGTTCGCTGCGTGCAGCTCCCTGCCCCCGAGGGGGCCGCTGCGCCTGCGGTCTGGCGGAGCCAGTCCCGCGGCCCCTGCTTGA